>NC_013939.1:907500-1227500 GCF_000010985.1 Deferribacter desulfuricans SSM1
AAGATGTATCAGAAGTGTTAAAAGGAATTTTTTATAAATGGAGTAAGACAATTTCTAATATTTTGAGTGAAGGGGTTAAAAAAGGGGAAATAAGTGATGAAATAGACTCTGATTCTTTAGCATTTTCCATTATTTCAGCTGTAGAAGGTGGTATCATGCTATCAAAACTAAATAAAAATTCATATTATTTAATAAATGCAATAAAACTAGTTGTAAACCAACTGGAATCAATAAGGAGGCAGTAATGACATTAAAAGAGATAATTGAGAATTTTAAAAAAGAAAGACTCTCACAACTTCCAGATAATGTGAAGGTTATCATGATGAAAGCTACAGAGGATCTTATTAATAGTGGGATAGAAGAGCAGTTGCCTAAGGTAGGAGAGAAAATATTTGACTTTACTCTTCCAAATTATGATGGAAAAGAGGTTAGACTTGGTGAGTTGCTTGAAGATGGGCCTGTTGTATTGAATTTTTATAGAGGTGGCTGGTGTCCATATTGTAATCTTCAGCTAAATTATCTACAAAGCAGATTAGATGATTTCAAAAAGTATGGAACTGTCCTTGTGGCTGTTTTACCTGAGTTGCCTAACATGGCAGCATCTACAGTTGATAGACATTCGATAAAGTTTTATGTTTTGTTAGATATGGATAATAAGGTTGCAAAAAGGTTGGGGCTTGTGTTTAAACTGCCTGATGAAGTTGTATCCATTTATAAAAAGTTGGGACATGATTTAGAAAAGTATAATGGGAATGATAAATATGAAATACCAGTACCAGCAACATTTGTAATAGATAAAGACTTTACAATTAGATATTCATTTGGAAAAGCTGATTACACTCAAAGGGCAGAGCCAGATGACATCATAGAAGTATTAAAAACATTGCAGTAAATAAATATAGAGATTGCATCAATTTTGCTAACAAATTTAGTTTTGTGAATTTTGTAAAGTGAAAGTTTTGAAGCAATCTCTTTTTTACTACTAAAAAATTATTATTGTGAGGTATCTATGAGATCTTCTAAAATAATTGCTTTTGATATTTATGGAACATTAATTGACACAAAAGGAATTTTTAATCAAATATTAAGATTGGTCAAAGATGAAGAGCTAGCTCTAAATGTAGTTGATATGTGGAGACAGAAACAACTTGAGTATTCTTTTAGAAGAGGTTTAATGAGAAATTATGTGGATTTTTCAATATGTACTAAGCAGGCTCTTGAGTATGTAATAAAGTATTACAATCTTGATTTATCAGAAGTTGAAATTAAAAACTTATTAGATATTTACAAAGAATTACCTGTCTTTTCTGATGTAAAGATATCATTAGATAAAATAAAAGAAAACAACATAAGAATGTATGCCTTTTCCAATGGAAAGCCTGATGATTTGGTGGAGTTATTGAAATTTAATGGGATAATTAATTATTTTGATGATATTATAAGTGTTGATCCAGTAAAAAGTTTTAAGCCTGATCCAGCTGTTTATTTGTATCTATTGAGAAAAACTAATGGTTATCATGCAAATGTATATATGGTTCCTCAAACCCTTTTGATGTAATAGGGGCTAAAAATGCTGGGTTATTTTCTGTCTGGGTAAATAGAGATAAGAAAGGTGTTTGTGATCCTTGGGAAATAGAGCCAGATTTTAAGATATCCTGCATGAATAAGCTCATAGATGTTATATTGTGAGATCTTTATTATAATTGACAGCTCATAAGATGTATTTAAAAAATAATAAAAATCAAGTAATAACGGCACAAAAATTAGGTATTTCAAGAAATACTTTAAGAAAAATATTAAGTTTTAGTAAAAACAGTTAGCAGTTATGAATATTCTCATAACTGCTAATAATACAAACAATTATTATTCGGCACAGCATGAAAGCTTTGAAACATCTTTGATGAAAGTTTGTGCACATAATTTTATTGATTCAGAAAGGGTGGGATAAACGTCAGTCATTTTGATAACATCGTTTATAGTAAGCCCATATTTTACTAAAAATACTGCTTTGTGGATTATATCAGCTGCATCAAAACCACAAATATGAATACCTAAAATCCTTTTATTTTTTTTATCAACTACTATTTTCACTGTTCCATTAACTTTTTTCATTGCTTGAGCTCTTGGAACCATATCAAAATATAAAACTCTATATTCTGCGTCAATTTTCTTTTCTAAAGCTTGTTTGAACGTTAAACCAACACTTGAAATTTCAGGTTCTGTAAAAATAGCATGTGGAATGGATAAATAATCAACTTTTCTTTTATTGCCTAAAATTGCGTTTTCACCAGCTATTCCACCTTCTAAAGCTGCAGTAGTAACCAACATTAATCCACCAATACAATCACCTGCAGCATATATTTTTTGGTTTGTTGTTTGCATGAATCTATTAACTTTAATAAAACCTCTTTCATCAGTTTCAACATTTACATTTTTTAATTCTAATTTATCCGTATTAGGTTTTCTACCTGTTGCAAGCAATAGGTCAGTTCCTCTAATACTATTTTTTACTCCATTTATTTCTACTTCTATTTCTATTTCATCATTTGTCCTATAAATATTAATGACCTTAGCAGAGGTATAAATATTCATCCCTTCTTTTTGTAAAGCATCTTTTAAAACTGATCGAATTTCTGGCTCTTCGTTAAACGCAATATCAGACAATGCTTCGATAATTGTAACTTTAGAACCAAATCTCAGAAAAATTTGTCCAAGTTCTAATCCAACTGCACTACCACCAATAATTAATAAGTGCTTTGGTAAATAATTAATGTTTAAAATTTCATTATTTGTCATATAGTTAATGTTATCTAATCCTTTTATAGGAGGGATTAAAGGTCTTGCTCCTGATGCTATTACAACTTTATTATATGTTAGTTTCTCATTATTTATTTTTATAACTCCATCAGATATAAACTCAGCAACACCTTTTTTGTATTCAATAGATTTGTAAGAATCCAAAACATTCCAATATTTCTCTTTTCTTAACTCATCTAACAATTTGTTCTTTTCATTAATAATAAGTTCTAGATCCAATCTTTTTTGTAACAACTCAATACCTTTAAAAGGGTTTGATTTTGGTGTAAAATAAGTTTTTGCTATATCGATTAGGTGCTTGGTGGGGACGCAGCCTCTATTTAAACAAGTTCCTCCTATAACGTCATTCTCTATGATTAGTGCTTTACCACCCAATTCAGATACTTTTATAGCAGCAGCAAAACCAGCTGAACCTCCCCCTACAATTATAAGATCGTATACATGATCTTTAGAAATATAAACATCTTTTTCAATGCTTATTTTTTCAGCCTTATATCCTGCTTTTTCAATAACTTTAATAATTTTATTAACATCACTATTCCCTTCAATTTCAGCATATCCTTGTGGAAAATAAATATTTACTTTTTCAACATCTTCAAGACCTTCAACTGCTTTTTTAATAGTTTTAGCACAATGTTGACAAGTCATACCAATTATTCTCAATCTAATCATGGTTTATTACCTCCTTATTAATATTTAAAAAATTAGTGGTAAAATATACGGATAAAAGGTCGCAACAATCAGTAAAAACAACGAAATCCATGTTATGATTTTTGAAAATTTGTTTAATTTATTTTCTTTACAGGCACAATTTATTGATGGTTTATTAAATATTTTTCTTTTAATCCAATTTTTCAGATAAAGGCTATATATAGAATAACCCACAGATAAATAACCAATACCAAGAAATAACCATCTATAAGCTTCTAAATTTGAAAAAAAGCCACCAGCACTACCTAAAGAAATTCCAAAAATCACTAAAAGAGTAGGAAGTATACAGCAGGAAGCACCAAGCAGTGCAGCCAATGTCCCAATTGTTCCACTTATTGTTTCTTTATTTATAGACATATAAAACCTCCTATTTTGGTTTATATAGTTAATTTAAGGCCTGTAGTATACTACAGAGTCAAGGATTTATTTGATTATTCTTCTAATTTTTTAATAATAGGACACTTAGATATGGGATTTCCGCTTTTACAATAATTAATCAATTCTAATAGAATTTCTTCTTTTTTTTGCAAAGCGCATAATTTTTCTTGGATATTTCTTAGTTTTTTCTCTGCTATTTTTTTATTTCTAAACATGTACTTGTATCATCTAAACTGAGTTCTAAGAGCTCTTTTATTTCTTTTAATGTAAAACCTAATTCTTTAGATTTCTTAATAAATTGAAGTTTAGTCACATCTTCTTCTGAAAATAATCTATAATTAGATTTTGACCTTTTTGGTTTTAATAAGCCTATTTGCTCGTAATACCTGATTGTCTCTAAATTTACTCCTACTATTTTTGCAAGTTGACCGCGTTTTAAATATGTCATTTAATCTCTTCTTATTAAATATTCTTAACTGATTGCTTGATCTTTTTTATAGCGTTTACTACTTTCTTTTGAGAGGTTGCTATATTCATTCTCATAAATAAAGCTCCTTCACGACCAAACCAATGTCCTGCATTCATAGCAACCTTTGAATTCTCAGTGATGTGCTTAAACATTATTTCGCTATCTTTAAAAACATTTCTAAAATCTAGCCACACCTGGTAAGTTGCTTCTGGTTTAATTAAATTAATTTGAGAAGATTCTAATTCATTTATTATACTGTTAACATTAGTTTCAATTATTTTTATTACTTCTTTTAGCCAAGATTTACCATATTTATAAGCAGTTTCTAAAGCAACTCGCGTAAGAGCATTTGTTGTTCCTAAATTATATTTTTTTAGCATTTTCAATACATTTTCTCTAATATTTTCATTTGGAATTATCGCCATTGAATCAGAAATCCCACAAAGATTAAATGTCTTTGCTTCTGAAGTACAAACTACAATTTTATCATAGGTATCTATAAAGTGTAATGCTGAAGTAAACTTATTATCATATAAAATAATATCTTTATGAATTTCATCTGAAATAAGTATGGTGTTATTTTCTTTACAAAGATCAACAATACGTTTTAACTCTTTCTTAGACCAAACACGACCTACAGGGTTATGTGGATTACAAATTATTAAAGCTTTATTATTTGTTGATTTTACTTTTTCCTCTAAGTCGTCGAAATCAATTTTATATTTGCTGTCAATTAAGATAAGTGGATTTTTTATAATACTGCGTTCTGTTTTCCGAATTACATCTTTAAAGCCCATAAAAACTGGTGGTTGTATAATTATTCCATCACCTTTATTAGTAAAAATTTCTATCAATATAGTTAGTGTTGTAGTAATACTTGGGCTGAAAATTATTTCATCCTTTTTTAGATTAATTCCATATTCATTTAAATACCAAACTTTTTGAGCATTATAAAAAGATTCTGGTCTATATTCATAACCAAAACTTGAGCTTTGAATCCTTTCAATTAAGGCATTTTGAATAGGTTTGGCAATTTCAAATTCCATGTCAGCAATCCAAAAAGGTTCAATATTTGTATATCCAAATAATGATTTCAACATAGTTGGATTTGTTTTAGTTAAAGGTAAATTATATAACTTTTTATCAATATTCATAATAACTCCTCAAATACAAGGTGATTTAGATTGATTTTAATATAATCCTTGATATAAAAAAAGTGTATAAATAATTTAAGATTTTCTCAAAATCAAAATAATGTAATATACATAAATTATGCATAAGGTTTAAAAAATATAAATCTATTTTTAAACAAATTTTTTTATTCTAAAATATTTATTTTTTTATTGTGTAAATTTTACACATAATTGTAACCTTATTACACAGCTTAAATTAACATCATATTACTAAGTCTTTGAATTATCAATAAGTTAAGAATATTTGGCACATTGGCACACACTATGCTTATACGATAAGTGATTTCGCTTATAAGTAACAAAAAATAAAGGAGGTAGAACGATGAAAAAACTTTTAATTTTAGGAGCAATTGTAGTATTTGGAGCAACTTTGGCATTTGCCCATGGCCCTTGGTATGGCAGAGGATATGGGATGGGGCCTGGAATGATGGGACCTGGATACGGTTATCAGGGTGATGGTTATGGCCCAGGTATGATGAGAGGATATGGCAGAGGCTTTGGACCTGGATATTGTATGGGATATGGCCCAAATTATCAGGGTGAAGTGAAGCAGATTACTGAAGAAGATGCTAAAAAAGCAGTGGAAAAAGTATTAAAAGAAAATTTTAAAGGTTATAAGATTAAAGAGGTAGAAAAGTTTAGAATGCCAATGGGAACAATGTATGAAGTGGATGTAGTCGATGCAGCAGGTAACAAGTTTGAATTCCATGTAAATCCATGGGGCAATGTGATGGGACCTTTCCCAGATAATTTTGATAAGGACAATGATTAATAAGAGGGGTTAATCCCCTCTTTTTTTTTAAAAAAAAGGGAAAATTATGATGCATGGGTATGGTGGTTTTGGAGGCTTTGGTTTTATGGGGATATTTAGTATGGTTATTTGGTTAGTTATTTTGATAGTGATAATCTATTTTCTTTTTATGTTTATAAGGGATTTTGGTTCAAAAAATGGTATTACAAAAACAAGGAAAAATCACGCTCATAATATTTTAAAAGAAAGGTATGCCAGAGGTGAAATAACAAAAGAAGAATATCTGTCAATGAAAAAAGATCTAGAAGATTAAAATAGTTAGTGTTCATAGTTTCGAGTTACTTTACTATAGGTTTAAAGATTTTATAAATTATAATTTATAATTGAATAAGAAAAAGTTTTTTTGTTTTCACCACATTAAAGTTTACAGTATTAATCTTTATCCTAATAATAACTTTATTTTTATCGTTCAAATTAGACAGGTAGTATATAAGAATATTGCAGGGGAGATATAGGGGAAAACCCCCTATATTTTATAACCCCATAAGTTCTTTTGCTTTAGCTTCGGATTTTTCTAAAATTTGTTTATGAAGGCTATTACCATGTGCGTCCATTGTGACAACAACAGGGAAATCTTCAACTTCTATTACCCAAAAAGCTTCAGGAGTACCAAATTCTTCAAGTTTGAAAACAGTTTTAACTTTTTTTACCCTTTTTGCAATTAAAGAACCAGCACCACCAACTGCATGGAAATAAACAGCACCGCACTTTTTAAGCCCTTCAGCAGTCTTTGGCCCCATTCCTCCTTTACCAATAACGCCACGCACCTGATATTCACAAATTACGTCAGCCTGATATGGCTCCTCTCTTGATGATGTTGTTGGACCAGCTGCTACAAAAGACCAACTGCCATCGTCATTTTTCTTAACAACAGGGCCACAATGATAAATAACAGAATCTTTTAAGTATTCTCTTATGAAATCCGGCTTTTCTTCAACCATCAATTTATGTGCTTGATCTCTAGCAGTCACTATTGTACCTGATAGTAAAACTTCATCTCCTACTTTTAATTTTCTTATTTCTTCTTCGCTTATTGGTGTAGTTAATTTAATCGGCATAAGTCACCTCGCCATTTTTAATTGTCATAGCTTTTCTTCTATAAGCCCAGCACATATAAGATATTGCTACATAGTATGTTGCTGGGTGTCTATGCTGAGCATCAATATGAACTCCTAAAACTGTAGTTTTACCGCCAAAACCCATAGGTCCTATACCTAATTCATTGAGCTCTTTATATAGTTCTTCTTCTAGTTGTGCTATTTCTGGATTAGGATTTCTTTCATTGAGTTTTCTAAAAAATTGTTCTTTTGAAAGTGCATAAGAAGTAACCCTATCACCACCTATACCTACTCCTATCGTACCTGGTGCGCAACCAAACCCTTGAGCTTTAACAACCGCATCAATGATAACCTTTTTTACACCTTTTAAGTCTCTACCTGCTTTTAAGTTAGAATCTGGTAATTTGTATTGAATCCCAACGTTTTCGCTACCACCACCTTTTAGCATCAATCTGATTCTGACTTCATCTTTGTCCCACTGATGAAAGTGGATATAAGGTGCGTTTTTCCCAACATTGTTTCCAGAGTTTTTGCCTGTGATAGGATCAACTGCATTTGGTCTCAAATATTGTCTTTTTGTAGCTTCAGCTGCAGCCCATTCGATAGCTTCTCTGTATGTTTTTTCAGCTTCACCAACAGGAAAATCGATATAAAAGATAAGCGAACCGGTATCCTGGCAGATAGGAGTAGAATTTTCCCTAGCTAATTTAACATTTTCGAGTATAGTTTTAAAAACGCTTTTTGCAGGAGTTCCTTCATCCTCTCTTTCATAAGCTTCTTGTAGAGCTTTTTCAATATCAGGAGGTAAATCTGTAGCAGCTCTCCTAATAAGTTCTAATACTGCTTCTTTCAACTCCATAATCACCCTCTCATGAGATTTTTATAATTCTAAAACATTGATTTTATGCCATAAATCAAAGCTTATGTCAACTGTATATTGTATACAGTTAAATAATGTTCTATTTTAGAGAAAACAAAAAATTGTTATAAAATATGATAAAAAATGCTATTGATATTCTATGAATTATAAATATTTCATATTAAAGTTTAATATAAAAAAATGTTTTAGCAAATTGACAAAACATAAAAAAAATAGTATACAGTATACAAAATTTTTCCGAGGGGTGAATTATGCTTGATAAGTATATGGAACATGTTAAAGAACGTGAAGCTTTGGGTATTCCACCATTACCATTATCTCCGGAGTTGACTGAGGAGGTTTGTAAGTTATTAGAAAATCCTCCAGCTGATAAAAAAGATTTCTTGTTGCATCTTTTAAGAGACAGAGTAGCTCCAGGTGTTGACCCAGCATCAAAGGTTAAAGCCGAATGGCTTTACAAGGTTGCAAAAGGGGAAAAGAGTTCTCCTGTTGTTAGCAAAGAAGATGCTGTTTTCATGCTTGGTACAATGTTGGGTGGTTATAATGTTGGTTATTTAATCGATTTGTTGAATGATGAAGAGCTTGGAGCTAAAGCAGCAGAAGCTTTAAAGCATACTATTTTGGTTTATGATGCTTTCGATAAAGTAGCTGAAATGGCAAAAACTAACAAGTATGCTAAAGAAGTTTTGGAGTCTTGGGCAAATGGTGAGTGGTTTACAAGTAAGCCTGAGTTCCCTGATGAAATTAAAGTGAAAATTTTTAAAGTAGATGGTGAAACTAACACTGATGATTTATCTCCTGCTAAACATGCTTGGAGTAGGCCTGATATTCCTCTTCATGCTTTAAGTATGGGTGAAACAAGATTTCCGGGTGGTATTGATACAATTAAGAAATTTAGAGAAGAAGGGTATAAAGTTGCCTTTGTTGGTGATGTGGTTGGTACAGGTTCATCACGTAAATCTGCTACAAACTCAGTAATGTGGCATATTGGTGAAGATATACCTTACGTACCAAATAAAAGAAGAGGCGGTATTGTAATTGGAGGTTTAATTGCTCCTATTTTCTTTAATACTGTAGAAGATTCGGGCGGTTTGCCAATAATGTGTGATGTTTCAAAGTTAAAAACTGGGGATGTTGTAATTATTGATACCAAAAAAGGTGAGATAAGAAGCGAGGATGGAGAAGTTCTTTCTACTTTTGAGATTAAGCCACCTACATTAAGAGATGAATTTAGAGCAGGTGGTAGATTAAATTTAATTATTGGACGTTCTTTAACAAATAAAGCAAGAGAAGTTTTAGGGTTAGGTGAAAGTGATCTCTTTATTAAGCCAGATAATCCGAAACCAAAGCCAAATCAAGGATATACATTAGCACAAAAAATTGTTGGTAAAGCTTGTGGTTTGCCAGGAGTTTTACCAGGCACTGCATGTGAGCCAAAAATGACTACCGTTGGCTCTCAGGATACCACTGGTCCAATGACTGCTGACGAGTTAAAAGAGTTGGCATGTCTTAAGTTTCAGTCACCAATGTTTATGCAGTCTTTCTGTCACACAGCTGCTTATCCAAAACCAGCTGACGTGAAAATGCATAAAACATTGCCTCAGTTTATTATAGAAAGAGGAGGTGTAGCATTAAAACCTGGAGATGGTGTTATCCACTCATGGTTAAATAGATTGTTATTACCTGATACTGTTGGTACAGGTGGTGATTCCCATACAAGATTTCCTATTGGTATATCTTTCCCAGCAGGGTCAGGGCTTGTAGCTTTTGCTGGTGCATTGGGATTTATGCCGCTTGATATGCCTGAATCTGTACTTGTAAAATTTAAAGGTGAATTAAATCCTGGGATTACTTTAAGAGACGTTGTAAATGCGATTCCTTACTTTGCAATAAAACAAGGGCTTCTCACTGTTGAGAAAAAAGGCAAGAAAAACATTTTTAACGGTAGAATCTTAGAAATGGAAGGTTTACCAAACCTAACAGTTGAACAGGCTTTTGAGCTTACAGATGCTTCTGCAGAAAGATCTGCTGCTGGAGCAACTATTAAATTATCAGAAGAAAGCGTAGCAAATTATTTGAGAAGTAATATAGCTTTGATGAAGAAGATGATAGAAGAGGGTTATCAAGATGCTGATACATTGAAGAGAAGGATTGAGGATTGCGAAAAATGGTTAGAAAATCCAGTATTGTTAGAAAGAGACGAAAATGCTGAATACGCAGCTGTTATTGAAATAGATTTATCAGAAATTACTGAGCCTATTGTTGCTTGTCCAAATGACCCAGATGATGTGAAATTGCTTAGCGAAGTGGCTGGTGATAAGATAGATGAAGTATTTATTGGCTCTTGTATGACAAATATTGGCCATTTTAGAGCTGCTGGTAAGATATGGGAAGGTTATAAAGAGGCTCCTACTAGAATTTGGTTGACTCCTCCTACTAAGATGGATAAGGCTCAATTGATGGCTGAAGGTTACTACTCTATCTACTCACAAATAGGAGCTAGAACAGAAATTCCCGGTTGTTCACTTTGTATGGGTAACCAAGCAAGGGTGAAATCAGGATCTACAGTAATTTCCACATCTACAAGAAACTTTGATAACAGAATGGGTGATGGTGCAAGAGTTTATCTTGGTTCTGCAGAATTGGCAGCTGTTGCAGCACTTAAAGGTGAGTTGCCAAAGCCTGAAGAGTATTTTGAGATTGTAAAAGAAAAATTAGAGCCTAAAAAAGATGAGGTATATAGATATTTAGAGTTTCATAAAATAGGGGACTTTAAATTAGATTATGCTTAAAGTTTTTAAGGGAGCCTTAAAAGGCTCCCTTTTTTATTGAAAAAAACTATAATATATTAGTTTTTAATAACATAATAGTATCTGTTTTAAGTTTAAAATGTAAGTCTTTATGATTATGATAAATTATATTAAAATGTTTTAAATTTATTTGAAATAAGAGCATGAGTGTAACATCTTGGTAGTATTAGTGATAAAATGAATAGGCTTTCAAGTTATCAAAAACCAATTATTAAACTAATAAACAATAATTTGTTATAACAAAAATAACGTTTTAATATTAAAATATCCGATATTTCTTGACATTACAGGCTAAATTATATATATCTGTATACAGTATACATTTATGGTGGGTGTTTATAAATTAATAATTAAGTGAGGAGTGGTTATGGCTGAGAAAAAACCTACAATTATTTGGACCGAAACGGATGAAGCACCATTTTTAGCGACATTTTCTTTGTTGCCAATTGTTAAAGCTTATTTAAAGCATGCAGATGTTGATGTTGAGGTTAGGGATATTTCTGTTGCGGGTAGGATTCTTGCAACTTTTCCTGATTATTTGACTGATGATCAAAAAGTTAATGATGATTTGGCTTACGTTGGTGAGCTTGTTAATAAGCCTGAAGCAAATATTATTAAACTACCAAATATTAGTGCGTCAATCCCTCAATTAAAGGCTGCGATTGAAGAGCTTCAAAGACAGGGTTACAATGTTCCAGATTATCCAGAAGAGCCAAAAACAGAAGAAGAAAAGAAAATTCAGGAGAGATATGCTAAAGTTTTAGGTAGTGCAGTAAACCCAGTTTTGAGACAGGGTAACTCTGATAGGAGAGCTCCACTTGCAGTTAAAAAGTATGCTCAAAAATACCCAACTTCTATGGGACTACCATTAAAACCTTGGAGTCCTGACTCTAAGTGTCATGTTGCTCATATGTCAGGTGGTGATTTTTATGAAAATGAAAAATCTGTAACACTTGATAAAGAAACTGATGTTAGAATTGAATTTGTTGATAAAGATGGAAACGTAACTGTTTTAAAAGAGAAGCTTCATCTTTTAGAGGGCGAAGTTTTAGATGGCACTTTTATGAGTGCAAAGAAACTAGCTGAGTTTTATGATGAGCAAATAAAAGATGCTAAAGAAAAAGGCGTACTTTTCTCATTGCACTTAAAAGCAACAATGATGAAGGTTTCTGACCCAGTATTGTTTGGACATGCTGTAAAAACATATTTTAAAGAAGTATTTGATAAATATGCAGATGTTTTTGAGGAAATAGGTGTTAACCCAAATAATGGATTAAGTGATGTTTATAAAAAATTGCAGAAACTTCCAGAAGATAAGAGAAAAGAGATAGAAGATGCTATCCAGAAAGTATATGAAAAGAATCCACCTCTTGCAATGGTTGACTCTGATAAAGGTATAACAAATCTTCATATGCCAAATGATATAATTATCGATGCTTCAATGCCTGTTGTGGTTAGAGATGGTGGTAAGATGTGGGGCCCAGATGGCGAGCAGCATGATTGTAAATGTGTGATCCCTGACAGAAGCTATGCTACAATGTATGCAGAAGTTATTGATGACTGTAGAAAAAATGGCGCATTTGATAGATCTACAATGGGAAGTGTGTCAAATGTTGGTTTAATGGCAATGAAAGCAGAAGAATACGGTTCTCACGATAAAACATTTTTGGCTCCTGAAGATGGTGTTATAAGAGTTGTGGATGCTGATGGTAATGTATTGTTTGAACATAATGTTGAAAAAGGTGATATTTGGAGAGCTTGCCAGGCTAAAGACATAGCTATAAAAGATTGGGTTAAATTAGCTGTTAATAGAGCAAAAGCTACTGGTGATACAACTATTTTCTGGTTAGATAAAAATAGAGCTCATGATAATGAGTTAATCAAAAAGGTTGAAAAGTACCTTAAAGAGCATGATACAGAAGGTTTAGATATTAGAATTATGGCTCCTAGAGAAGCTATGAGATTAACATGTGAACTTGTAAGACAGGGTAAAAATGTTATTTCTGTAACAGGAAATGTTCTGAGAGATTATTTAACTGACCTTTTCCCAATTTTGGAGCTTGGTACAAGTGCTAAAATGCTTTCAATTGTTCCACTTTTAGCTGGTGGTGGTTTGTTTGAAACAGGTGCAGGTGGTTCTGCTCCAAAACATGTGCAGCAGTTTTTAAACGAAGGGCATTTAAGATGGGATTCGCTTGGTGAATTTACAGCTCTTGGTGCATCATTGGAGCATATTTACAATCAGTACAAAAACAATAAAGCTAAAGTGATGGCTGATGCTATTGATAAAGCAGTAGGTGTGCTTCTTGAAAATCAGAAATGGCCAGGTAGAAAAGTTGGACAGTTAGACAATAGAGGTGAACACTTCTATTTTGCAATGTATTGGGCAGAAGCTCTTGCTGAGCAGAATGAAGATGCAGAATTAAAAGAGATATTTACAAAAGTTGCTAAAGAAATGAGAGATAATGAAGAAAAAATATTAAAAGAAATTATGGATGCTGAAGGTAAGCCTGTGGACATCGAAGGTTACTATCATCCAAATAAAGAAAAATTATCAGCTGCGATGAGGCCTAGTGCCACATTGAATGCTATAATCGATAGTTTATAGATATTAACCGGACATTATGTCCGGTTTGTATTAAATATAATGGCTATTGCCAAAATAAAATTTAAAAGGGGGCTCATATGGCAACATTTAAAAGACCAAAAATAGCTTTGATAGGTGGAGGTCAAATTGGTGGTGTTTTAGCTCAGCTTTGTGCTTTAAGAGAGCTTGGCGATGTGGTAATGTATGACATAGTTGAGGATATGCCTCAGGGTAAATGTCTTGATATTGCTGAAGCATCAAGAGTAGATCGTTTTGATGTAGAAGTTAAAGGTACAAATGATTATGCTGATATCGAAGGTGCTGATATATGTATAGTAACAGCTGGTTTGCCAAGAAAACCAGGGATGAGTAGGGACGATCTTTTAACTACTAATGCTAATATTATTAAGACAGTTGCAGAAAATATTAAGAAATATGCTCCAGACTCACATGTAATAGTTATTTCTAACCCACTTGATGCTATGGTTACTCTTATGAGAGAAGTTACTGGTTTCCCTCACAATAGAGTTTATGGTCAAGCTGGAGTTCTCGACTCTTCACGTTTTGCTTCATTTATAGCATGGGAGCTTGGTTTGTCAGTTAAAGATATTAATGCTCTTGTTCTTGGTGGCCATGGTGATACAATGGTTCCTCTTGTAAGATATGCTAACGTAAATGGTATCCCTGTAATGGAATTATTAGAGCAAAAATATGGTGATGCAGCTAAAGCTAAAGAGGTTATGGATGCGATAGTTGAAAGGACAAGAAAAGCTGGTGGTGAAGTAGTTGCATTGTTGAAAAAAGGTTCAGCATTCTATTCTCCTGCTTCAAGTGCTATTGCTATGGCTGAAGCTGTGTTAAGAGATCAAAAGAGAGTTCTTCCTGTATGTGCTTGGTTAAATGGTGAATATGGTGTTAAAGATATGTACTTAGGTGTTCCAGCTGTGCTTGGAGCAAATGGTGTTGAGAAAGTTATTGAATTATCTCTAAATGAAGAAGAACAAGCTATGCTTGATAACTCAATTAATGCAGTTAAAAAACTTATTGAGGATATGAAGAGACTTGGTTTCTTATAAAATAATAGCGGGGTGTGTAACACCCCGTTTTAAAAATAGCTCACCTTAAAAAAAACTTGAAAAATCGGGGAGAGGGTAGTATTGATGAACGACTATTCGCAAAAAAAATACAAAAAGGAAGGTGAGCTATGAATATTCATGAGCACCAAGCCAAAGAAATTTTCAGAAAATATGGTGTACCAACCCCAAGAGGTTTTGTAGCGTTTAAACCAGAAAACGCTGTTAAAGCTGCTCAACAGCTTGGCGGCGACTTAGATGTATGGGTAGTTAAAGCGCAGATTCATGCTGGTGGTAGAGGTAAGGCAGGTGGTGTAAAACTTGCAAGATCTACCGAAGAAGTTGGTCTGATTGCTAAGCAGATGCTGGGTAGCAAACTTGTAACCCATCAGACAGGCCCAGAAGGTAAAGTTGTTCACAGAATCTATATTGAAGAAGGTGTAAATATTGAAAAAGAGTTCTATTTAGGGATGGTATTAGATAGGTCTTTGGAAATGCCTGTTATGATGGCTTCCTCTGAAGGTGGTGTTGAAATTGAAGAGGTAGCAGCAAGAAGTCCAGAAAAAATTATAAAAGTTGCTATAAATCCAACAATTGGGTTCCAAGGTTTTCATGGTAGGAAACTTGCTTTTGGACTTGGTTTACCAAGAGAATTGGTAAATAAATTCATTAGCTTTGCTCAGGCGATATACAACGTATATATGGATTATGATGCAAACTTGATAGAGATAAACCCACTTGTATTGACAAAAGAGGGTAAATTCATAGCTCTTGATGCTAAAATGAGTTTTGATGATAATGCTCTTTATAGACAGCCTGAAATATTGGCAATGAGAGACTTGACAGAGGAAGAACCAACAGAAATTGAAGCCGCTAAGTATGGACTTAGTTATGTAAAATTGGATGGTAATGTTGGATGTATGGTAAACGGTGCTGGTCTTGCTATGGCTACAATGGATATTATTAAACATGAAGGTGGAAGACCTGCAAACTTTTTAGATGTTGGTGGTGGAGCAAGCGCTGAAACTGTTGCTAAAGGGTTTGAGATTATATTGAGAGATCCAAATGTAAAATCAATCTTTGTAAATATATTTGGTGGTATTGTTCGCTGTGATAGAGTTGCAAACGGTATAATCGAAGCAACAAAAGCTACCCAGGTAAATGTACCTGTTGTTGTAAGATTAGATGGTACAAATGCTGAAGAAGCAGCAGAAATATTAAATAATTCTGGTATTAAACAGCTTATAGCTGCAACAGACTTAAAAGATGGTGCAAGAAAAGCTGTTGAGGCAGCAGAAAGGGGGTTGGCATGAGCATATTAGTAAATAAAGATACAAAAGTTATAGTTCAGGGGATTACTGGTAGAGAGGGTTCTTTCCACGCTGAGCAATGTATGGCATATGGTACAAAGATAGTAGGTGGTGTTACTCCTGGGAAAGGTGGTACAGAGCATCTTGGAGTACCTGTTTTCAATACAGTAGAAGAAGCTGTAAAAACAACTGGAGCAACTGTATCTTTGGTGTTTGTTCCACCTGCATTTGTTGCAGATGCAATTATGGAAGCAGCTGATGCTGGTATAGAGTTGATAGTTGCAATTACAGAAGGAACACCAGTGAAAGATATGATGTATGCTAAGGAATATCTCAAACATAGAAAAGTTAAAATGATTGGTCCAAACTGTCCAGGTATTATTACCCCTGAAGAGTGTAAGATTGGCATTATGCCAGGTTTTATTTTCAAAAAAGGGCCAGTTGGTCTAATTTCAAAATCAGGTACCCTTACATATGAAGCTAGTAATCAAATTGTTAAGCAGGGATTGGGGATTTCTACCGCTGTTGGTATTGGTGGTGATCCAATCATTGGGTTGAGTTACAAAGAGTTATTGCAAATGTTTGAAGAAGACCCTGAAACAAAAGCGATTGTAATGATTGGTGAAATTGGTGGTGATTTGGAGATTCAAGCAGCTGAATACATAAAAGAGAATATTTCAAAGCCTGTTGTAGCATTTATTGCTGGTCAGACTGCTCCAAAAGGTAAAAGAATGGGTCACGCTGGTGCTATTGTATCTGGTAGTAAGGGTACAGCAAAAGAAAAAATGGATGCATTGAGTGCTGCTGGAGTTCATGTTGTAGTGAGCCCAGCAGAAATAGGTGAAACTGTTGCAAAAGTTTTAAGTAATTAGAACAAGGAGAGGTAAATGGCAAAGGCTGAGAGAATAGAAATCAATACAAAATGGTGTAAAGGTTGTGAAATTTGCGTTGAGCTTTGTCCTACTGGATGCTTAGAAATGAGAGATTTTAAAGTTGCAGTTAAAGATTTGGACAAGTGTATAGCTTGTATGCAATGTGAATTAAGATGTCCTGATTTTGCAATCGTTGTATATAAGAAAGAAGAATAACTTAGGAGGCTTTAAAAGTGGCTAAAAATGTTCAATTTATGATGGGTAATCATGCTGTAGCTGAAGGTGCTTTATATGCTGGTTGCCGTTTTTATGGTGGATACCCAATTACACCTTCAACAGAGATAGCTGAAAGGATGGCTGAAAGATTGCCACAAGTAGGTGGTAGATTTATACAAATGGAAGATGAAATCGCTGCTATGGCATCAGTAATTGGTGCATCACTTGCTGGTGCTAAAGCTTTAACTGCTACAAGTGGTCCTGGTTTTTCACTAAAGCAAGAAAACTTAGGTTTTGCAAGTTTATGTGAAATACCAGTTGTTATTGTAGATGTTATGAGAGGTGGTCCTTCTACTGGTATGCCTACAGGTCCTAGCCAGTCTGACATTATGCAAGCTAAATGGGGAACACATGGTGATCATCCAATTATAGCTGTTACACCAGCTTCTGTTCAAGAACAGTTTAATGAAACAGTTAGAGCTTTTAATTTGGCAGAAAAATATAGATGTCCAGTTGTGGTATTGACTGACGCTATTATTGGCCAAATGATGGAATCTCTTGTGATTCCTGAGCCAGGTGAATTGGAAGTAATAGATAGAATTAAAGATCCAGGTGTTCCACCTGAAGAGTATTTACCATATGATATGGAAAAAGATATTAATCCAATGCCACCTTTTGGTGCTGGATACAGATGGCATGTAACTGGTTTACATCATGATGAAACAGGATTCCCTACAAATGACCCTGTTCTTCATACAAAAAATACTGTTAGAATTATTGAGAAAATTAATAAAAATTATGATGATATTGTAAAAGTTGAAGAATTTTATACTGATGATGCTGATATACTTGTTTTTGCAATTGGTGTTAATGCAAGATCAGCTAAGGCAGCTGTTTTAGAAGCAAGAGAAAAAGGTATAAAAGCTGGTTTGCTTAGACCACTTACTATTTGGCCTTTCCCTGATAAGCACTTAGATAAAATTATTTCTGCTAACAATATTAAAGGGATTGTTGTTCCAGAAATGAACCTTGGTCAGATGACTCTTGAGGTTGAAAGAGTTGCTAAAGGTCGTTGCGAAGTAGAGGGCTTGTATAGTTTAATGCTTGATCCAATATTGCCTTCTGAGATCTTAGAGAAAATTAGGAGGTTTGCTTAAATGGCTTACGATTACAGTAGATACTTAAGAAATGAAAAACTTCCTCATATATGGTGTCCTGGCTGTACTTATGGTATAGTTTTAAAGTCTTTTATCAGGGCAATTGATGGTTTAGGCTGGGATAAAAATGATATAGTTGTAGCATCTGGTATTGGATGCTGTAGTAGGTTACCAGGTTACGTAGATTTTAACACATTACATACCACTCATGGTAGGTCTATTGCTTTTGCAACAGGTGTTAAAATCGCTAATCCTGATTTGAAAGTTATTGCACTTGGTGGCGATGGTGACATGACTGCTATCGGTGGTAACCATTTTATCCATGCTTGCCGTAGAAATATTGATATTACTGTTTTGGTATTTAACAACAATATTTATGGTATGACAGGTGCTCAGTATTCTCCTACAACTCCTAAGGGTGCTTGGGCCACAACAGCTCCTTATGGAATGCCAGAAAACAATTTTGATGTGGTTAATCTTGCAATTGGAGCTGGTGCTACTTTTGTTGCAAGGACAACAGCTTATCATACAACTCATTGTGAAAAAATGATTAAAGAAGCTTTACAACATAAGGGTTTGAGTGTAGTAGAAATAATTAATGCTTGTCCAACTGGTTTTGGTAGAAAGAACAAGTTTAAAACTCCTACTTCTATGCTTTTGTGGATGAAAGACAAAGCTGTTCAAAAGGCAAAAGCTGATAGAATGAGTTCAGAAGAGTTGGCTGATAAATTTGTAATTGGTGTGTTACACAAAGAGGAAAAACCTGAATTTATAGAATCATATGATTCTACTGTTGGATTAAAAAAAGGAGAGTAACAATGGCAAGGATAGATGTTAGATTAAGCGGATCTGGTGGACAGGGTATGATTACTTCTGGTGCAATCCTTGGGATTGCAGCAGTTTACGATGGTAAAAATGCTGTGCAAACAAAGTCTTATGGTCCAGAGGCAAGAGGTGGTGCAGCAAGATCTGAAGTAGTTATAAGTGATGAGGAAATCACTTATGTAAAAGTTATTGATGCAGATATATTAGTTGCATTGACACAAGAAGCTGCTGATAAGTTTTCAGATGCAGTAAAGGATGGAGGAATTGTTATCGTTGATAGTTTGATGGTAAAGAATCCACCAAGTGGTAATTTTAAACTTTACTCATTACCTATCATTAAAACTGCTGCTGAGAAAGTAGGTAAATCTCTTGTTGCCAACATTGTTACATTAGGCGTTTTAAATGAAATTGCTAAAATAGTATCTTTTGAATCACTAGAAAAAGCAGTATTGAGTAAGGTACCTAAAGGTACTGAAGAACTAAACAAAAATGCTCTTGCAGCTGGTAGAGAGATTGCAAAAGAAGTTTTATAAATAGGATAGGGAGTTTTCTCCCTATCTTTCTTTATTTTATTAAGGGGACACATATGGATATAAAAAACACAAAAGAATATAAAAAATGTGTGTTTTTAGCCTCAAAAAGAGCGATGCTTGAAAACGAACTTTTATTAAGAGAGTTTGTAAAAGATTTTGTACCATTACATTATGACTTAGAAACAATAAATGAGTTTAATATTTTTTTAGAAAAAATTTTTGATAATGATTTGTTTGATATTATTTTTGGTATTAAACCTTATAGTTTCTATTCTGACAAATATCCTGAAAGGTTTTTAAAAGATATTCAGGAGTTTGCTTTTGAGAAAAATAGAATTTCTGAGATACGCAACAAAGGTAAAAACCAATAATTGATTATCTATTCTTGATTGATTCATAAGTAAATAGTATTACTGCTAACCATATTATCAGAAAACTTAAAAAATACATTAGAGAAAAACTTTCTTTATAGTAAAAAAGTCCAATTAAGAACATAAGTGTTGGGCCTATATACTGTAACATTCCAACAGTAGATAAGGGTAATTCTCTAATGCTATAAACATAAAGTAGCAGAGGGGTAGCTGTAACGACTCCACTAAATAATAATAAAAATGAAATTGTTGGTGAAATTGTGATGAGATTTGAACCATAAGTGAAGATATATGTTGCAAAAGGGATTGATAATAGGAAAGATTCAACAGTAAGACCATCAATTGAAGAAAGATTAGATTTTTTTCTAAACACTGAATACATGCTAAAAGAGAATGCTAAGCCAATTGCAATAAATGGAATTATTTTGAGAGATACAATAATATTTACAACCGATAATGTAGCTAATATAATTGATATTTTTTGAATGTTGGAAAATTGTTCTTTAAATATGAGTCCTCCTAAGAAAACGCTAACAAGAGGGGTGAGATAATACCCAAGACTGCATTCTATGATATGATTATTGACAACTCCCCACACATAAATCAACCAATTTGATGCTAAAAATATGGAACTTATGACATGTTTTTTTAAAGTAATTGTATTAAACAATTTTATTAATGTGTTTCTATTTGTGAAAAATTGATAAACTACTAAAAGAATGAATGTCATAACTATTCTATAAGCTAACACTTCAAGAGCGTTAATCTCTTTTAATGCTTTCCAATAGAAAGGTAAAAATCCCCAAATAAGAAAAGCTGCAACAGCGGCTAAAAAAGGTCTCAGTAAGTTCATTGCTGAATAATATTTAATTATTTGTTAAAGTCAAGAAAATAATACACTTGACTAATTATGTATATAGATGTATATACAAATTGCAGGTATTTTCAATAATGTAGGGAGGATGTTATGAAGAGAATTTTAGTTATGTTGTTATCTTTAGTAGTTATTTTTTCAGGTACTCTCTTTGCAAAGACTTTGAAAATAGGTTTTAATGTACCTTTGACTGGGTTTGCTGCTGCTGATGGTGAATCAGCATTAAATGGAGCCAAGCTTGCAGTAAAACAGGTTAATGAGGCTGGTGGTGTCCGTGGTTATAAGTTAGATTTAGTTGTTTATGATGATCAAGCTTCACCAAAAGAAGCTGTGCCCATAGCAATAAAATTAATTACAAAGGATAAAGTAATTGCAGGAGTTTCAGGTAGTTATTCTGGTGCTACTAGAGCGGCTGCATCAGTATTTCAGTCTCATAAGATACCATATATATCAGCATATGCAATTCATCCAGGGATAACAAGAGCTGGTGATTATGTATTTAGAACATCATTTTTAGGTGAAGTTGAGGGAAGAGCTGGTGCAAAGCTTATAGGGGATATTTTGAAAAAGAAAAGAGTCGTAATTATTACTTTAAAAAATGATTTTGGTAAATCTTTATCTAAAGGGTTTAGAAGTGTTGCAGCAAAATATGGGATTGAGATCATAAACGAATATGAATACAGTATAAAAGATAGACAGTTTGGGTCTATTGTAGCAAAAGTTAAAGCTGATAATCCTGATGCTATTTATGCTTCTGGATATTATTTTACAGCTGGACCTCTTGTAGCTCAATTAAGAACCGCAGGAATTAATGTTCCAATCATTGGTCAAGAAGGGTATGACTCTGAAAAATTTATCGAGATTGCAGGGAAATATGCAGAAGGTGTAATAATTACAACTTCATTAGATAGAGATTCAAAAGAACCAGAAACTCGTAGTTTTATTGATGAATACATTAAAATGACAGGTAAAAAGCCAGATATGGTGGCTGCTTCAACTCATACAGCAATTAAGGTAATTGCTTATGCTATAGAACATGCTAACTCTTTGACACCAAAAGACTTAAGGGATGCTATTGCTAATGCTAAAGTAAAAGCTAGTACTGGGACAATTTCATTTAATAAATTGGGTGAAGTATTTAAAGATGTCCAAGTACAGATAGTTAAAAATGGGGAGTGGCATCATTTTGCTGTTATTAGTGATCCAGAAATACTTACTCCACCTTCAGAGTAAAAAGGCGGTTTTACCGCCTTTTTTTGTATAGGGTAACTTATGTTATTTATTGATTTGATATTACAAGGATTAATTCAAGGTAGTATATATGCTTTAATAGCCGTTGGGCTGACATTAGTTTATGGTTTGCTTAGAATACTTCATGTTGCTCATGCTGGATTATTTACACTTGGAGCATATTTAGGCGTCTTATTAATGAATCAAACAAACAGCTTAATACTATCGTTTACTATTTCAATGTTTTTAGTTGGTCTTTTGGGAGTTGCTATCTATATTTTTTGTTATAAACCAATGCTGGAAAAACCTCCTTATGTGGCATTAATTGCTTCGATAGGGTTGTTTATCTCAATGGAAGAGATTTATCGTATGGTTTTTGGTGCAATGGGTGTTTCTTATAAAAATCCACCATTTCAAGATGTGATAAATTTATCTTCTTTGCATCTTAAGTCTGCAGAAATAGTTACAATGCTTGTTGCATTAGTTTTAATCAGTGCGTTGTCTATTTTTACAACAAAAACAAGGGTTGGAATAAGTTGGAGAGCTACGGTTACTCAACCTCAAATTGCTGAATCTTTTGGGATAAATGTTGAGAAAGTTAGGTATGGGAACTTTTTTATAGGTTCAATGTTAGCTGGAGCTGGTGGTGTAATGGTAGGTATTTTAAACAATCTGGTTGAACCTACTATGGGGGGTGTGCCAAGTTATAAGGCATTAGCAATAATTGTCTTAGGTGGTTTAGGAAATGTAAAGGGAACATTAATTGCATCTGTTTTATTAGGTGTCGTTGAGTCTTTTGGGACAATATATCTAGGTAGTTTATTAGATAGGGATGCGATAGCTTTTGCGTTTTTAATTATTGTTTTAATGATCAAACCACAGGGGCTTTTTGGGAGTAAAAGGTAATGGAATATTTTTATAGTTTACTAATATTGGTTGGAATTAGTGTTATTCTTTCTCTCAGTTTAAATTTGATTTCAGGCTATTGTGGTCAAATTAGTTTGGGGCATGCTGCTTTTTACGGTACGGGTGCTTACGCTGCAGCAATGATAGCACAATTAGGTATCAATATACCTATCTCTATTATTTTTGGAGCCATTGTAGCTGGAGTATTTGGTTTTATTGTTGGTTTTTCTTCTCTAAGAGTTAAAGATGATTTTTTAGCTATAACTACAATGGGTGTAAATTTTTTATTTATTGGATTTGTTAGGCAACAAGAGTGGTTAGGTGGTGAAATGGGTATTTATTCGATACCTGCTACAGGGCTAACAAAGATGCAATATTCTTTAGTAGTAACTATAGTTGCCATTTTCGTCATTATGTTTTCTATAACAATAAAAAATAGATGGATGGGTTTTGCATTTGAAGCAATAGCTGATGATGAAGATGCGGCTGAAACAGTAGCTATAAATACATCAAAATATAAATTAACAGCATTTATTTTAGGCACCATGTTAGCTGGTTTAGCTGGTGGGCTTTATGCTTTCGATATTAGATATATAGGTCCTGATAGTTTTGGTTTTACTGAGTCAATAAGTATTTTGTCTATGGTTGTTGTCGGTGGTATAGGTTCTGTCTGGGGAGTAGTAACAGCATCTATTATTTTATCGTTATTGCCACAGTGGTTACAGTTTATCTCAGATTATAAATTATTGCTATATGGTGGGTTGTTATTTTTGATGATGAGGTTTAGCCCAAAAGGGATAGCTGGAATATTTGAGTATGTTAAAACGAGGACATTAAAAATATGAACACTATTATAAGAGTTGAAAAATTAAATGTCAAATTTGGTGGTGTGCAAGCTGTTAAAGATTTAAGTTTTGAGCTTTATAAAGGCGAGCTTTTAGGACTTATAGGACCAAATGGTGCAGGTAAAACTACGGCATTAAAAGCTATTTCAGGTATTATTAAACCTGTTTCTGGAAGTGTCATTTTAGATGGTAAAAATATTTCAAGGTTTTCTGTTAACAGAAGAATTAGAGAAGGATTGGGTATTTCTCATCAGATTGTAAAACCTTTTAGAAGTTTATTAGTAAAAGAGAATATAGCAATAGCTTTAGGTAAAGATAAAACAAAGTCGGCAATAAAATCTCTGTTTTATAAAAGGTTTTCAGAAGAATACGAAAAATCATTGGATTATTTAAAAAAGGTTAATATAGAGCAAGTAGCTGATAACTTCCCATCAAACTTGCCGTTAGGATTCTTAAAAAGGTTAGAAGTAGTGAGAGCTTTAGCACTAAATCCAAAAGTTTTGTTACTTGATGAGCCTTTAGCAGGCTTAAGTCAATCAGAAGCATCTAAAATGGCAAATATAATAAAGAGAATTAACAATGATGGAGTTTCAATAATTTTAGTGGAGCATAATCTATCTGAAGTTATTAGAATTTGTGACAGACTAGTAGTTTTGGATGCTGGAGCAAAGATTGCTGATGGTAAACCGATGGATGTTATGAAAGATAAAAAGGTGATTTCGGCGTATATAGGTGATGATGATGTTATTGAAGCTTGACAATTTGTCAGTTGGTTATGGTGAGTTTATAGCTGTAGAAAATTTGGATTTGTCAGTAAGTAAAGGTAAGATATTAGCATTGATTGGACCTAATGGTGCGGGCAAAACTTCAACAATTATGGCAATAGCTGGTCATGCTGAAGTTAAATCAGGCAGAGTTTTATATGAGGATCAGGATATTACACATATCCCTCCATATGAGAGAGTTAAATTAGGGATTGCTTTAGCTCCGGAGGGGAGAAAACTTTTTTTTGATCTAACTGTTTATGAAAATTTGGTTATAGGAAATTATATCTTTCCTAAGAATAAAGAGAAAGAAAAAATGGAATTTGTTTTTGAGTTATTTCCCCGCTTGAAAGAGAGGATAAATCAAATAGCTGGCACTCTATCAGGTGGGGAACAGCAGATGTTGTCTATTGGAAGAGCTTTGATGGCAGAACCTAAATTTTTAATGATAGATGAAGTTTCTTTGGGTTTGATGCCAAAGGCAGTATCTATATGCTATGAAGCGATAAAAAAATTAAAGAATCTTGGAGTTACTATATTGATAGTAGAACAAAATACAACAAAAGCTTTGCAAGTCGCAGATCATGTAGTTGTTTTAGAGTCTGGCAGAAAGGTTTGGGAAGGAAGCAGAGAGGATGCAATGACAGATAGTTCTTTAATAGAGGCTTATTTAGGTCTGAAGAAAGGTGAATTATGAATGATGTGATAGCACCAAGCTATGTTCAGATAAAGAAATTTATACTTAATAAAATTCATTCAAATGAGTGGAAGCCAGGTTTTAAGATACCCTCTGAAAATGACCTTGCAAAAATGTTTAATGTAAGCAGGATGACAGTTAATAGGGCTGTTAGAGAGTTGACATCTGAGAATATTTTAAAAAGGGTTCAGGGGAAAGGGACTTATGTAGCTTATGAAAGTAATGTGGCTGAGATGCTTGAAATCAGAGGTGTGATTGATGAAATCGAAAAAATGGGAAAAAAGCATAGCTTAGAAGTTATAGAAGTAGAGATAACTATTGCTAAAGGTGAAATAATGAAGTTGGTGGGTCTTGATTGTGGTGATAAAGTTTATAAATCGGTGTTTTTGCATTTTGCAGATAATGAACCATTTCAGATAGAGATACGATATGTAAATCCAAAAATTGTTCCAGATTATCTAAATGTGGATTTTACTAAAGAGACAGCTCACCAGTACTTAATGAGAACCACTGCTTTAACTGAAGCTGAGCATATTGTTGAAGCGATTATGCCAGATAGGATGGTTTGTGAATTGCTTAAAATTAGCAAAAACACACCATGTTTGCAGTTGTCAAGAAGGACATGGCTTGGAAATGATGTTGTTACCTATGTAAAATTTATAGCTCCAGGTGATAAGTATAAAATAGGAACACGTTTTAAATATGCTAAAGATGGTTCTACAAAAAGGGAATCCATATATTAAATAATCAAGAGAGGGGTATTAATGAAAACATTTTTATTAGGGAAAGATAGGTTAAGTGCTAAAAAAGTTTTAGATATTTTGAATAAAGAATTAAAACCTATTTTAGATGAAGAAACATATCAAAAAGTTAATCACTCTTATCAAGAAACACAAAAAGTGGCAAAGGGTGAAAAACCTGTTTATGGTATAAATACTGGCTTTGGGCCACTTTGTTCTACAAAGATTTCTGCGGATGACACAATAAAGCTTCAATATAATCTTTTAAAAAGTCATAGCGCTGGAGTTGGTGATTTTCTTGATGATAACATAGTAAAAACAATGATAATCATTAAAGCTCATGCTTTATCTTTTGGTTATTCGGGAGTGCAACCTAAAACAATTGAGCGAATGCTCTGGTTTTTAGAAAATGATATTATACCACTTGTGCCTGAGCAGGGTTCAGTGGGTGCATCTGGTGATCTTGCACCACTTGCGCACCTTTTTTTGCCTCTGATAGGTTATGGTTATGTGAAGTACAAAGGTGAGATTTTTGAAACTGGAGAGTTGTTGCAAAAACTTGGTATCGGCCCTATCGAACTTGGAGCAAAAGAAGGGTTGGCATTGATAAATGGCACTCAGTTTATGTCATCTTTTGGAGTTTTATCACTGGTAAGAATGAAAAATATCCTTGAAAATGCCGATATTATTGGAGCTATGACTCTCGAAGCATTGATGGGATCTCTTAGACCGTTTGATGAAAGGTTACATAGACTAAGAGAGTATAAAGGTGCTTTGTATGTGGCGCACAAATTTAGAACTCTTTTGGAAGGATCAGAAATATTAAAATCGCATGAAAATTGTGAAAGAGTTCAAGATCCATATTCATTAAGATGTATCCCTCAGGTTCATGGAGCTACATGGAATACATTTTTGCATTTTAAAGAGATTGTTCATACTGAAATTAATTCTGTCACTGATAATCCAATAATATTTTCTAGTGAAGATATCATAAGCGGTGGTAATTTTCATGGACAACCGATTGCTTTACCTTTAGATTATGCTGCTTTTTCAATGAGTGAAATAGGCAATATTTCAGATAGGCGGACATATCTTCTTTTAGAAGGGAATGTGGGACTACCTAAGCTTTTGATGAAAAATACAGGTATAAATTCTGGTTTTATGATACCACAATACACTTCTGCTGCTTTGGCAAGTGAAAATAAATCTCTTTGTTTTCCTGCAAGTGCAGACAGCATCCCAACCTCATTAGGACAGGAAGATCATGTGAGTATGGGTTCTATAAGCGCAAGGAAGCTTTACAAAATTTTAGATAATTTAGAAAAAATATTAGCAGTTGAACTTGTTTGTGCTGCTCAGGCATTTGATTTTAGAAGGCCTTTAAAGTCTGGGATAGTTTTAGAAGAGTGCCATAAAGTAGTAAGAGAATATATTGATCATGCAGATGAGGATAGAATTTTTGCAAACGATCTTAAAAAGGGTGTGGAAATTATACAGAGCGGCAAAATGGTAAAAGCTGCTGAGGAGATAGCAAAGTCAAAAAATATAAATTTATATGGAGGTTATTATGAACTTTTCGGAATTCATTAAAAAATATGCCAATCATCCAGAGTATAAAGCCCCTAGGGGAAATGTGCTCCATGCAAGATCTTGGCAGACTGAAGCTCCTTTAAGGATGCTCCTTAATAACCTTGATAGAGAAGTTGCAGAAGATCCAGCAAATTTAATCGTTTATGGTGGCACAGGTCAGGCAGCAAGAAATCCTGAGGCTTTGAAAAAGATTGTAGAGATTCTTTTGACTATGGACAATGAGCATAGTCTTCTTGTTCAATCAGGTAAGCCTGTTGGAATTGTGAGGACTCATGAGGAAGCTCCAAGGGTTTTAATAGCAAACAGCAATCTTGTGCCAAAATGGGCAGATTGGGAGTATTTTAACCAGTTAAAAGAAAGAGGGCTTATTATGTATGGGCAGATGACAGCTGGTAGTTGGATTTACATCGGTTCTCAGGGGATATTGCAGGGTACTTATGAAACTTTTGTTGCCTGTGGTAAAAAGTATTTTAACGGTGATTTGAGTGGTAAGCTTCTTGTGACTGGTGGATTGGGCGGTATGGGTGGTGCTCAACCATTGGCTGCAACTTTGGCTGGTGCAACTTTCTTAGGAGTTGATGTGGATCCCGAAAGAATCAAAAAAAGATTGGATACTAAATATTTAGATATAATGACTAACTCTTACGAAGAGGCTATAAATATTGTACTTAAAGCTAAAGAGGAGAAAAAAGCTATATCTGTTGGACTGGTAGGGAATGCTGCTGATGTTTTAGAAAAATTACTTGCAGATGGCATTATACCAGACATTGTTACAGATCAAACTTCTGCACATGATCCAGTAAATGGGTATGTCCCATCAGGTCTTTCGTTAGAAGAGGCTTTTGAATTGAGGAAAAAGGATCCGAAAAAATATAGAGATTTGGCAATAAAAACAATTGCAAGGCATGTAAGGGCAATGCTTGAGATGCAAAAAAGGGGAAGTGTAGTTTTTGATTATGGAAATAATATAAGAGAGTTTGCAAAAGAGGGTGGTGTGGAAAATGCCTTTGATTTCAATGGATTTGTTCCTGAATTTATAAGGCCATTATTTTGCGAAGGTAAGGGGCCTTTTAGATGGGCTGCACTTTCTGGAGATCCTGAGGATATTTATGAAACTGATAGAGCTTTAATGGAGGCATTTCCTGAAAATAAACATATGATTCACTGGTTACAGGAAGCAGAAAAGAAGGTGGCTTTTCAGGGGTTACCAAGTAGAATATGTTGGTTAGGACTTGGTGAGCGTGAAAAAGCTGGATTGATATTTAATGAGCTTGTAAAAAGTGGAAGAGTAAAGGCTCCAATTGTGATTGGTAGAGATCATTTAGATTGTGGCTCAGTTGCTTCACCTAATAGAGAAACAGAAGGGATGAAAGATGGTAGTGATGCAATTTCAGACTGGCCACTACTCAATCTTATGGCTAATACAGCTGGCGGTGCCACTTGGGTTTCTTTCCACCATGGTGGTGGTGTAGGAATAGGGTATTCACAGCATGCTGGAATGGTAATTCTTGTGGATGGTACTGAAAGGGCTGAGTGTTGTATTAGAAGAGTACTTTTCAATGACCCTGCACTAGGTATTTATAGGCATGCTGATGCTGGTTATGAAGAAGCTATCGAAGTGGGCAATAAATTTGGAATTTTAGATTGGAGAAAATAAGATATTATGTGTGAGTACAAGAGTAATATTTTTAAATGGTCAGGAAGGGTAGACTCTGCAAGTGATAAGTTGGCTTTTAGATGGCATCAGGTAGTAAAGCAGATTGACTTACAAGCAGATAGCATTGACTTTGATGATTCAGTTGTTTTGCTGGGATTTTGTTCTGATGAAGGGGTAAAAAGAAATAAAGGTAGAATAGGTGCTAAAAATGCTCCTGGTGAGGTCAGAAAATATCTGGCCTCACTCCCTTGGCATTGGGATAGTTTAAAATTATATGATGCTGGAGATGTTATTGTAGATGATGATTTAGAAAGTGGACAAAAATTACTTGGTGAATTAGTTAAAATTATAAAAGATAAAAAAGGTTTTCCTGTTATTATCGGTGGAGGGCATGAAGTTGCCTATGGAACATTTTTGGGGATAAAAGATTATAACATTTCAATTGTGAATTTTGATGCGCACTTTGATAACAGGCCATATGATGATGCTCCTTCTTCGGGGACAATGTTTGCTCAGATTGCTGACGAATTGAAAGAAGAATATAAGTATTTTTGTCTTGGGGTTCAAAAATCGGGTAATACAAGGCAACTTTTTGAAAGGAATGAAAGATTTGGTGGTAGATATTTACTCTCAGATGAAGTAAAAAATAGAAATTTTACTAATGAAATAAGAAATTATTTAAAAAATGCAGATTATATTTATACAACTGTTTGTATGGATGTTTTTTCATCTGATATTTCATGTGGGGTAAGTGCGCCCACACCTTTTGGCATTTCTCCTGATGACTTTTTATTTTTTGCAGAAAAGATTTTTGAAACAGGTAAATTGACTGCATTTGATATTGCAGAAATTAATCCAGAATATGATATTGATGGAAGGACTGCAAGACTAGGGGCTAACATTATTTTTTATGTAATAGATGCTATTTCGAGGTGGGGTTACAGATGAGAAAAGTAATTAAAAATATAAAACAACTTGTGACACCAGTTAATAAAAAATATGCAGTAAAAGATGATGCAAAAAAACTTGATATTTACGAAAATGTGAACTTGATAATTGAGAATGGTATAATTGTTGATATTACTACGAAAGAGGCAGAAGCTAATGAGGTTATAGACGCTACAGGTAAAGTGGTTTTGCCAGCTTTTGTGGATCCACATACCCATATCCCATTTATTGGTTCACGAGAGGATGAATTTAACAAAAGAATTATGGGTAAAACATATATGGAAATTGCAGCTGAGGGTGGAGGTATAAATTCTACAGTTAGGTCTGTTAGAAATGCCACCTTTGATGAGCTTTATGAGGCTGCTAAGAAAGACTTGGAGTTGATGATAAGTTTTGGTGTGGCTACTGTTGAAATGAAAAGTGGTTATGGACTTGACTTAGAAAATGAAATTAAACAGTTAAAAGTGATAAGAAAATTGCAAGAAGAATACCATGTAGATATTAAATCTACTTTTTTGGGAGCGCATGAAATCCCTTTAGAATATAGAGGGAAAAAGGAAGAATATATAGATCTTGTGATAAATAAGATGTTACCTACAGTAAAAGAGAAAGGTTTAGCAGAATATGTAGATATCTTTTGTGAAAAAGGTGTTTTTGAGATTGATGATACAAAAAAAATTTTGACTGCTGCTAAAGATTTAGGGTTTAAAGTTAAAATCCATGCTGATGAAATTTATCCACTTGGTGGATCTGAGCTATGTGCAGAATTTGAAGCTGTTAGTGGAGAACATCTTGTAAAGATAAAGGATGAGCATATAGAAAAAATGATAGATGCTGGCTGTGTGTTCAACCTGCTTCCAGCTACTACCTTTTTCTTGATGTCAAAAGAATATGCACCTGCAAGAAAGATTCTTGATAGAGGTGGAATTGTAGCTTTATCCACAGACTTAAATCCAGGTAGCTCATATACGCATTCTATACAGATGGTAATGGTTATAGCGTGCCTTAATATGGGTATGACAATGGAAGAGGTTATTAATGCCGTTACTATTAATGGCGCACACTCTTTAGAATTATCTGATAAAACAGGATCTATCCATAGAGGAAAACAAGCTGATCTTGTTATTTTAGATGCGCCAGATTACAGATATCTTGTTTATAATTTTGGTGTAAACCGAATTGAAAAAGTAATCAAAAAAGGTGAAATAATTTTTCAAAAATAGATTGATAAATATACAATTTTATAATAAAAATGATTCATGGTTCATAAAAGTAAAAAGTATTATGATTTAGTTGCTTATAAAGTTGGTAGATTTCATGATGCGATAAATACCACGGTTCATTTTTTTGTATTAGATAACATATTTATAGACTCTGCACAGCCTACAACAAAGAAGATATTTATTGAAGTTGCTAAGAAATATAAACCTGAGTATTGCTTGTTAACACATTATCATGAAGATCATGCTGGTAATACTTATGACTTAAAGAAGTTGTTTAATACGAAAATATTTGCACATAACTTATCAGTTAGTTACCTGGAAAATGGATATAAGATGCTCCCTTATGAGAAAATTATATGGGGTGTGCCAGAAAAATTTTCACCAGATTTTATTTATAGTGATAAGGTTGAAATAGGTAAGTACGCTTTTAATGTGATACATACACCTGGGCATTCTGTGGATTCTGTATCCTTGATTGAGACAATCAGGGGGTGGTTGTTTACTGGAGATTTGTTTATATCTGCAAAACCAAAGTATTTGAGAAGGGATGAGAATATTTATACTATTTTGGAAAGTTTGAAAAAATTGCTAAATTATGATTTTGATGTAATGTTTTGTGCTCATAGAGGTATCGTTGATGAAAAACCTAAGGAATTGATATCTAAAAAGATTGAATATATTGAAGAACTTATTGATAAAGTAAAAAAGTTATATGAGAAAGGGTACAGTGCAAAAAAAATAAGAAACAAGCTTTTAGGTTTTGAAGATATAACATCTTTTGCAACAAACTTTGATTTTAGTAAACTAAACATAGTCAAATCAGTACTTTCAAATTAAATTATAATTATTTTAATAGTTTTTAAGTAAAAAACTGTTGATTTGTCTAATAGGATTTCTACAATATTAATCAGGAGGGAATTATGAGAAAGGCTATAGTGTTAGTTAGTGGTGGTATGGATAGTTGTGTGACGGCTGCAATTGCTAAGGATATGGGGTATGAGCTTTATCTTCTGCATACAAATTATGGGCAAAGAACTGAGAATAGGGAACTAAAAGCATTTTATGATATTGCAAGTTATTATGATGCAAAAGATACTTTGGTGGTAAGTATAGACTATCTCAAAAAAATAGGTGGTTCAGCTTTAACTGATGAAAAGATTGAAGTGGAAAAAGGTAATTTAAATAGGAAAGAGATTCCAAAAACTTATGTACCTTTTAGAAATGCTAATATCCTTTCCATTGCTACAAGCTGGGCTGAGGTTATTGAGGCTGAGCGAATTTTTATAGGGGCTGTGGAAGAAGATAGTTCTGGTTATCCAGACTGTAGAAAGATATTTTATGACAAATTTAACGATTTATTGAGTGTGGCACTTGCTAAGGACATTGGATTGAAGGTGGAAACCCCTTTAATAAATATGAAGAAAAAGGATATTGTAAAAAAGGGTGTTGAGTTAAATGCACCTTTGCATTTGAGTTGGTCATGCTACAAAAGTGAAGATAAAGCTTGTGGAGAGTGTGATAGCTGTCTGTTGAGATTAAAAGGGTTTATGGAAGCAGGTGAAATAGATCCTATTCCCTACGAAAAATTCCCTGAGTTTTATGAAACTTATTTAATAAAGAGGAGGGGAGTATGAAACGAATTGCTGTATTAACAAGTGGTGGTGATTGTCCAGGTATGAATGCGGCTATAAGAAGTGTTGTGCGTACGGCATTGAGCAAAGGTATAGAAGTGTATGGTATAGAGCAAGGGTATAAGGGTTTAATAGAAGGAGAGTTTAGAAAACTTGAGAGCAAGGATGTCGCAAACATTATTCAAAAAGGTGGGACTTTTTTAAGAAGTGCCAGAAGTGAAAGATTCAAAACCGAAGAGGGGCAAAAGGAAGCTATTAAAAACCTTGAAAAACATAATATTGATGGGCTTGTGGTTATAGGCGGGGATGGTTCCCTTAGAGGTGCTACTGTACTTTGTGGTAAATATGGTGTGAATGTGATTGGGATACCTGGTTCCATTGATAATGATATATACGGCACTGATATGTCTATAGGAGTGGATACAGCGTTAAATACGATTGTTCGTTGTATTGATTCTATCAATGATACAGCAAGTTCCCATGATAGAACATTTCTTATTGAAGTAATGGGGAGGAACTGTGGTTATTTGGCTTTAATGTCAGCCATTGCTGGTGGAGCTGAAGCTGTATTGATTCCTGAAGTACCATATAATATTGAGAAAATTATTGAAAAGATTAAAAAAAGATATGAAGAAGGGAAAACGAGAAGTATTGTTATTGTAGCAGAAGGGGTAGGATCTGCTTATGATTTTGGGAAGGTTTTTGGCATGATTGGTGGTTTTGAGACAAGAATTACAGTTTTAGGTCATTTGCAACGAGGTGGTAGTCCTACTGTTTTTGATAGAACGCTTGCAACAAGGATGGGTGCATTTGCTGTTGAGACTCTCTTGGATGGGACAGGTTGCGGTAAAATGGTAGCTTTACAGAAAACTAAGATGGAGCTTGTTGATTTAAATGATGTTTTGAATAAGAAGAAAGAGCTTGACCCAAAATTATTAGAAATAGCTGAAATATTGAGCAATTAGGAGGTATGTTATGGAATGTAAAGCCGAGAAAATAGCTGAGTCCTGCCCATGTACTTGGATGAGTTGCTCTAAAAGGGGGAGATGTTGCGATTGTATAGCTTATCATAGAAGTAGAAACGAGTTACCAGCTTGTTATTTTTCTCCTGAAGCAGAAAGAACTTACGATAGAAGTTTTAAAAATTTTGCAAAAGATAAAGGGTTGATTTAATTGGGGCTTGAAATTTATTTATCGCCCCAATGTAATTTTTCTCTTAAAAGTGAATAATAATTGCGATTCTTAGGAATAATTAATCTTGCATAGTTTTTCGATTTTTTAATAATTATTTCATCGTTTTTTTCCAATTTTTTACCAATTTGTCCATCAAAGGTGATAAAAATCTTTTCATCTTCACTTTTGATAATAATTTTTATTTCTGAATTGTCAGGGACAACAACTGGTCTATGTGTTAAAGAATGGGGGCATATTGGTGTTATCAAAATAGAATTCATTGTCGGTATTACAATTGGACCACCTGCAGCTAAAGAATAAGCTGTAGAGCCAGTTGGAGTAGCTATAATTAAACCATCAGCTCTATAAGTATTAACAAACATATTGTCAATAAAAACATCCATTTCAATAATTCTTGCTAAGGCACCTTTATGAATCACAATATCATTTAAGACATCCATGGAAAATTCTGCTTCACCATTAACTATTTTGCCATTTAATTTCATCCTTTGTTCACATCTAAAATTATCTTCTATAATATTTTCTATTACCTGAATTGCTTCTTCAACTTTTGTTTCTGTAAGAAAACCAAGTCTTCCAAGATTTATTCCTAAAATGGGGATATCTTTATCTTCAACAAGTCGTATAGCTGATATTAATGTGCCATCCCCCCCTAATACGATTATCAATTCTGATTTTTCTTTTATCTCTTTTGCACTGTTTTCAGGTAAATTTAAAACTCCTGCAGCTCTTTTCTCAAGTAAAATATTTTTACCTTTTTCTTTTAAAAGGGTATAAATTTGCTCAGCTAAAGGCTTGGCTGCTTCTGAGTGCGGTTTTACAATTAATGTTATGTTATTCATTTAAGGCTCTCTCTATTTTTTTGTCAATTTCTATGAAAAAACTATCTTTTATTGGTATCTTATTTCCAGTATATCTGAAATATGTTAAGTATTCAACATTCCCTTTTGCACCTTTTACAGGTGATTTCGTAATATCAACAAACTCATAACCATTATCTAAAGCACAGGTGATAACTTTTTTTATAACTTCTCTATGAATATTGATATCTTTCACAACCCCATTTTTACCTACTTGATCCCTTCCAGCTTCAAATTGAGGCTTAATTAATGGGATAAAAAGTGTAATATTTTTTTTACAAAATTGAATTGTTTTTGGGATGATGAGAGAAAGGGAAATAAAAGATACATCACAAGTGATAACATCAACTTGTTCTCCAATAGTTTCAAACTCTATATATCTAAAATTGCATTTTTCAATATTAACAACTTTAGGATTATTTATCAATGAATAGTGTAGTTGCGCTTTTCCCACATCCACAGCATAGACTTTTTTTGCACCGTTTTTTAGTGCCACATCGACAAATCCGCCAGTGGAAGCTCCTATATCAAGGACTGTTTTTTCTTTGAAATCTAAATTGAAATGGTTTACAGCTTTTTCTAATTTGAGTCCACCTTTGCTAACATAGGGTAATGTTTCCAATAATTTTATATGGGCATTTTCATCAATTTTTGTACCAGGTTTGTCTATTTTTTCATTATTTACAATGACAAGCCCAGCCATTATTAATCTTTGGGCTTTTTCCCTTGATTCTGCTAACCCTCTTTGAAATAAAATCTTATCTAATCTATCTTTTGCCATTCAGAAATTATTTTATTTTTTATTGTTTCAGATTCGATACCTGCAATTTTTCTAAGATCATTAATAGATCCATGTTCGATAAATTTATCAGGGAGTCCAAAAGATAAAAATTTGTTTGGTAGAAGGTTATTTTCTGCTAATATTGATAAAATGTATTCTCCAACACCACCAAATTTTGCATTTTCTTCAACTACAGCAACTAATTTTTTCCTTTTGCATATTTCTAAAATAATATCTTTATTTAGTGGTTTTACAAATCGAAGATTAATAAATCCAATATTATAATCTGCCTTTAATTCTTCATAGACTTTGCTAGCCTCGTCAAAAATGTGTCCGGCACTTATCAGTAATATTTCACCTTTTTCGTTTATAATTTGAGGTTTGAAAGGTTCAACCTTTTCGTAAGGATATTCATATTCTTTAACATTTCCTCTTGAGTATCTAATAGCCACAGGTGCATCGATTTGATAGCTCAATTCTAACATCTCTTTTAGTTCTACTTCATCTTTTGGAAGCATTATATGTATATTTGGAATTGTTCGTAGATAAGAGATATCAAAAGCTCCATGGTGAGTGGGGCCATCAGCTCCCACAAGTCCACCCCTGTCAATACAGAAAGTAACTGGAAGATTTTGAAGTGCGACATCATGGATTATCTGATCATAAGCTCTTTGTAAAAAGGTAGAATATATTGCAACATAAGGTTTACATCCACTGATAGCTAAGCCAGCTGCAAAAGTAACGGCGTGTTGTTCTGCAATTCCCACATCAAAGAATCTATCTGGAAATTTTTCTGCAAATTTTGTAAGCCCAGTACCTGGTTTCATAGCTGCTGTAATCGCTACGATGTTTTTGTGTTTTTCAGCCATTTCTATGATCTTTTCACCAAAGACCTCAGTAAATGTTTTGCCACTAAATTTGATAGGCTTACCTGTTTTGATATCAAAAGATGATATTCCATGAAATTTTTCTGGGTTTTCTTCTGCTGGTTTATACCCTTTCCCTTTTTTAGTTATTACATGTATTAGAGTAGGGCCATCTTGTATTTTTGCATTGTGTAGAGCTTTATCAAGCTCTTTTAGATTGTGGCCATCTATTGGCCCGATATATTTTAAGCCCAATTCTTCAAATAAAATACCTGGTGTGAAAAAACCTTTTAACCCTTCTTCAAACTTTTTAGCCATTTTTAACAATTTATCGCCAAGCGGGGCATGCTCTAGGATACTTTGAACATCCTTTCTGAAATGAGTATAAAATTCTCCTGTCATTGCTCTTGATAGGTAGGATGATATGGCTCCCACATTTTTACTAATGGACATTTCATTGTCATTTAAAATTACGATCATATCCTTATCAAGATGTCCAAGATTGTTTAACCCTTCAAAAGCAAGACCTGCAGTAAGGGCACCGTCCCCAATAACTGCAACAATTTTTCGATTTAAATTCAGAATATCATTTGCAACTCTCAACCCTAATGCAGCTGAAACAGATGTGCTGGTATGTCCGACACCAAAAGCATCATATTTACTCTCTGCAGGTTTATTAAATCCACTTATACCTTTAAATTGTCTCAATGTATGGAATCTATCTTTTCTATCTGTTAATATTTTATAGGCATAGGATTGATGTCCTACATCCCAAATAATTCTATCTATCAACGGATTGAAATTTTTTAAGAGACTGATAGTTAATTCAACAACACCTAATGATGGGGCTAAATGCCCACCATTTTTTGCACACGTTTTAATGATAATATCTCTTATCTCTTTCGCCAAAACTTCTAACTCTTCATACTTTAATTTTTTTATGTCTTCAGGTAGCTTTAATTTTTCAATCATCAATTATTCCTTTTTAAAATATAGTTTGCTATTTCTATCAAAGGTGTTGCAGCTTTACCATATGGTTTTAAAATATTTATCGCAGAATTAATTAAATCTTCAGCTATCGATTTTGATTTTTCCAGACCATATATTTCAGGGTATGTTGCTTTTTTATTTTTTAAATCACTTCCTGCGTTTTTACCAAGCTCTTCAGTAGTCGAAGTGATATCTAGTATGTCATCTACAATTTGAAATGCTAAACCAATTTTTTCGCCAAATTCGGCTAAATTTTGTTTATCTTTTTCATCTGCAAAACCTAAAATTGCTCCAAGTTCACAGCAATAAGAGATGAGTGCTGCAGTTTTATGCTTATGTATAAAATCTAACGTATTTTTGTCTATCTCTTTGTTTTCATTAATTATGTCTGCATATTGTCCACCAACCATACCTTTGTAACCAGCACTTTTAGCTAATTTAAAAGCTGCTTCAAGTATTGTCTCTGTAGGAATATCTTTGTTTATATCTTTATCGAGCATAATTTCGAAAGCCAAAGTTAATAATGCATCACCAGCTAATATGGCAGTGGCTTCTCCAAACATTTTGTGATTTGTGGGTTTACCTCTTCTTAAATCATCGTCATCCATAGCAGGCAAATCATCGTGGATTAGAGAATAAGTATGGAGCATTTCCACTGCAGCAGCAAAAGGGGTAACTTTATCAAAATAACTTTCAAATATACCGTAAGAGGAGTAAATTAATACAGGTCTTAATCTTTTGCCACCAGCAAAGATGCTATAACGCATTGATTCTATTAGACCTATAGTTTGTTCGTTTTCATAAGTTAAATAGTTTCTTATCCAGTCGTCTACTCTTTGTGCAAAAAATTTTATATAGTTTTTTAAGTTAAAATTTTCACTCATCGAATTCTTCCGATTCTAAAGTTCCATCTTCATTTATTTCAATAATTTTGTTTATTTTTAACTCTATATCTTTCAAAAACTTTTTACACTCTTTACCTAACTTCATCCCTTCTTGAAATAATTTTAATGATTCCTCTAAACCAACGTCACCTTCTTCTAAGATCGTTACTATTTCTTCTAACCTTTTTATCTTTTCTTCGAATTTGATGTTTTCTTTACTCATTACTTAACCCTTTTAAAAATTCAATAACTTTTTCCACATGACCATTCACTTTTACATTATAAAATGGCTTTAAGATTATTCCATTTTCATCAATGATAAAAGTAGACCTGATTATCCCCTTTGTTACTTTACCGTACATCTTTTTCTCACCATAAGCACCATAACTTTCTGCAACTTTTTTATCAGGATCAGAAAGAAGAAGAATTTTTAAGCCGTGTTTCTCTTTAAATTTTTTGTGAGATTTTATAGAATCAGGGCTTATACCAACCACTGTAGCGTTTAGTGATTCTATTTCTTCGAGATGTTCAGTAAATCCTACAGCTTCCCTTGTGCAACCTGATGTATTGTCTCTTGGATAAAAATATAAAATTAACTTTTTCCCTTTAAAATCATCAAGGGTGTGCTCTTTTTCATCATCACCAATGAGCTTAAAATCTACTGCTTTATCTCCTGGGTTAAGTTTGATTCTTTCCATTGTCCCCTCTCACTGTAATATTTTGCATAAAGCTGCCCACAAGCAGCCTCTATATCCTGGCCGAAACTTTTTCTTATAAATGTAGCTATCCCATTATTTATCAGAGTCTTTTGAAAATTTAAAGCATAATTTAGTTGTGGTGAATGAAAGTCGCTCAATTTTGTTTTGTTGTAAAGAATGAGATTTACTTTAATCGGTAAACCTTTTAATTGTTTTACAAGCAAATTTGCATCTTTAGTTGTATTGTTAAGCCCATCTATTAATACATATTCTAAAGTTATCCTTTTCCTTTTTGGGATTGGCAATTTTTTTATACCATTTATAATCTCTTCTATTGGGTATCTTTTATTTACTGGCATTAACTTAGAGCGAATTTTGTTTGTTACGGCATTTAGGGATATGGCTATATTTACTTTATAGTGTTTAGCCAATAGGTTGAGTTTATCCATTATGCCACAAGTAGATACTGTTACTTTTCTATGGCTGAAATTTAAAGCTTCTTCATTTAAGATAATATCAAGAGATTTTGTTAAATTATCAAAATTATCAAGAGGTTCTCCCATACCCATGAAGACAAGATTGGTTAAAGGTTTCTTTTTTGTTTCTGCTAAATTTCTAAGGTATATTATTTGTCTTATTATTTCTGCAGATGTCAAATTTCTTATTAATCCAATTTTTGCTGTGTTGCAAAATTGACAACCCATCCTGCATCCAACCTGAGTAGATAAGCATGCAGTAACCCTTTTTCCATCAAACATTAGAACTGACTCAATAAAATTGTCATCTTCCAGTCTGAAAAGAACTTTTATAGATCCATCTAATTGAGATTCTAACTGTTCAACTACGGTAAGTTTTGTAAATGAAAAATTTTCAATTAATTTTTTTCTGAATTCTAATGGTAAATCAGTCATTTCATCAAAAGAGGTTACCCCTTTTTGATAAATCCATTTAAACAGCTGAGTTGCTCTAAAAGGTTTTTCGTTTAATTGAGTCACTACTTCTTTTAGTTCTGTCAGTGATAAATTGTCTATTTTATGATTCATAATCTTTGTGCTACGACTCTGTTTTTCCCTTCTTTTTTAGCTTGATAAAGTGCATTGTCAACCAATTTGTACAATGTATTGAAATCAACATCAAAATCTTCTTCTATTGATATAAGTCCTAACGAAATGGTTACAGTATATTCTTTATTAAAAGAAAAGTGGTGATTTTCAACATGTTCTCTTATCTTTTCAGCTAAAATAGAAGCTCCCTTAAAATTTGTTTGTGGTAGGATAATTGCAAACTCCTCTCCGCCAATTCTTGCAAAAATATCTGATTGACGTAGATTTGATTTAACTATATTTGAAAGTTCAATTAATACAGTATCACCCTTATCATGGCCAAAATTATCGTTTATTTTTTTGAAGTTGTCTATATCGAAGGAAATCAATGAGTATGGAGTTTTATGTCGTTTTGAAGATTTAATTGTATATTTTAGAGTTTCATCAAAAAATTTTCTATTATAAATCTTTGTTAAATAATCTGAAACAATTTCTTGTTGTCTTGACTTTTGAGATAGTAAGAAAGAAATAAGAAGGTTTGAATAAGTTATAGCAAATTCTAATAGTTTTTCATCAAAAGGTGGGTCTTCATCAAATTGTATTAAATAATATATATCATCGTTAAGTTTAAAAAGTTTATTTTTTAAATCTGTTTTTGGTATTTTTACCGCATCACTATTATTTTCTCTATAAATAATAATATTATCTTGATTCAAATTATTATGTGAAGAAATTATTTTCAAAAGATTGCAGCAAAGATTATTGGAGTTGTTACTTATAAAAGCCTTATATTCGTAATCTTGTTTAATAACCAATAGTAAATTAACGGGCAGAAAAATTTTTTCCAAAATATCCAATAATTTGATAATAGTGCTGTCAAAATCATCCTTATAAATTTGAAATAGATGATAGATATTATTAGTGATTGCTAGTTTTATTATATTGTATAAAAAAATATTTGTTTTTTCATCAGAGTAGGATATGTTTTTCTTCTTCTCTTTTTTTTGTATAATATTTTTCAAATTCTCAATTTTTATAATCGTCACATCTGAAAATGTATAATAGCTGTTTTCAGAAATCATGTAGCATTCCACTGGTTGTTCATAAATAACATTTGCTATAAGCTGTATTACTAATGAATATTTTTTAAAAAAAGCTTCAGAAATAATAATTTTATTCAAACTTTTATGCATTATTTCATTTATTGCAGATTTTAATGTAGTTCTGACGAAAACATTTTTTGTTAATAGCTCATCGGGGATACTTTCATCTTTAGTAATGCATAAGAGTATATGATCATTCATAATTTTTTCCGGTTAAAGTTTTGTATAATTTAATATCATTTTCATTTTTAAATAATTTAATTTTTTTCTTTAATATATTTATTAAATCATCATAGTTTTTTGTCTTGATACACAAATCAATATAATCATTTAAATCTTTTTCGGTAGGATTAATTATCATTAAATATGTTTTTAGCCATTTTCTCCCTTCATTATAAAACCCATTTTCTATAAGTTTGGTAATAAAATTCTTTAAATCTTCAGGATTATAGGAGTTTTCGAAGATCAAATAATAAATAGCTAATATCTTAAATTTATCTTTTTCCTGTTGTAAAAGATTTTTAAGCTGCTCTATTGATAAATTTTTATATCTATCTTTTAGTTTATAGATATTTTCAGCATTTTCATCATCAGATTTAATATTTGATTCATAAAGCTCTCTAAATTCTTGTTTTATGACATCTTCAATATTGATTTTTTTAAATACACTATTATCAAACTCATCTTTTGTAAAAATATGAGAATTATCAACAATATGAGATTCTTCTTTAGATGTTAGAAAAAGGCCGTTTTTGTTTAAAACCTGATTAAGTTGATTTAAGACAACATTTATTGCTTTATCATCTAAATATATTAGTACATTATTAGCAAGTATTATATCAAAGTATTCTTCTTCAAAATATTTTAAGATATTTTCTTTTAAAAGGTTTATTTCAATAAATTTGACATTGGTTTTTAAAAAGCTTTTTATTAAATATTTGTTTTTTTCTTTGACGAAAAAATTTTTATAAAAATCAATATTACCTCTAAATGAATTTTCAGTATATTCTCCTTTTTTAGCTTTTTCTAAAGCGTCTTTATCAATGTCTATACCAATAATTTCATAATTATTTATGTTTTCTAAAAAAAATTTTATTGATAATGAATAACACTCTTCCCCTGTTGAACAGCCAAAAGATAAAATCTTTAGATTTCCTCTTATTTGTTGAGTTTTATAATAATCTATAATTTTATCAATTTGGTCTTTGTTTCTGAAAAAATATGTTTCATTGTTTAAAATAAAACTTATTAGATTTTTTCTTAAAAAAACAATTAATTCTTCATAGGAAAGTTGTTCTAAGAAACTATTGTGTTGTATAAATTCTAAAATTCTATTTATAGTGGCATTGGTTATTTTAAAGCCACATTCTATAGAAAGGAATTCACATATTGTTTCAAATAGTGTATTCTTCTTTAATAAACTTGATTGCATCTTTTTCGTTTTTAAATATGTTAAAAAGCTTGTTTAGATTTGTGTTTGAGAAAATTTTATGAATGTTCTCAGAAAGATTACATAATGCAAAAGGGATATGGTTATCTTTTAAATATTTGAGTGATTGTATAAGCTCTCTTAAACCGGAGCTATTGAGATATATAACTCTATCAAAGTTAATTATTACACCGGAAACATTTTTAAGTTTTGAAATGTGATCTCTAATTTCATTTCCATTTATTGCATCAATTTCGCTTAAAGGAATTATAATTTCTACATCTTCTACTTTTTCAGTTTTAAATGCCATATTTTCCTCCTGATACAAAATTATGATTGCATTCTTTTTAGTTCAATTTGTCTTTTAAAAACATATTGAATAATTTTATCCCTATCGTTTTCTCTTATGGATATAAACTCAACCCCAGCTTCTGTTTTCCCGTTTATTTCCTTTACTCTTACAACTTTTCCAAAAACTTCTTTAATATTATTTATAGCTCCTGAAAAATCCAATTCAATAATGTCATCAATATAAAGCTCTAATTCAGTAAAGATTCTAACACCACCACCTGAAATATCTTTAACAGTACCTTCTTTACAAATTTTTATCATATCTGGCGTATTCTTATTATCGTTGTATACTATTTTGCATACTATTATTTTTAAAAATGTTTCCACTCTAAAATATTTTCTTAATTCTTTTCTAAATAATTGATCAGGTTTTTTTATTTTTAACATTATAATATTGTCTCTTACTCTATTTATTACTTCAGTGATAAAACTAAATCTGCCTTTATCTGTTACAAAAGAAACGTCAATTTTTGTCCCTGGCTTTAGTGGGGCAGGGATTGCATTTTTTGTGGGCAGAGAGATATATATATAATCGTCATTAATTGACTCAATCCTTGAATCATATTTACCGATAAATTCTCCTGACAACACTTCAACTAATATTTTTGTATTTGATTCGATATATTTATCAGGGTTGGTAATTTTTTCCATTATTAGTTTTCTCCACTAACTTTTTTGAATTTTATAACAAAAGTTGTGCCATTTTTAGAAGTGTTAAAACAAATCTCTCCATTATGTTCTTCAACAATCTTTTTCACTATGGCAAGGCCTAATCCTGTACCTTTACCTTCTGGTTTTGTTGTAAAAAAAGGTTCAAAAATTTTGTCTTGGATTTCTTCTGGTATCCCTGGACCGTTGTCAGAGATTTCAAGGAAGATATCATCATTATTGGAATAAGTTTTAACAGTTATTTGTGGGTTCTCTACTTCTGCTAAAGCATGATTTGCATTTATTAGTAGATTTAAAATCATTTGTTCAATGCTTGTGTTATTACCATAAATCAATGGTAGATTTTCTTCCAATTCTAAATTTATTTGTACATTTCCTCTTCTGATTTCGTAATCACTAAAAGAAAACACTGATTTAATTGTATTGTTTAGATTTATAGGATATTTTTTATTTTCCGGTTTTCTTACAAAGGTAACTAAATTTACCGCTAAATTTTCAATTTTTTCGATTCCAAAATTTAGTTTATTTAAAATTTCTTGCTGTGTACTATCACTGCAAAGGTGTTTCAAAACTGATAAATAATTTTTTATTGATGTTAAAGGGTTGTTTATTTCGTGGATGATTCCAGAAGTAATTTGTCCTATTGTGGCAAGCTTTTCCACATGCTTTATGTTTTCTTCAAAAGTTTTTATATCTGTTATTTCTTTAAGAGTAATCAAAGTATCATCATCAAAAGTTGTGAATGTTGTTAAAAAAAACCTATTTGAATTATCGTTTAAGATGGAGTATACACCTTCTACTTTATCATTTTCTTTTAAATCCTCATTTAATTGTTCCAAAGTATAATCCACTAAAGAAAATATTTCTAAAAAATTATTGGTAGTTATAAAATTTTGATTGCTAACTTTTATCTGTAATGCTTTAGTGTTCATATAATTTATTGTAAAATCTGAGGATACTATAAAAACAGCTTCTGGAAGAGAACCAAGAATTTTGTTTAGTTTATAATTAAGATTTAATAGTTCCCTTTCTAGTTTGGCTAAAGATTCAGCTTTATTTTTTAAGGATAGACTGATTTCTTTTGAAAAAAGATCAATATTTTTTTCACTAAAGTCCCTTTTTTCAATAAATGAAATAATGTTTTGTGCAAAAGACTTGGGATCTATAGGTTTTGTGAAAAATGCTTCACAGCCTGCTGCCATGGATAGTTTTTCATACGAATTTTCTGAAACTGCTGTAAGAGCTATTATTGGTATGTGGTTAGTTGATTTTTTAGATTTTAAAATTGCTGCTGCTTCATAACCTTTTAGTTTTGGAAGATTAATATCCATTATAATTAGATCAGGTATAATTTCTTCAGCTAGTTCTATGGCTTCTAAACCGTCTTTTGCTAAAAAAACATCGATATTATGTTTTTTCAAAATCATTTCGACAAGTTTAAAACTTTGAAAGTCATCTTCAACATATAACACTTTGTACATTTCAACCCCATATTGGTAAGATTAAAAATAAATTGTTTTGGTCAGTAAATATCTTAGCATTTAGTTTTTCTATAATTTTCATCAAATAATTGTTTTTATCTATCATAGCTAACTTTTTATTATCCAAGCAATCTTCAAAAATAATATTTACATTCTTTTCATCAGTACTAATAGTTATGCTGTATTTTTTATTAGTTAATGATAATATGTTTTTAACTATAATGTCAAATAGATATTTAATTAACTCGTAATTATGGAATATTTTCTTCTTACTGTTGATATGGGTAATATTTATATTGTATTTTTGTTCAAGATACGAAATTAACTCATCAATAAAAAAGAAATTTCTTTTACCATTTATAATTTGATACTGATTTTTTAAAAAACTTGTTAGTTCTTCAATCTCTTTAATGTAATTGTTTAAAAAAGACATAATCTTATTCTTATCAATTTTATTATTGGAAATATCTATCATTAAAGAAGTTATTGGAGTTTTTAACTCGTGAGAGATTGTTTCAATTATTTCATCCCATAATTCCACAGTATTGATTTTTTGTGATATTTTTTGGGTAGATGAAATTTCTTTTTTTTCGCTATTTTTAGTTTTATGGATATTTATTAAATATTCATAAAGTTTTTCAACATCTACAGGTTTTTCTACAAACCCATCGAAACCAGCTTTAAAAACATCCTTTATAGTGTGTTTATCAGTGTAGCCGGATATTGCAATAAATACGGTTGTTGATTCTAAATTACTACTTTTATAACGTTTTAAAATTTCAAAACCAGATAAATCTGGAAGATTTAAATCGATAAGTGCAACATCAGGATTTTCGTTTAATAAAATATTTAAACCTTCTTCACCATTTTCTGCTATCAAAAATTCTGAGAAAAAAGGCTCTAAGATTTTTTTAACTAAAACAAGGTTGTTTACATTATCCTCTATATATAAAATCTTCATAACCTAATGATAACACATATTTAAAAGAGTGTAAAGCAAACCTTAAGATTTTTTATTTTTATTGTAGGTTAAAATTAGAATACCTAAAAATATCAAAATTATACCGATGATAGAATATATGTTTGGTTTTTCGTGTAAAACAGTTATTCCTAAAAATGTTGCGGTTAATGGTTCGGTAAGAGATAAAGTGGCTGTTTTAGAAACATTAATATAGTTTAATCCTCTAATGAAAAATATATAAGATATTGTTGTAGTGAATAATCCCAAGTGTAGCGTTACCAAAATCCCTTTTGTAGTAAAGACCCATGAAAGATCATTGAAAAAGAGAATAGGGGATAAAAGGATAGCTCCACCAAGAAATAGTAAAGCCATGACGGTATCGTTATCAAGAGATTTAAGTAATATTTTGCTTACCAGTGTGTACAATGCATAGGAAAAACCTGCTAAAATAGCTAAAAAGATACCTAAAATGTTAAAGTCATAATTAGAATTACTTCCTCCTAAACCGATAAAGATTAATCCTAATAATGAAATAAAAGTACTAAAATACCATTTTGCAGGTATTTTTTCCTTTAAAAAAATTATAGATAACAATCCTGCAGAAATGGGAGAGCTCCCTATCCCAACTACTGTACCCACAGCAACGCCAGCAAGTTTAACACCATAAAAAAAGCTGAGCTGGTAAAGTGCTACACTTGCCATGCCTAAAAATGTTAACATTAACGGTATATTTGATAGATTCAGTTTTTTATTTTTTATATAAGCAATAAAAAAAAGAGCCAAACCACCAATTAAAATTCTCAAGGTACCTAAAACTGCAGAGTTTGCCTCAGATGGAGCCAAACCTTGAGTAGTACCTGTTGTTCCCCACAGAAATGCAGCAAGTATAATAAATAGTGAACCTTTTAATTCTTTGTTATCCATTACTGATTAATAATATACTTTATTTTTTTAATCAACAAAAAGTTATAAGAATTTTAGCCACTTGTGAATATTGTTCAGTAAGAGATTGCTTCGCTACGCTCGCAATGACGGCATTTTTGGGTCATTGCGACCCCGCCATTTAGTAGTAAATTTTAAGCTTAAAACTTTTTATGTGTATAGTACTTGCATATATAATTTTAAATATGTGAGGCTCAATGGCGGGGGAAGCAATCTAGTATATTTAGCATCTATTTCTGCGCAATAACCTCAAAAAATTGACCCATAGTGCAACAGCCTCATGTTGTAAATTAATAATTTCAATAAATAATTTAGGTTAATTTCTTTACCAAGTTTTATTACCATTTACCCAATCGTTATTGATTTCCTGCCACCAATGATAATACTTTCTTTTCATTATCTGTTTGAAAAGATTTTTGCCAATTTCTGTTTTTAACCTCTTTTGTGCATTTTGAATCCAAAAATTAGCTTGCTCATTCCCTTTATCCAGGTTTTCTTTTAAAAAGAGTATAAGTTCTAATGTATCAGAGTCTTTTGCTAATTTTGATTCTAAGGTTTCCTGTCTTTCGTATTCACTTATGATAGCCATTATTTCATCCTTTGATGGTAAATTTTGCAAAATGTCAGATAAAGCTTTTTTTTCCTTAGGTTTAACATATTTTTGTTGTAGATAATTTAGATCTCCAGTTCTTGTTTCTTCTAAATCATGGAATAAACACATTAATAATACTTTTGTGGTGTCAGCATTTGCTAATTTTGATAATTGATAACCTATAACAACAGTTCTAAAAATATGTTCAGCTATGGATTGTTTACCACTTCCTAAAAAAGGTATTCCGCTCCGCTGAATCTGTTGTAAAATTCCTACTTCATAAAAGAAATCAACTATACTTAGATAAGTTGATGATTTTTCATTGTTGTCTTTCATCAATTACCCTTTTAGCTTTCCCTTCAAAACGTTCTAATGATTTTGGTTCAACAAGCTTCACTTTTGGTTTTATTCCTAAATAGTTAAACAATTTTTCGGTAATTTTATCCAAAACCTCTTTTTGCCTTTTCATTTCATCAAAAAATAGATTTTCTGAAACTTCTAAGTGTATCTCCATCATATCCAAAGCGCCTTTTTTTCTAACATAAATCATAAAGTGTGGTGTGGTGTCTTCTATCTCTTTTAAAGCTTCTTCAACTTGAGAAGGGAATACATTTACACCATTTACTATAATCATGTCATCGGTTCTACCAGAAGGTTTCTCCATCTTTATCAAAGTTCTACCACATTTACAATTATCTCTGTAAATCCTTGTTATATCCCTGGTTCTATATCTAATCAACGGCATAGCTTCTTTTGATAATGTGGTAATAACCAGTTCCCCCTTTTCCCCTTCTGGTAATACTTCACCAGTTTCTGGATCAATTACTTCTACGTAAAAATGGTCCTCATTAATATGCAATCCGTTTTTATAAAGACATTCTCCAGCAACTCCTGGTCCTATAATTTCGCTGAGACCATAATTGTCTGTTGCAATTATGCCAAGTCTATTTTCAATTTCACTTCTTATTTTTTCACCCCAAGGTTCGCTACCAAAAAGTCCATATTTGAGATGTATATCATCTTTGGTAAGCCCCATTGATTCTAATGTTTCTGCAATATGTAATGCATAAGAAGGTGTACATATTAAAACACTACTTCGATAATCCTGCATAATCATGATTTGTCTTCTTGTATTGCCACTTGAGACTGGAATAACACTGGCACCTATATGTTCAGCACCGTAGTGGAGCCCAAATCCACCAGTAAATAATCCATAAGTAAAAGCAATATGTACGATATCATCTTTTGTAACACCACCAGCAACCATAATCCTAGCAACTAAGTTTTTCCAAAGCTCCAAATCCCTTTTTGTATAACCTACGACTGTTGGTTTTCCTGTTGTACCACTTGATGAGTGTATGCGAACTATATCTTTTAACGGAACAGCAAACATGCCATATGGATAATTATCCCTTAAATCCTGCTTTGTGGTAAAAGGTAAATGTTTAATGTCATCTAATGATTTTATTTTCTCTGGTGTAATATTCAATTTATTAAAAAGATTATGATAAAATTCCACATTATTGTAAACTCTATTTAAAGTAGATTGCAGCCTTTCCAACTGCAACTGTTTTATTTCTGATACAGACATTGTTTCATCAGACATTTGCCACATTTTCATACTTTACCTCTCCCATTTATCTTTATATTCTTTACCTAAATATGCTCTTAAAAGTTCATTGTCATTTAATAATTCGCTGCTTTTACCTTGCAGGATTATAGATCCATTTTCTAAGACATAACTTCTATCAGAATATTTCAATGCTATTTTAGCATTTTGCTCAACCAAGAAAATTGTTATCCCCGATTTTTTTAAAACCTTTAGCTTGTTGTAAAGATCTGTAATTATTTTTGGAGCTAACCCCATTGAGGGTTCGTCCATTAGTAATATATTTGGGGAAAGCATTAATGCTCTACCAATAGCTAGCATCTGCTGCTCTCCGCCTGAGAGCATTCCTGCTATCTGTTTTTTTCTTTCTTTAAGCACAGGAAAGATTTCATATATTTGCTTGATGTTCTCTTTTATTTTGCTTTTATTTTTTATTAAAAAAGCTCCCATTTCTAAATTTTCTTCTACAGTCATATCTGTGAAAATTCTTCTACCTTCTGGTACGTAGCCTATACCTAAAGATACAATTTTTTCTGTATTGAAGTTAGTTATCTCTTTTTCGTCAAAGTAAATTTTCCCCGTTTTATTAGAAATATGCCCCATTATTGAATTGAGTAAAGTTGTTTTGCCTGCACCGTTTGATCCAATCAAGGATACAAATTCACCTTTTTTAACATGAAGTGAAACGTTTGTTAAAGCTCTTATTTTCCCATAATACGCTGAAAGGGACACGGTCTTAAGCATCTTCTTCACCAAGATAAGCTTTTAAAACTTCAGGGTTGTTCCTTACACTTTTAAAGTCACCTTCTGCAATTATTTTACCAAAATTTAAACAGTATACATGAGTAGCTAAACTTGATATAAAGTTCATATCATGTTCAACCATTAAGATGGTGACACCTTCTTCATTTAATCTTTTAATTATTTCAACCATTTTTTCCTTTTCAAAATTGTTTAAACCTGCTGCTGGTTCATCTAAAAGAAGTAGTTTTGGTTTTGCGAGATATCCTCTTGCTAACTCAAGAAGTTTTAAAACTCCATAAGGTGATTCCTCAGGAGTTTTATTTTTCCAGTCAGCAATATCAAAAAATTCTAAAGCTTCATCCAGTTTTTCATCGATAAATTTTCTATAATCTTTGTCCAATCTCAAAAAATTCTTCAAGTAATTGTACTTTAATTCTTTTTTCAACAATCCTAAAATAAGATTTTCTTTAACAGTTACTTCTTTTATTATTTTTAGATTTTGAAAAGTTCTGACAATACCTAATTTAAATATTTTATTTGGTGAAAAATTGGTAATATTTTGATTTTCAAAAATAATCTTACCACTAGTTGGTTTTAAAAAGCCGGTTATTATATTAAAAAGTGTTGTTTTACCAGCTCCGTTTGGTCCAATAAGAGCTGTTATGCTTTCATTTTTTATTGAAATAGAAACGTTATCCAGTGCTTTTAATCCACCAAAATTAATTGAAATGTTTTCAGTTTTTAGCAACTTTTAACCTCTTGAATATTCCGTTTATTCCATATGGGAAAAATATGATACAAAATGCTAATATACCACCATAAATTAAAATTTCATAATCCTCAAAAGATGCAAAAAGTTCTGGTATAAGCGAGATTATTATTGCACCTATAATACCACCGTAAGTACTTCCCAAACCACCAATTATAACCATTGCCAAAATTTCAATTGAATAGTTAATCCCTATAGATGTGGGGCTTATAAACTGGCTATAAAAAGAGTAGAATGATCCAATTATGGATGAAAAGGAAGCTATAACAGCAAAAAGGATAACTTTTTCTTTATGAAAATCTATTCCAAATGCGCTTGATGCGTGTTCTGATTCTCTTATAAATCTAAAATCGTAGCTGAGAAAAGATTTATCAAATAACTCTAGAAGAACAACTGTAATCAGATAAAGAAAAGCGAATAAAGCATAATTTTTTAATTCTGTATCAAATTCAAAACCAAATAGGGAAAAATATGGTATACCAACGAGTCCCGAAGGCCCTCCCGTAAAGATATCTAATTCATTGGCAAAAATGTAGATTATCATACCAAAACCAAGTGTAGCCATTGCAAGATAGTGTCCGTGTAATTTGAGGGTGGGGTAGGCAATCAGAATAGCAACAATAAAAGTAATTATAGCACCAATGAAAACTGTTGCTATTGGTGAGTAAGAATAATGCACTGTTAAAATACCTGATAAATAAGCTCCAATTCCGAAAAATGATGCCTGACATAGAGATATTATCCCTGCATAACCAAGTAAAATATTTAAACCAGAAGCTAACATGGCATTGATTAAAATGTATGAAATTAAACTAAGGTAATACTCATTTTTTAAGAAAAGGCCTATTAAAATTATTAATATGAAATTTATTATAAAAAAATTTTTGTTTAAACTATTCATATTCTATCTGCCCTTTTTTTACCAAATAAACCGTTTGGAAGTACAAATAAAATTATTAAAAGAATAATGAACGCAAAAGCATCTTTATAACCAGAAGGTAAAATGGTAGCAAAAAAACCTTCTAATATGGCTAAAAGATATCCACCAGTTATAGCGCCAGTAAAACTTCCAAGTCCACCCAAAACCGCAGCTGAAAAACCTTTTAATCCAGTCATTATACCATCATTATAAGTAACAAAAGTGATAGGAGTAATTAGAATACCTGCAATTCCTCCTAATGAGCCTGCTATTGCAAACGAAAGCATTTTGATTTTGTTTACACTTATTCCACAATTTAATGCGGCATAAGGATCATTGTGGCAAGCTCTGAAGGCTTTGCCATATTTTGAAAATTTAAAAAATAATGAGAGAATTACTGCTATAATAATGGATACAAGAATTACCAACAAACTACTTGTGGTAATTACTCCACCTGGCATTTTAAAAACACTTTCGTTTATGTAAGGAGCTACTTTTAATGAATCTCTCCCCCAGATAATCATTGCAGAGCCTCTTAAGATAATTGCTACCGCTAATGTAATAGTAATTAAGTTGATTTCTGTTTTTAGTTTGACGTTATTAAGGAATATTCTCTCAGTTAATATTCCTAAAACGTATGAACCAACAATTGTTAAAAGGAAGGATATACCTGTTGGAATTTCTAAAAGAGATAAGGCGGTATATATCAACATACCGCCTATCATTACAAATTCTCCTTGTGCAAAATTTACTATACCTGTTGTGTTATAAATAATATTAAAACCTATTGCTACAAGCACATAAATACTACCTGTAGTTAAACCTGAGTATAAAAACTGCATAAATTAATTCCAAAATAATTGTATTTTTATTTAATTAATTTCCAATTTCCGTTAACAATTTTAACCATTACAAAAGCATCTTTTGTTAAACCGTTATGATCACTGTCTGAAAAACTAAATTTTCCATAAGTACCTAAGTAATTCTTAATTGATTCAATCCCTTTTATAATGTCAGAACTTTTGTAATTTTTGTTTTTTATTGCAAGGGTTAATATATGTATAGCATCATATGCGTGACCACCAAATGTAGAAACTGATGACTTAAATCTTGACTCATACTCTTTTTTATAATTGAGAAGTAGATTTTTGAAAGGGTCACTATCTCCAAGTTGTTCAGCTACAATCAGTCTTCCTGCAGGTAAAATAATTCCATTTGCAGCTTCCCCTGCTAACTGTATAAATTTCTTTGAAGCAACTCCATGACTCATTATTAGTTGAGCTTTTAATCCAAGCTCTTTAAAATTTTTGGCAACAATTGCAGGTGCAGGTCCAACACCCCAGCATATAACAGCATCGGGATTTTTTTCAGCAATTTTGCTAAGTTGGCTTTTCATATCTTTATCAGTATCTTTAAATTTTTCATCAGCTACTATATTAATTCCCATCTTTTCTGCAATTTTCAACAGAGCATCTCTACCTGAGTAGCCAAAACCACTTTGTGCAGTAATTATTGCAACATTTTTTTTGTTATTTTTTAAAAGATATTCATAAATCTTTTCAACAGCGTGTCTATCAGATGGTGCTACTTTAAAGACTTCTTTATATAATGGATTTATTATTCTGTCGCTTGACGCACAACTAATAACAGGTATATGGAACTTTTTCGCTAAATCTTTTATTGCCAGTGTAGAACCACTTCTAGTTGGCCCTATTACTGCTATTACTCTATCTTTTTTTACGAGTCTTATAAATTTCTTTCTTGCTTCAGCATCGTTACCTTTTGTATCATAAAAATAAAGTTTAATTTTTTCACCATTTATACCACCAGATTTATTTATTTTTTCAACTTCCATTTCTAAAGTATTTTTTTCTGGTAACCCTAAGAATGAAGCAGGTCCACTTGTAGAAAAGAGTGCTCCAATTTTTATATCAGCAAACAAAAATACTGGAAACAACATTACAGCTAAAAATATTAAAAACTTTTTCATCATACACCTCTGATTATAATTTATAAATTTCTTCACCTTTTAATGTTTTTATTCCGTTATTGTTTAGAGCTTCAATAGCTTTTTCAGTTTCATCAAATCTGAAAATCATTATAGCTTCTTCACCACTTCTTTCTACAAAAGCATACATATATTCAACGTTTATATTATTATCTCTGAGAATTTTTAATATTTGAGCTAAACCTCCTGGTTTATCAGGTACTTCTACTGCGATTACGTCAGTTTTTCCCACAGTAAATTCGTTTTCTTTTAATATGTTATAAGCTTTTTCAGGGTCATTAACGATTAATCTTAATATCCCAAAATCTGAAGTGTCAGCTAAAGATAATGCCCTGATGTTTATACCATTTTCCCCTAAAATATTACAAACTTCCCAGAGTCTCCCCGATTGGTTTTCTATAAAAATTGAAATTTGAGTAATTTTCATTTTTTCCTCCTACAAGGATCTTTTATCTATAACTCTTTTTGCTTTCCCTTGACTTCTTTCTATTGTCTTAGGCTCAACTAACCTTACTTTTGCAGTTATACCTATTATTTCTTTAATATTTTTTTCAATAGATTTTTCTAATGCCTGCAATTTTTTAATTTCATCTGAGAAGAACTCTTCACTTACTTCGACTAAAACTTCCATAGTGTCTAGATTATTTTCCCTATCTACAACGATAAGATAATGAGGTAAAATCCCTTTTGTTTCCATAAGTATAGATTCTATTTGAGATGGGAATACATTTACTCCCCTTATTATAAGCATGTCATCGCTTCTACCCATTACTTTTTCCATCCTTACAAAGGTCCTACCACATTTGCATGGTTCCTTAATAAGTCTTGTAATATCTCTTGTTCTATATCTTATTAATGGTATAGCCTCTTTTGTGATAGTTGTAAAAACAATCTCACCTTTTTCACCATATGGGAGTGGTTCACCAGTTTCTGGATCTATGATTTCTACAATAAAATGGTCTTCATTTATATGCATACCATTTTTTGCCTCTAAGCATTCAAAGGCAACTCCAGGACCAATCACCTCACTTAACCCATAAATATCTATTGCATCAATACCCCATTTTTCCTCTATCTCTTTTCTCATTTCATTTGTCCAAGGTTCAGCACCAAAAACACCTACTTTTACAGGCAATTTTTTAAGGTCTACACCCATTTCTTGTGCTACTTCATAAAGATTTAAAGCGTAAGATGGAGTACAAGAAATAGCTGTTGTACCAAAATCTTGCATAATCATAATCTGTTTTTTTGAATTACCACCAGATATAGGTATTACAGAAGCCCCAATTAATTCCGCACCATAATGTGCTCCTAAACCACCAGTAAAAAGTCCATATCCATAAGCATTTTGTAATACATCGCCTTTACCTACACCTGCTGCCTGAAATGTTCTTGCCATAAGTTCAGCCCATGTTTTTATATCTCTTTTAGTGTAGCCAACAACTGTAGGTTTACCAGTGGTACCACTTGAAGCGTGAATTCTTACTACTTGTTCTTTAGGAACAGCAAATAACCCGAAAGGGTAATTATCCCTTAAGTCCTGTTTGGTAGTAAATGGGAGTTTTCTTAAATCTGATAATGACTTAATATCCTCAGGTTTTACACCAGCTTCATCAAATTTCTTTTTATAAAAAGGTACAGTAGCATAAACCCTTTCAACTAAATGCTGTAACCTTTTTAATTGTAATGCTTCCAAAGCTTCACGAGGTAGGGTTTCATACTCTTCGTTCCAGATCATTTTAAACCTCTTCCCGATTTATTTAACCGGTTAAATAATAACAAAAACAGTTTTTGAAGTCAAATATTATTTAACTTTGTTTATTATTTTGGAAGATAAATCCATAAAACTTTTGCAGGTTTATTGGAAAAATTTTTTACTTTGTGATTTTTGTGGGAATAAAAATAGAAATAGTTGCCAGCTTTAATAATATGAGATTCTTTATCTAAGGTTAATTCTATTTCCCCATCTAATACATAACCAAACTCTTCACCCTCATGTTTTATTTCTTGATGATAACCTCCGTATGGTGGGATTTCAACAAGGTAAGTTTTCATCTTTAAAAGGGGATTTTTTATTAGTAGATACAAGTTATAAAAATCTTTTTTTGAATATATAAGTTCAGCATCTTTTTCAAAAATGAAGCTTTCTTTATTTAGGTGTATATCTTTTTCGTTTTCTTCAAGTAAGTCAGAGATTGTAACATTGAAAAAATTGGTTATAGATTTTAGTGTTGCCATTGATGGCACAGCTTTACCATTTTCTATCATTGAAATATAACTTTTAGTTTTACCAACAGCTTTAGCTAGTTGGTTAAGGCTATAACCTTGAGATTTACGTAAATTACGTAATTTTTCACCGAGGATATTATTCTTATTCTTCATAATTGAAAAAACGGCTTCAGATTGAAGCCGCTTATTTAACAGAATCTTTTAAAAGTTTACCTGCTGAAAATTTTGGAGTTTTAGTAGCAGGAATGATAATCTCTTCCCCTGTTTGAGGGTTTCTACCTTTTCTTTCTTTTCTTTCACTAACAGAGAATGTTCCAAATCCTACTAATGTTACTTTGTCCCCTGCTTTTAATGCTTCAATAACTGCTTCTTCAAAAGCTGCTAAAGCCCTTTCTGCTTCACTCTTTTTCAATCCAGCTTTTGAAGCAATCTTTTCAATCAATTCTTTTTTGTTCACACCTACCTCCTGATAATATATTTGTTATCTGCTGCAAAACCCTTATATATTAGATTTTACCATATTTCAAATAAAAATTAATATTTCTCTTATAATTTTTGCGGCGGTAATTGTAGAAACCATTGAATGATCATAATGTGGAGAGAGCTCCACTACATCACATCCTACAATATTTAGATCTTTAAATTTCATTAATTTATTCATAAGGTTGTTAAAGCTCCATCCTCCTGGCTCTGGTGTACCAGTCCCAGGGAAGATAGAAGGGTCCAGTATATCCAAATCTACAGTAATATATACAGGGTTATCATTTATAAGCTGTTTAATTTTATCTACTGATCTATTAAGCAAATTTTTGCTTCTTATGAGCTCAAACTCTTCTTTTGTTCCGCTTCTGATACCATATTGGTATATTTTTTCAAATCCAATTATGTCAGCAATATTTTTAATAACAGTGGCATGAGAAAGTTTTTCTCCTAAATATTCATCTCTTAAATCAGCATGGGCATCAAAATGAATTAGATAAAGATTTTTGTATTTTTTTAAAAAACTTTTGATTATGGGTAGAGTGATTAAATGCTCGCCACCTATTGATAAGATTTTTTTATTATATTTCAAAATATTATCAATATGCGTTTCTATTCTATCCAAAATTAATTTTTTTTCTCCAAAAGGGAGTTCTAAATCACCAATATCACATACTTTTTTATCTTCTAAATCTTTGTTTTGATAAGGTGAGTAGGTTTCTAATCCGTATGATGATTTTCGAATTTCGTCCGGGGCAAAACGAGAGCCAGGTCTGTAACTACTTGTGCCGTCATAAGGTATACCTGTTATGATTATTTCAGAATCGTGAAATTCTTTATCACATCCAATTAAACTATTTGATATGGGTTTCATAATACTTTTTTAGCAAAATTAGGCAAGGAAAAGCAAGATTTTATTATATCTGAGTTAAAATATTTCAACTCGTTTTCCATTTTTTTTATATCATCGTATTTAACTTTTTCTAAAGGTTTATATTTTTTAGAAGCAAATGCAAAAGCCCACATACCACTTGGGTAAAATGGTATAAATGATAAATACATTGATACAATTGGGAAAACAGCTTTTAAATTATTAAACATATCTTTTTGTATATCAGCATAGTAATAAGGGTTTTCTGCCTGAGCAACCATTATCCCATCTTCTTTTAAACAATCATAAACAGATTGATAAAACTTTTGTTTAAATAGACCTTCTGCAAAGCCAACAGGATCTGTGGAATCTATGATTATTATATCAAACTTATTTGTATTTTCTTCAATAAATTTAACACCATCTTTAAATAGTAATTCAAGTTTTGGGTTATCAAATTGTGATCCAACAGATGGAATATATTCTTTAGTGACTTTTACCACCATATCATCAATTTCACACATCACACACTTTTCAATATTTTCGTGTCTCAAAACTTCTCTAGCAGTACCACCATCACCTCCACCTATAATTAAAACACTTTTAGGTTCTGGGTGGCTAAAAAGTGGGACATGGGCAATCATTTCATGATAAGCAAATTCATGTGCCTCGGTAAGCATTATAAGATCATCTAGTAACAATATCTTACCTAATTGTTCAGACTCCAATACATCAATTTTTTGATATTTTGATTTACCACTATAAAGTGTTTTTTTTATTTTTATTGATAGTGCTGTATCGTTTTCATAGTATTCTGTAAACCATAAATTCATAAGATTTCTCCTAAATTATAGCATTTTCTGGCTTATGTCTAAGCTCACCCTTTATATCATTAAGCTGGCCTCTCTTCATTTCAATTGTTGATGTATGTGTGGCTTTTAGTATCTTTTTTAAATGTTCGAAAGCTATCCAGGGGTCAACAGTATCGCCACAGGTGAATAAGTCAACAGCTGCATAACCGTATTCGGGCCAGGTGTGTATAGTGAGATGTGATTCGGCGATTACTACTACACCACTTACACCGTAAGGGCTAAATGTATGAAAAGTACTGTTTATAATAGTGGCACCACTGATTTCAGCTGCATATTGCATCTCTTTGTCTAATAATTTTGAGTTGTTTAAGACATCTTTATCGCAACCGTAAAATTCAACAAGTATATGTTTTCCAAGAGCTTTCATAGATTCCTCCCAAAATCTAAAAATAGGAGCTAAATTTAGTACTTTAAATAGGGCAGTAACTTATAGAGTAAAAAAAAAATGTTGTCAATATGTAAAAAATATAAAAATACAAGTACTTGATATATAATATAAATATATAATATGATGTGTAAAAAATTATATTAAAATTCTAAATTTAAAAAATTTTGTAGTTTTTCATTAAAAAATTTGTTGTGTAGTCAGAAACTCCTTCTTCTAAAGTATAAAAACTATCTTTGTAACCAGCATTTTTTAATTTATCCATGTTAGCTTCTGTAAAATATTGGTATTTGTCTCTAATATCTTCTGGCATGTCTATATAGTGGATTTTTCCTTTTCCATAATTTTGAATTACGTTGTTTGCTAGGTCATTAAAGGTTCTAGCTTGTCCTGTACCTAAATTATAAATCCCAGATTTTGTGTTATTTTTGTAGAAAAAGAAGATTACTTTTGCCACATCAAAGACATAAATAAAATCTCTTTTCTGTTCACCATGATTATATCCTTCTTTGTGGGATTTAAAAAGCTTAATTATGCCAGCTTCTTTTAACTGGTTGAAGGAATGAAAAATAACACTTGCCATTCTCCCTTTATGGTATTCGTTTGGACCATAAACATTAAAGAATTTAAAACCTGCCCAAAAAGGTGGTTTTTCGTTTTGTTTTAAAACCCAAAGGTCGAATAATTGTTTTGAGAATCCGTAAGGGTTTAAAGGTCTAAGATACTCTATTAAATTTTCATCATCATTATAACCATTTTCACCTGCACCATATGTTGCTGCACTGCTTGCATAAATAAATGGGATTTGTTTTTCTGTGGCAAATTTAAAAAGTATTTTGCTGTACTCATAATTTGTTTTTAAGAGATAATCCAGATCGAATTCTGTGGTATCTGTACATGCACCAATATGAATAATATAGTCAATATTTTTGTAAGTGTTTAGATTTTCCAGAAATGCATCTCTATCAACGAAATCAATAAACTTTTTCCCTAAAAGATTCTTCCATTTGGTTTTGGTACCTAATCTGTCCACACATAAGATATCAGTAATCCCTTGGTTATTAAAATAACCTAATAAAACACTTCCTATGAATCCAGCAGCACCAGTTAAAACTATCATATGCCTTACCTCTTAAAAGCTTTATTTGTTAATAGTTTTTTAATGAGAAAAAATTGAAAAGTAAAGAGGGAAGGATTTCCCTCTTTTATAATTTAGCTGATATCAATAATTTCGATAGAATAAGTTAAAGTTTGGCCTGCTAAAGGATGGTTAAAATCGATTTTAACAAATTCGTCATTAAGCTCTAAAACCTTACCTCTATATAAATTATTTTGTTCATCTTCAAGATCGATATACATATCTTCTTTGATAGATGGATCAAGCTGAATTTCTTCTCTTGGTATTTCAGCTACTAAACTTTCGTTGTAAGGGCCAAAAGTATCTTCAGGTTTAAGTGTTACATCTTTTTTGTCACCCACTTCCATACCTAACATTTGTTCTTCAAGAACTGGTAATAACTGATTTTGTCCCATTTCTGCTACTAATGGTTCTTCCTTTGTTACTGCATCTACAACTGTACCGTCCTCGAGTGAAACAGTGTAGATGAATGTTACTTTTGAATCGTTCGTTACTTTCATAAATATCTCCTTTAAAAATTTTACAAGTGTTACTTAACACAATTAATAGATAAAATAAATAGAAAAATGAAAAAATCTATAGTTTTTGTTGATTAAATATTATTTAATGTGTAAAAGAGTATCTATGCACTCGTTTGTGGAAAAGTACCGTTTAATATTTGGTAGTAATATTGATAACTTTTTACAATCTTTGAAATTACCAAAAGAAAAATTTTTTAGATTAAATTTAGCAAGAAATTTTAACTATTTGAGTGAATTTGAATATTTAAATATACCTTTTAGTAGATGTGATTTATTTGATAACGTATATAAACTAAAAGAATCAGATAAGAATATTAGACTTTCTGACACTATATCCTTTTTTACTGGTGGTATTTATATACAAAATCCGTCTTCACTGTTACCTGTAAAGTTCCTTATAGAAAATATAGATGTTGATGAGCCTGTGATATTGGATATGGCATCGGCTCCAGGTGGTAAAACAACAGCTTTAAGTGAGTTTTTAGATAGAAGAGGATTGATTGTTGCTAATGAGCCATCAAAGAGTAGATTAAAGGATCTCAATTTTAATATAGAGAAAAATTTTGCCTATAATGTTGCAACAGTATCATATGATGGAAGAGTTTTACATAAATATTTAAGTGAAGTTTTTGATGCTGTATTGCTTGATGCACCTTGCAGCAACGAAAACAAAATATTTCATGATAATGCTGTATTGAATAATTGGAGTGAAACTTTAGTTGAGAGATTGGCAAAGCTTCAAAGAGAGTTGATTGAGTCAGCTTGTTTTACATTGAGGAAGGGTGGGATATTGATATATTCAACATGCACTTTTTCTATAGAAGAAAATGAGCAGATTGTTGAATATCTATTATCTGAATATGATGTGGAATTAATCGATTTAAATAAAGGTGATTTTGATTATGGGTTATCAGGCAATAGTAATATAGATAAAAAAGTTGTTAGAATTTTACCACATTCTGGCAGATACCCTGGTTTTGATGGTTTTTTTGTGGCAGGTTTTCGTAAAAAGGGTGGGGGGATTTCAAATCGAAATGTTAAAATATTGAATAGCGGATATGGATTGCGAACACCTGCAGAAGATTCTATAATTTATGAGATTAAAAATGATTTATATTTATCACCTAAATATCAAATTTCTGGTTTGAAATACGAAAAATTTGGAACAAAGTTAGGGAAAAAAATTAAAAATATGGTGGAATATTCTTCTCAAGCATGCTGGGAGTTTGGGGATAAATTAATTAAAAAAAAGCTTGTGATAGATGATTATGAAAAAGCTAAAAAATTTGTAAAAGGTGAAAATTTGAAATTAAAAGATTATGATAATAAAGAGGGGGTATTATTTTTTAAAGATATACCATTGGGGTACTTTAAAATTGTTGATGGTAGAATTAAAAATAAAATAGATAGATATTTTCTTAGAGGTTTAAAATGAGAAAGGTGCTTGTTGTTGAAGATAGCAAATTTTTTGCTGGTGTATTAAAAAATAACCTCAGTATTTTAAAGTATGAGGTAGACATTGCTCAATCATTAAAGGAGGCAAAAGATTTAATCGAAAGTAAAACCTATGATTTGATTTCTTTAGATTTGAATTTACCTGATGGAGATGGCTTAGAATTTTGTAAAAAGTTAAAAAGTGACCCTAAATATTGTAAAACACAGATTATAATAATTTCTAATACAGAAGATGAAGATGTAAAAAAAGAAATGACTCATTATGGTATACTGGGTTTTTTTAGTAAAAAAGATTCAAAAGAGAAACTTACAGATTTTATAGTTAATCTTGATAGATTGCTGAAAACATTGGATTATAGTGGTGATAATGTTTTGTTGATAGAAGATAGTAAAATTCAACATCTTTACATAAAAGGTTTATTGGAATATGCAGGGTTAACTGTGTATAGTGCATATTCGTTAGATGAAGCTTATAAGCTAACCGAAAACGAAATGCCAAAACTTGATTTGATTATATTGGACTATTATTTTGATGATGGAAATGCTGAAGAATTTGTGCAAAAAATTAAATCTAATAGCTTTTATTCTCATACACCGATTATGATGCTAACAGTCAGTGATGAAGCAGATATAAAATACAGTTTATTTCTTTTGGGGGTTTCAGATTACCTAAAAAAACCTTTTGATGTTGGGGAGTTTTATTTAAGGATAAGATCGCACTTAAGGATTAAATACTTAATCGATATGTTAGAAACAAAAAATAAAATGCTTACGGTTTTAGCAACAATTGATGATTTGACACAGCTTTACAATAGAAGGTTTTTTTGGGAGTTGGCAAGAAAGGAAGAAAATAGATATATAAGGTACAAAAGAGATTATTCTATAATTATATTAGATATTGATGATTTTAAAATGATAAATGATACATATGGTCATGATATAGGTGATACTGTTTTGAAAGAGATTTCGAAATCTGTTAGGTCAAATATTAGAAAATCTGATATTTTAGCAAGATTTGGAGGAGAAGAGTTTATAATTTTGTTACCTGAAACAGAGAAAAATGGTGCAAAAGCAGTTGCAGAAAAAATTAGGCAAAGTATCAATGATAAACAGTTTACTCATTTTAAGTTACATATAACGGTAAGTCTTGGCGTTTCATCAAGAACTGAGGCAAATGATTTGGAAGAAACCATAAAAATTGCGGACAACAGGCTTTATAAAGCAAAAAATAGTGGTAAAAACAAGGTGGTAGAACAATGAGAAAGGTTATTTTTTTATTAATAATTTTAGTTTTCTATGCGGGATTGAGTTTTTCTGCCATAATTGAGAATATTTTTTCTAAAGGTATTTCAGATGACACTGTTTTTGTGGTGGATAAATCTCAAAAAAAACTTTTTGTGGTGCAGGTTAAAAATGATATGCCGGAAATAATTTGGCAGTATAACAATATCTTACTTGGTGAAATGGAGGGTGATAAGCAAGTCGAAGGTGATAAAAAAACACCAGAAGGTATATATCGTGTAGTTAGTTTTATTCCTAAAAATCAGCTTTCCGAAATTTATGGTGAAGGTGCTTATCCTCTCAATTATCCCAATCCAGTGGATAAAATTTTTGGCAAAACAGGTTATGGTATTTGGATACACGGACTAAAAGAAGATAGTGGGAAAAAATACACACAGGGGTGTGTGGCTCTGCATAATGGCGATTTAGTGAGTTTATCAAAATATAATCCCATTGGGAAAAACGTTGTTATTTCAAAACATATCAATTTATTGAGTGAGACTGATTATATTGCTAAAAAAAGTGAGCTGTTAAGCTATTTAGATGATTATATAGTTTCATGGGAAAACAATAATTTTGAGAAGTTTGCAAGTTTTTATCATTTAAAATTTAGAAATAATTCAGGCAAAAATCTTAAATCTTATTTAAGTTTAAAAAAGAGATTGATGGATTTATACCCTTATAGAAAAATCTTTTATGATAAACTTAAAATTTTAAAAGAGGATGATAGATATCTTTACTATAGATTTAGACAGCTTTACTGTTCTACAAACCTTATTAGTGAAGGTGTCAAAGAGTTGTATCTTTTTAATGAATCAGGTAGTTATCAAATAATTTATGAAAACTATAAGGACCAAAGCGACTATAATATGTTTAAAAACTATGTAATTGATTTTATTGAAAAATGGAAAACTGCATGGATTTCAAAAAATATCGATGAATATATTAATTTTTATTCAGATAATTTCTATTCGAAGGGGATGAACAAAGAAGGGTGGAAAGAATATAAGTCAAAGCTTTTTAATAAAATTGGCAAAATCGACATAAAAATCGAGAAGGTAGAAGTAAGTTTTACAAATTCTAATAATATAACGGTTAGGTTTATACAAAAATATAAAGCAGATGATTATAGTGATGTTGGTATAAAAACTTTAAGAATTGTTGGTTGCCCTGGAGATTTTAAAATAAAAGAAGAATTGTGGAGAAAGCTTAAATGAGAGTTGTTTCTTTATTTTTATTAATTTTAATTAGCGCATTAAACATTTTGGCTGGAGAAATTAAACGTCCTTCAACTGTTCATAATGTATATTTTAAAGGCTCGGATTATGAATTACATGTTTATAAAATATATGGTAGAAAAGATGGCAACACCATGTTGATTGTTGGTGGTATTCAGGGGGATGAGCCAGGTGGGTTTTTATCAGCGGATCTATACTCTGACCTAAAGCTTGAAAAAGGTAATTTAATTGTTGTTCCAAGGGCTAATTTTAAATCAATTATACTTTTTAATCGTGGTATCGATGGAGATATGAATAGAATATTTCATAAAGATAAAATTGAAACTGATATGGATAAGGTAGTTGCAATAATTAAAAAACTGATGTCAGAATCAGATGTTTTTCTTCATCTACACGATGGATGGGGGTTTCATTATCCAAAGTATGTTGATAATATGAGAAACCCTAAAAGGTTTGGCCAGTCTATAATTACCGATGCAGATGTTTATAAATGTAGCAGTGGAAAGGTATTAAATCTTAAAGATATGGCTTTGAAAGTATTAGATGAGGTAAATAATAAAATTGGTGATGAAAAATATTTTATGCACTATTTCAATACTAATACTGATGACCCTAAGACCCCTTTTAAAGATATGAGAAAAACTGCTACTTATTTTGCTTTAAAAAAATACTGTATCCCTGCTTTTGGTATTGAAGCTTCAAAAAATTTGCCAACTGTTGAAATGAAGGTGCTGCATCACAACTATGCGGTGAATGCTTTTATGAAGTTATTTGATATCATACCTGAGCAACCGCAGATTTTTTTGCCGAAACCTGAGTTTAAATATGTTGTATTACAGATAAATGGTGTGCCTAAGATTGTTGAAAATAATAAAAGGTTGTTAATACCAAAAAACTCTAAGGTAGAAATAATACATATTGAGTCAAATTACAAAAGAGGGCTGTCTTGTGACTTCCTTGGAATAAACGGCTTGAATGATATGGGGATACCGATAACAGTTAGAAAAGACACTAAGGTAGTTTTTAGAAAGGATAATAAAATTATAGGGGAGATTTTTCTGAAAGTCATTAATAAGGAAAAATATAGAAATGTTGTTTTTTTATTAGAAATTAATGGAAAGAAAAAAGCATTTTTAGATGGTGAAGTTGTATCAGTGCGTGTTGGTGATTCAGTAAAAATCATTAAATCTTTTTATGAAAGTAACGATGGGTCAGATATCGAGGTGAATTTCAAAGGGTATGTACCACCTGAGGTACAAAGAAACACAGGTGATGATAGGGGGTATCTAATACGAATAGATCATAGTTTTATGAAAAAGTATTCACTGTATAAGGATAAAGAAGTTTATCCAGTTGTAGCTACAGATGAAAGTGGTGATAAAATTGGAACAATTTATATTGAAATTGTTAAATAAACTGGTATTATTTGCATGATTGAAATTTAAGGATGTTGCACAAATTAATATCTGCAACAGCAAAAATAAAATTTATCTTGTGCAATATCCATATAACATTTAAAAATTTGGAGGAGTTATGAGAAGGCTTTTCTTATCAATTTTTATCTTGATGTTTTTGTCTGTTGGTGTTTATGCAAAAGATTTAAAGGTTGGGTTTATCTATGTGGGTCCTGTTGGTGATGGTGGTTGGAGTTATGCTCATGATTTAGGTAGGAAAGAGCTTGAAAAATTGCCTTATGTTAAGAAAACAACTTATGTGGAATCTGTACCTGAGGGAGCAGATGCTTTAAGAGTAATTATGAAACTTGCTCAAACTGGTCATAATCTCATTTTTACCACAAGTTTCGGTTTTATGGATCCCACATTGGAAGTGGCCAAAAGGTTTCCAAATGTGGTATTTATGCATTGCTCAGGTTATAAGACTGCAAAGAATGTGGGTACATATTTTGGTAGAATGTATCAGGCAAGATATTTATCAGGTATGATAGCTGGTTCAATGACTAAATCCAATATTATTGGTTATGTTGCTGCTCATCCAATTCCAGAAGTTATAAGAGGTATAAATGCGTTTACTTTAGGGGTTAGAAAAGTTAATCCAAAAGCTACTGTAAAAGTAGTATGGACTCAAACTTGGCTCGATCCAGGTACTGAAAGAAATGCTGCTGAGAGCTTGTTGGATGTGGGAGCTGATGTTTTAACTATGCATCAGGATACACCAGCTACTTTGCAGGCTGCTGAAGCTCGTGGTAAATATGTGATCGGTTACAATTCTGATATGAGAAAATATGCTCCAAACGGTTTTTTAACAGCACCAGTTTGGAACTGGGGAGCGATTTATAAATATGTTGCTAAACAGGTTCATGATGGAACTTGGAAAAGTGAGCAACTTTGGTGGGGGATGGACAAGGGTGCTGTAAAGCTTGCTCCTATTAGTAATAAAGTTCCTGCTGATATTAGAAAACTTGTTGAAGACACAAAACAGAAAATCATTAATGGAGAATTTAAAGTTTTTGAAGGGGAAATAAAGGATCAAAACGGTAAAGTGGTTCTTAAAAAGGGTGATATATTTAGTGATAAGGAATTGTTGGGGATGAATTTCTTTGTTGAAGGTGTTAGCGGAGTTATCCCTAAATAATTTTTCCAATTAAAATAATCTTTAAAAAGGCGGGGTAACCCGCCTTTTGTTTTTTTAACTTTACAAATTATCTTTTATAAAATAAAAGATGTTGTCCCAAAAAATACATTTTTTGAGAAATTTATTGTAATTAAAGTGAGAGAGTGATGGCTGAGGTTTTATTAAGTCTAAAGAATATTACAAAATCTTTTGGGAATGTGATTGCCAATAACAATGTTACATTTGATATTGAAAAAGGGGAGATACATACACTCCTTGGAGAAAATGGTGCAGGCAAAAGTACTTTAATGAACATTATAACAGGCCTTTATAAACCTGATTCAGGAGAGATTCTTTGGAAAGGTAAGCAGGTTGAAATAAATTCTCCTATGGACGCATTAAAGTTAGGTATAGGGATGGTACATCAGCATTTTATGCTCGTAAGAAATCATACCGTTTATGAAAATCTATTTTTATCAGTGGATAAGCCACCATTTTTATTAAAAAAACAAGATATTTTGGATAAGATAAACGGTATAATAGAAAAATTTGACTTAAACATTTCATTAAATGACCCCGTTTGGAAATTAGAGATTGGTAAACAGCAATGGATAGAAATTATAAAGTTGTTACTTAGAGATTGTGAATTGTTTATTTTGGATGAGCCAACAGCAGTATTGACACCTCAAGAGAGTCAGAAATTATTTGAGTTTTTAAAAGGGTTAAGAGACAGTGGTAAATCAATTATTTTTATTTCACATAAAATGAAAGAGGTTATGGATATCTCTGACAAGGTTACTGTGTTAAAAAAAGGGGAAGTGGTAAAAACCTTAAAACGTGGCGATTTTGATGAAAAAATTCTTGCTAATTTAATGATTGACAGAGATGAAGAGATTACGTTTGAAAGGAAGCTTTTAAAAGAGAAAAAAGTTATTTTAAGTTTAAAAGATCTTTATGTTAGGAATGAAAAAGGGTTAAGCGATTTAGATGGATTGAGTTTGGATATTTATAAAGGGGAAGTTTTTGGTATTGCAGGTGTTGCCGGTAATGGACAGAAAGCGTTGGCTGAAGTTTTGACAGGTCTTAAAAAGGTGGAAAGAGGTCAAATCTTGATTAATGGTCAAGATATGACATATTCTGGAGCTAGAAGTAAGTATATCGCTGGTATTGCTCATATCCCTGAAGATAGAAAAACCATGGGAATTGCTCCTGATATGAGTGTTGAAGAGAATTTAGTTCTTAAAAATTATAAAGATAAACAGTTTAGAAAAGGTATTTTTTTGAATTTTAAGAAAATAAGGGAAAATGCTATAAAGAAGGTGGAAGATTTTGATATTAGACTTGCTTCACTTGATCAGTCGGTTAGATTTCTATCTGGTGGAAATATTCAAAAAGTAATAATTGCAAGGGAGTTATCACAACATCCTCAAATACTGGTAGCTTTGTATCCTACAAGAGGGCTTGATGTTGGATCTGCTGAATATGTTCATAAAGTTATTTTAGAAGAACGAGATAAAGGGGTTACTACAATTTTAATATCTGAGGATTTGGATGAATTACTTAGATTGTCTGATAGAATCGGTGTTATTTTTAGAGGTAAAATAATTGGGATTGTAGAACCAAGTAAAACAACAATTACAGAAATTGGTTTGTTAATGGCAGGGCATAAAAATGAAAATTAGAGTAGTAAAAAGGGATAAAGCCAGTAAGTTATTACAAATTGTAACTCCTTTTATAGCTATATTACTATCTTTTGCCTTTGTAGGAATATTTCTCATTTTAAATGGTTTAAATCCTATATTGGTATTTAAAGATATGTTTGTGGAGTCTTTGGGCTCTTTTTACGGTTTTAGTGAAACACTTGTAAAAACAACCCCATTAATATTATGTGGTTTAGGTGTTGCTCTGGCTTTTAGGATGGAGCTGTGGAACATCGGAGCTGAGGGGCAGCTATATATGGGTGCTTTTGGTGCATCCTTAATTGCTCTGTTTTTCAACATCAACAATCATTTCTTGATGATATTATTGATGTTTTTATCTGCTGTTGTTTTTAGTGGATTGTGGGGATTGATAGCTGGATTTTTAAAGGCTAAGTGGAGTGTAAATGAAATAATTGTTACTTTGTTAATGAATTATATTGCAATATTATGGGTAGACTACCTTGTTTATGGCCCTTGGAAAGATCCTGGTGGATTCAATTTCCCTTTAACAAAGCAGTTTTCAGATGTTGCAAGATTAAGTTATTATTTTAATACAAGATTACACACAGGTTTCTTTATAGCGATAGTTTTAGTTTTTCTTTTTTATATTTTGATAGAAAAAACAGTTTGGGGTTATGAGATTAGAGTAATAGGTAATAATCCAAATGCGGCTAAGTATGCTGGTATCAACTATGAGAAAAATGTTATATTAGTAATGTTTATAAGTGGAGCTTTAGCAGGGATAGCTGGATTTTCTGAAGTTGCTGGAGTGACTTATAGATTACAACATTCGATTTCTCCAGGGTATGGCTATACTGCCATAATTGTAGCTTGGCTTGCTAAAAGAAGTGCTCTTGGTGTTTTACTAGTATCTTTTGTAATGGGTGTTTTGTTTGTTGGTAACGATGCTTTACAAATAAGCTACCAGTTACCAATTGCTTTTGTAAACGCTTTTCAGGGGCTTATCCTGTTTTTTGTGATTTCGTCAGAATTTTTTGTTAACTATAAGATAAAGTTTGGGGTAAAATAAACATGATGGTTGAAATATTGATTGATGCTACAATTAGAGCTGGTACATCAATTCTTTTTGCTACTTTAGGTGAAATAGTTACAGAAAGAAGTGGTATTATAAATCTTGGTGTGGAAGGCTTGATGCTTATTGGGGCTTTAAGCGGTTTTTATGTATCCCATGTTACTGGAAATCTTTATCTTGGTGTAATTGCGTCTTTTATTTTTGCTTCATTGGCTGGTATGATTCATGCTTTTATTACCGTTTATCTTAGAGCGAATCAGATTGTTAGTGGCCTTGCACTTACAATGTTTGGGATAGGGATCACTGCACTTTATGGGAAGAAAATGATTGGTATACCGCTTGATGGTTTTAAGAAAATTTCTATTCCGTTGTTATCAAAAATACCTGTAGTTGGAGTTATTTTTAATCAGGATATACTTGTATATTTTAGTTATTTTTTAGTAGTTGCACTCTCTTTTGTTCTGTTTAAAACGAGGGTTGGATTAAAAATTAGAATGTGTGGCGAAAATCCTGCTGCTGCTGATACTGCTGGTATAAATGTTTTTAAAGTGAGATTTTTCTCAACAATTTTTGGATCAGGTTTGGCAGGAATAGGTGGTGCTTATCTTTCTTTAGCATACACTCCAATGTGGATTGAAAATATGTCTGCAGGTAGAGGCTGGATTGCAGTGGCATTGGTTATCTTTGCATCCTGGTATTGCTATAGAGCTATGTTTGGGGCTTATCTATTTGGTGGGATTAATGCTTTACAGCTTAGGCTCCAAGCAATAGGGACTAATGTTTCTGCTCATATTTTGCAGATGTTACCTTACCTTTTTACAATAATTGTTTTAGTAATTGCTACTATTAGATTGGAAAAAGGGGCAAAAGTAGAGCCTGAAGCTCTTGGTATCTCTTATGACAGAGAAGATAGGAGATAAGATGGATCTTAAGCGTAAATTTTTAAATATTTTTAAGAATAAAGCTGAGATTAATGGTGATATAATAAATGTTACAGAGTTTTTAAATCATTTGGTAGATTTTACAGCATTAGAATTAATAGTTGATTATTTTGAATATAAACTTAGAAATACTGAATTTAATAAATTTATAACTGTTGAAAGCAGTGGAATAATTTTTACTTCTGCGTTGGCTTATAAGATGAAAAAGGATTTTGTGGTTGTTAAAAAAAAATTACCTATAACTATAGATGACTATTATTCTGTCTCAAGTTTTTCTTTTACAAAACAGGAAAAAACTGAGCTGTTTATTTCAAAAAATGTTATTAGAAACGGGGAAAAGTTGGTTTTTATTGATGATTTTTATGCTCATGGAAATACATTTGATGCTGTCAAAGAATTATGCTCTGAAGCTGGAGGAGAAATTGTTGCTTCTGCAGTCGTTGTAAATAAGAGTAATGAAAGTGATATTATATCTTTAATAACAAAGAGTGATTTAAAGAATTTTATGGAGGATGTTTATGAATAGAAAATTACTGATTTTAACCTTGTTTATCTTTGGATTGGTTCTTGTAGCTGTTGTTGCAAGGAGAGGGGTTGGAGAAGCTGGATTGAAAAAACAGAATGAAAATTTGGTAAAAAAGGAGCTGAAGTTATATAAATTGAATGACTTAGGGATCGAACTATTATCTCCAGGTGAGCTTATTAAACATGATTTAAAAATTAAAAAAGTTGAGATTATAAAACAAGGGATTATGTATGATTATTCAGAAGGGGCTTTTAGAATTAGTGTTGCGCGATTTGAATATGCAAAAGATAATCCAGATATTGATGTGATAGAGAATGCATTATTACTTCAATTTAAAAATGTAAGTAATAAGGAAACTTTAAAATATCAAAAAAAGGATTTAGATGAAGGTGGTGTCAAGGCAAGGGTTATCTATGGTACAATGGGATATAAAAAATTAAAATTACCTGTGGGGTTCTTTGCTAAAATAATAACAAAAGATAAATACTTTTATCAATTTATTATTACATATGTTGATACAGGGGAAGATATAAAAGAGTACTCGAAAAAGATATTTGAATCTATAAAATTGGTAAATGAATAAGCCTAAATACAACCGTTTACAGATAAAAATTACGTTAATCATTTTTATTATTCTTTTGATATTGAATATTTTAGTAGGGGTTTATTTAGCTAATAATGTAAAGAAGAAATCACTGTTAATTGTTGAAAATTATGTAAAGACTTTGCCATTATTGGTTGATAGAGCAATAAATAATTTCATGACTAATGGTGATAAGGATGCTGTTAAAGAGCTTGTTCAGAGATTGAGCAAAGATGAAAATATTTTGGGTATTCACATTTTTGGCAAAAATGATGATATTAATTGTACTTATTCTAGTTTTGCCACTAAGTACAATCAAGAGTACATTACTTCTATCTATGATCATTTAAAAGATAAAGAAAAACTTGAGTTGATCAAAACAAAACATTTAACTTTTTACTCGTATTATAGACCTTATAAAAATGAAGGGGCATGTAGAAAGTGTCATAGTGATGAGGGGAAAATTATTGGAGTTTTAAACATAAATGTAGATGTAAATAGAATATCAAAAATTATGAGTAAAGAAGCAGTTAATGTGGTTATTACTCTTATAATATTTTCTTTAATTTTAACATTTTTAATTTCATTTTTGATTAATAGGCTAATTATTCATCCTTTAAAGATAATAGAAGACGGTATGATTCAAGTAGCCAACAATAATATGGGGGTAAGGATTAAATTACGCACAAGAGATGAGATAGAAAGATTAGCTAAATTTTTCAATTTTATGGTAAGTTCATTAAAAAGAGCTAATCAAAAGATAGATAATATGCACAGGAATATGTTGCATGTGGATAGACTGACGACAATTGGCCAATTGATGGCATCTATAAGTCATGAAATTAAAAACCCTTTGAATTCTATCATGATAAATACCGATTTACTGATGATGTACTGTGAAAAAATGGGTGATAAAAATACAAAAAGGTTAGTTGAAGGTATAATTAGTGATGCAGAGAGAATTAAAATGATTATAGATCAGACTTTAAGATTTTCAAAGTATACACCAAATCATGTTGAACTTATTAATGTTGAAAAATTCTTAAATGATATTGAGGCTTATGTTAAAAGGATATTGTTTGATAGAGAGTATATAGTTTTTGATATCCAAAAAAACGGAGATTGGAGTGATTGTTATCTTAAGATGTCAAGGATTCAACTTGAGCAGGTTTTCGTAAATTTAATAAAAAATGCAATAGATGCTGTGAAAGATGTTGATAATCCAAGAGTTGTATTAGATGTAAATTGTGATATGGATCATATTATTTTTAGATTTATAGATAATGGGATAGGGATGAGTGAAGAAGTAAAAAGGAATATTTTTAATGAGTTTTATACCACAAAGAAGGATGGAACAGGGATGGGGCTTAGCATAGTAAAAGAGATTATAGATGCGAATAATGGTGAAATAATTGTTGAGAGTAAAGAAGGTGAAGGTACAATTTTTACAATTAAGCTGGATAGGTATAAAGAGGTAGAAGATGATCAATAAAATTTCGTTTGTAATACCAGTTTATAATGAAGAGGAAAACATAAAACCTCTTTATAGTGAAATTACTGCAGTTGCAAAGAAATTAGGGTATGATTATGAGATAATGTTTGTAGACGATGCAAGTAATGATAATAGTTTCAAATTAATTAAGGAGTTATCATCTCAAGATTCTCACGTTAAATATGTTTCTTTTGCTGTAAATTGTGGACAATCTGCAGCTCTTTATGCAGGGTTTCAAAACTCTTCAGGAGATGTAATAATCACTATGGATGCAGACTTACAAAATGATCCCAATGATATTTTGGAAATGATAAAATATTATCCTGAGTATGATGTTGTGAATGGTTGGAGATATAACAGGCAGGATAGTTTATCTAAGAAGATAGGTAGTAAAATAGGAAATTTTGTAAGAAATTTGTTGACAAAGGAAACTATTAAAGATACAGGATGTGCTCTTAAAATTTTAAGAGGTGATATGGTAAGGCGTATTAAGATGTTTAAAGGTTTGCATAGGTTTATTCCTACTCTGATGAGGTTAGAAGGTGCCAAGGTTATTGAAGTAAAGGTAAATCATAGACCTAGGATATATGGCCAATCGAAATATACAAATCTACGAAGGGCTATTGAAGGGTTTTATGATTTGATAGTTGTTAGATGGATGATTAAAAGGTTTTTAAAAATTAAGGTGAAGGAATCAAATGTCTAAAACAGAAATTATAATGTTGGCTATAGGGTTTACAGGACAGTTTTTATTTTTTATGAGGTTTTTTATCCAATGGATTTATAGTGAAAAGATGAAAAAAAGTGTTATCCCAGTTGCTTTTTGGTATTTTAGCCTTGGCGGTAGCATATGTTTACTTACATATGCGATTCTTAGGAAAGATATTGTTTTTATAGTGGGCCAATCCACGGGGTTTTTAATATATACAAGAAATTTGTATTTTATTCATAAAGAGAGAAAAAGAAAATTAGAAAATGACTGACAAAAGAAAGATATATATTTTCTTAATATTTTACTTTTTGATAACTGTTTATCCCCTTAAGTTTGTACCTCTGTTTGAAACTACGGAAGCAAGGTATTCTGAAATTGCAAGAGAAATGGTAGTAACAGGGGATTATTTAGAGCCTCGTTTTAATGGAATTAAACATTTTCATAAACCACCTTTTGCTTATTGGATGATAGCTACAGGTATTAAAATATTTGGGAATAATGGGCTTGGTGCAAGATTCTTTGGTGTATTAGCTGCTGTTTTATCTATATTTTTCCTATATAAGCTTGCTAAGCTTTTTTTTGAAAATGAAGAGGATTATTATAACACTGCACTTATATACTCCACAAATTTTCTTTTTATAGCAATTTCAAGGATTACATCCACTGATATATATTTAACCATGTGGACAGTGATTGCACAGTATTTTCTTTTTAGGCAGATTTATCATCAAAAATCATATGTAAATTCATTATTTTATGGTTTTGCATTGGGGTTTGGGTTTTTAACTAAAGGTCCTATCATTTTTCTGTTTACTATTTTACCGTATTTATTCGTTAAATTTATAGATAAAAGTCATAAAAAGGTTTTTACTTTTAAAGAAATTGTCTTAGCTGTTTTTGTTTTTTTAGCTGTCTCGTTGCCTTGGTATATAGCAGTAATTGTTAAAAACTCTGATTTGTTAAACTATTTTTTGAAAGTGCAAACTGTAGATAGGGTTGTTACAAATAGGTTCCATAGATATAAGCCATTTTACTTTTTTATATTAGTCTTTATTGGTGGTTTTTTGCCTTATACGCTATATTTCATTAAAACAGCGAAATTATTTAAAACATTAAGTAGTAAATTTAAAATATTGATATTTTATTTTTTAATCCCTTTTATAATTTTTAGTATAGCAAAAAGTAAACTTGCTACATATATTTTGCCCTTATTCCCAATTTCTTCGATTTTAGCATATTATGGATATAAAAAGGTAGACAAAAATTTTTATAGATATTTCATAGCTGGGATACTTATTCTAATAATTTTTGGGGTTATGATTTCAGGTTATATTTACCCGCCTTTGAACGATTTTAAAAAGACATGTGTCTTATATGGGATTTTGGTACTCCTAACTATATCTCCAGTAATTATAAATTTAAAAAATAGTAAATTCTTAAGCAGTGTAGCATTTACTATGATCTCTTTAACGTTTATTATATATCTGATTTTACCAGTTATTGGTCCTGAAATAAGAGGGTACAGGCAGATGGGATTATATTTAAATAAACTTGATCCGGATAAAAAATTGGATATTTTGGTCTATAATGGATTTATCCCTTCTCTATCTTTTTATCGTGATAAACTTGTTGTTATGGCTTATGGAAAAGAGCGTGAAACTCAGTTTGAAAAAGATGAGAAATATAAATCATATTACTTAACAAATGATAATGAAATAATGCAATTTGTAAAAGAAAGAGGTTCATTTTTTCTTGTGACAAGACCAAAATATATTAAAAACTTTGAAAAGAAATTTTTTGCACAGTGCAAAGAGGTTTTTCAACAAAGAAAATATAGTGCATATTTATGCAAAAATTTACAAAAATAGGATTATTTCTATTATCTTTATGTCTGTTGGTTTTATCTACTCCTGGTTATAATTACTATTTGTTTGCTTATTTTGCATTACTTCCATTTTTTTATGCAATAAACAAATTAGAGCTAAGAAAAGCTATTTTTTATACATACGTTCATTTTACTTTTTTTTATATGATTACTCTGAGCTGGATTGTTATTACTATCAGTGAGTTTGGTAATGCTCCTAAACTTGTTGGTATAATTTTGTTATTTCTGTTTAGTTCGTATTTAGCTCTTTACTGGATGATTTTTGTCTTTGTATTTAAAAAGGGTTTCAATATTGTTTTGATTTCAGCTTTTTTTACCATTTTGGAGATTATTAAAAGTTGGTTTCTTACTGGTTTCCCTTGGCTAAATCTGGGTATAACACAATATAATAATCCATTTATTTCAAAATTATATAGCTATATTGGCGAATTAGGAGTTTCTTTTATATTAGTTTTGATAAATCTATCTTTGTTTTACTTTTTTACAAACAAAAGAGCTAAATATTTATATGGAATTTTGATATTCATATTTCTTGTTGTATTTGCTAATATTGTTCCAGTTAATAATAAACAGAAATTAAGCTATTTGAAAATTGCAACCATTCAGCCATCTTATAGCCAAAAGGATAAGTGGGATCCTAACAAAAAAGAACAGTTGATAGATAATGTTTTAAAAATGTATAGTTCTTTAGAGGGTAATTATGACTTGATTGTTTTGCCTGAATCAGTATTTCCCACATTTTGCAATGAAGATGATTGGATAATTAATTATCTTGCTTCTAATAAAAAAAGTGAGGGGGTTATTTTTGGCTGTTTAAGATATGAGGGAAAAGAAAAAATAGAGTATTATAATTCTGTGTATTTTTTGAAAAACAATAATTACGAATATTATGACAAAATTCATCTTGTACCATTTGGTGAATACTTCCCTTTAAAGTCTATTTTAAAACCAATAGAATACTATTTTTTCCAAGATGCTGAAGATTTTAGTTTGGGAAATGAATATAAAATATTTGAGTTAAATCAAGATGTTTTTATTGCCTCACCGTTGTGTTATGAGTCAGCTTATTCATCACTTGTAAAAAAATTTTTGGATAAAGGGACTGACTTGCTTGTATTTCTTTCAAATGATAGTTGGTTTGGTAAATCGAAAGGGAGATATCAGCATCTGGCCATAGATATCATTAGAAGTTATGAGTTTCACAGGTCTGTGGTGAGAGCCACACAATCAGGCATTTCAGCATGTATAAATCCATTAGAAAAAGGTGTTGTAACATTAGGTATTTCTAAAAAAGGTGTATTAAAATGTGATTTACCTATAATTGATGATAAGACTTTTTTTGAAAGGGTTGGTTATAATTATTTGATTATAATTATTATTTTGTCTCTAATCTATGAAATTATTAAAAGAAACTTATTGATAAAATTGTTTAAAAAAGGTAATAAAAAGTAAAATTAGGAGGTAAGGTATGTTTGGATTAGGTACACAAGAGTTGCTAATTATTTTGGTTATTGTGCTTGTTATTTTTGGTGCTGGTAAATTGCCACAAATTGGCGAGGGGTTAGGTAAAGCCATTAAAAATTTTAAAAAAGCAGCAAATGATGCTGAAAATGCTGTTGATATTACACCTGAAGAACCAAATAAACAGGTTGAATCAAAGAGTGAGGATAAAAAAGACGCATAAAACCGAATATGGCTATATTATCAATTGATATAGGGCTGGGGACTGCAGATTATCTGCTATTTGAAAGAGGTAAAAAACCAGAGAATTTTATTAAATTGATTTTACCTTCTCCAACAAATTATTTTTCTAAGAAGATTAAAGAGTGCAGTGGTGATCTTACTGTAGGTGGATATACAATAGGGGGAGGTTTTGTAAATAGGGCTCTAAAAAATTATCTAAAAAGTTATAATGTGATTTTATCAAAAACTGCTGCAAGAACTGTTAGTGATAATCTTGATGAAGTTTTAGATGATGGGTTTAAAGTAGTTGAGGATATCGTAAATCCTGATATTTTTTTTTGTGAAATAGATAAAAAAAAATTAGATTTCATTGAAGAGATTTCAAATACTAATATTTATAAAATACTTGTAGCTGCTCAGGATCATGGCTATGAAGAGGGGAAATCGGATAGAGTTGTTAGAATAAATTTTTTGAAAGAGTTTTTAGCGGAGGGTTTGTTAAACGCAAAATTTGAAGCTCAAGATGATATCCCTAATAATTTTACAAGGTGGAACTCTTTAAAAAATCAGCTTGAAGATTTGGGGATAAACAAATATGCTATTTCAGATACTTCAGTAGTGGCTGCACTTGGCGCTTCATATGTTTCAAGAGGTTTTCCTTGTATTACTGTTGATGTGGGTAATGGGCATACATTTATTGCCCTTATTGATAAAGATTTTAAAATATCTGCTTTTATTGAACATCATACTTCTATGTTAAACAAGGATAAAATAGATAATTATATTAAAATGCTTTGTAATTATGACGTTTCACATGAAGATGTATATAACGATGGGGGGCATGGAGCTCATATTTATTTTAAAATTCCTGGTATTGAACTAAATAATATCCCTGTATTAGTGACTGGCCCACGCAGGAGTGAATTGTTTGATTTTGGAGAAAATATAACTTTTGCTTCACCTTTAGGTGATGTGATGATTACTGGGAATGTAGGTTTATTAATGCAACAATCTTTACTATGAACAGAATATATTTTGGCAGATATTTTCACGCAGATTCATTTCTCCATAATATGAATACGTTGTTGAAATTTCTCATATTTATTTCAACAATAGCATTGGTTTCCTCTGCTAACAGTCTGGCTTTATTATTATTGTTTACAATTATTGTATTTATTTTATCTAAATTTTCTAAGATAAACATAAAGATATTATTATATTATGTTAAACCTTTTCTTTTTTTACTTATATTCACGTTTATAATACAATTAATATTTTCTCAAAATGGGAGTTTTAATCCAAACTTTTCAAATTTAGGTTTGAGTTTGATTTATACATTAAGATTTTTTTTAATAATACTTTTATCAGCATTACTAACTATTACGACATCCCCTTTTGATTTAGTAAAAATTATTTATCACTTAATGATCCCTTTAAAGGTATTTAAAATTAATAGTGAAGAGATCGCTATAACTTCTATTTTAGCAATTAGATTTATCCCGTTGGTTTTTGAAGAAGCAGAAAAGATTAGAATTGCTCAAAAGATTAGGGGTGAAGAGAGAAGTTTTTTTAAAAATCTTTTTAGTATTGATGAGTTTATAATCCCTCTTATAAATAGGATATTTTATTTTGCTGATCAGATGTCCATAACTTTGATGTACAAAAGGGATTGGTCAAAGATTCTTAAATTTTCAAGGCCTAAAAATAAAGAGTTTTTAGTTTTTATTACTGTAGAATTGTTGATATTGTTAGGTTTTAGATATGTATAAGAAAAAATGTGTTGTAGAATACGACGGTACATATTTTTTTGGATGGCAAAGACAGAAAGATTTGAGAACTGTGCAAGGTGTAATAGAAGCTGCGCTATCAAAAATATACAAAAGTAGTATAAACATAGTTGGATCTGGTAGAACTGATACTGGGGTGCATGCAGTTGGACAGGTTTTTCATTTTGTCTCTGAGAGGTATCTTGAAAATAGATCTGTTTTGTTGGGATTAAATAGTGTATTACCAGAGGATGTGGTTATAAAACATGTTGAAGATGTTGATTTATCCTTTCATGCTCAAAAATCAGCAATTAGCAAAACTTATATATACAAAATTTATAACTACCAAATAAGATCTGCACTTTTTAGAAATAGAGCTTGGTGGATTAGAGATAATATTGATGTGGATTTGTTAAATGAGTATTTGAAGTTTTTTAAAGGGGAGAAGGATTTTAGTGCTATGTGTTTAAAACGAAGTGTACCAGAAAACCCTGTTAGAACAATTAATTATATTTTTGCAAAGAGGGATGGTGATTTTATAAATATTGAGATAAATGCAAACGGTTTTTTACATAATATGGTTAGAAATATTGTAGGGACTGTAATTGATTTATATTCTGATAATAGTTCGCCAGAAAAGATAGAAGAAATTCTAAAGAGTAAGGATAGAAAAAATGCTGGGCGTACAGCCCCGCCTCAAGGACTTTATTTAAAAGAGGTGTTTTATTAAAAATTGAGGCTGTAGCACAATGAATCAATTTTTTATATTAATGTAGTTTTGAGATTGCTTCCCCCGCCATTAAACTTCAAATATTTAAAATTATATATGCAAATGCTATACATACAAAAAGTTTTAAACTCAAAATTTACTGCTAAATGGCTGGCTCGCAATGACCCAAAAATGCCGTCGTTGCGAGCGTAGCGAAGCAATCTGAAGTGCTTAAGTAATTATTATGCAACATCCTCAAGTTTGATTTAGCCTGCTTTGGGTTTTATAAATACCAGTGTTTCCATCATAATGTATTTTTCATACCATTTTTGGAATTCATTATCTACCCAATCCATATCTGCAGGTGATAATTCTGTTTCTAAATTTTGAAGCTCGGTTTTATATTTTTTTAATTCTTCTCTTTCTGATATAGTTAAAAATTCGTAGCAATCACTCATTTCTACAACGATTTTTTTTAATTCTAAGTACTTCTCTTTCATCTGAACCCCTCTAAATTTTTAGTTATTATAATTTAAATTAGAAGCTTTTTCAAGTTATAATAGTTGATTTTTATGTTGAAAAAAGTATAATTAAAATATGAAATTTGATAGCCAAATGATTATTGAAAAAGCAAAAGAGATTCCACCTTTGCCCCAGATTGCTACTCGAGTTTTGTCAATTATGAGAAAAGATGATTACAGTCTGTCTGAGGTTGTTTACCTCGTTTCTAAAGATTTAGCATTGACTGCTGAAATTTTGAAAATGGCAAATTCTGCTATCTTTTCACCCAAAGAAGAGATAAAGGATTTAAGACATGCAATTGTAATTTTGGGCGAAAAAAATTTAAAAAATCTTTTAATAGCATTATCAATGAAAAGCTATTTTTATAATGATGAGTCAAAAATAGAACTGGCAAAGAAAATTTGGGAGCACTCGTTATGTGTTGCCATATTAATGAGGATTTTGGCAAAAGAAGTAAATGTTGATACGGGGGATGCATTTTTATTGGGGATATTGCATGATATTGGTAAAGTTATTTTTCTTTTAACTACGCCTTTTTATGATGAAATAGTTAATATAACCAAAAAAAGTAATACGAATTCAATCGAGATAGAATCAAACCTTATAGGTTTTAATCATGCAGAAATTGGTGGATATGTTTTGAGTAAATGGGGTTTACCTGAACTGTTTTATGAAAAGGTTTATTATCATCACGTTGCCTCGATGTATAAGAAAGATGATTTGATTACTTTGTTAGTGCTATCAAATTGTTTAGTAAACAGAAAAAATATCGGTTTAAATATTTTTGATGAAGAGGCATTTAATTTAGCAAATGAAAAACTGAAGTTTTCTGATGAACTTATTAGTGAAGCTTTGTCTCATTTTGATGAAATTTATGCTGTGGAAAAAGAGCTTTTTGAAGGTGCATAATGGAAATAATTAACAATAAATCTATCTTAAATTTTATAAATAACATGACTATCCCTTTTGTTGTTTCTACTTTAAGTGGCGAAGTTTTATATGCAAATGACGAAGCTTTTAATTTGTTTCAAGTCAGTAGGGAAAAACTGAAAGAAATAAATACAAAAGATTTTTATTTAAACATAGAAGATAGAAAAAGAGTTATTGAGCAAATAAATAAAGAAGGTTTTTTAAAAAATTTTAAAATAAAATTGAGAAAATATAACGGTGATAATTTTGATGCTTTGATGTCTGCTTCTAAATATATTGGTGCTGATGGTGAAGAAGGGCTTATCCTAACAATAACAGATATTTCTGAAATTGTGGAGAAGGACAAAAAATTAGCACTTTTTGGAAAGGTGATTTTTAATACCCCACATTTTGTTTTAATTACAGATGAAGACTTTAATTTATATTATAAAAATAAGGCTTTAAGTGAATTTTGTGCTAAAGATTATTTTAAATTTGATGAGTTACCATTTTTTGATAATCCAGAAGAGCTGAAAATTAAAATAAAAGAGGTGCTAGATAGAGAAAAGTATGTGGCAGAAACTGTGAAATTTATAAAAGATGGGAAGAAATATACTTTTGCCTATGTTGTTTTTAAAGTGGAATATAATGATGAGTATTATTTTGTTTTTATTTTTAAAGATATAACTTATCAGATAACACTTGAAGAGGAGTTGTCAAAAAGAGGGAAAGTAGAAGTTGTGGAAAGGGTTTTGAAAATATTTTCTCATAAAATAAACGATGCTCTTACAGGTATGCAGTCATATATTACTTTAGCTGAAAATGAGACTGCTAATGAAAAAATAAAGACTTATCTTGATAAAGTTTATGATAACATTGATGATATTTCATCAATGATGGATAGAATGGTGTTGTTTATTAAAGTAAAAGAGATTTCTCAAGAAATGTTTTTATTGGATGATGCTATTAGAGAGTTTTTTGAAGAGTATAGGGATATACTTGGTGAAACAATAGAATTAAAATTAGATTTAAATTGTGATTGTAGTGTTAATTTGAACAAGGATATTTTTAAAAATATTATTTTTAGTATGGTTATGAACAGCATAGAGGCTTTAGAATCTGTAAATAGAAAAAATAAAACTATAATTATAAAAACCTATACTATTCAAGAAAATAACAAAGATTTTGCTGCTATAGAAATTTATGACAACGGTAAAGGGATAAAGCAGGAATATATTGAAAAGATTTTTGAACCATTTTTTACAACTAAGCATGATAAACATGGAATAGGTTTAGATTTGGCGATGGTGTATGGGTATATCACAAATAACGATGGTACTATTTTGGTGGAATCAAAAGAGAATGAATATACTAAATTTACTATAAAATTGCCTATAAGAGTAACTGAAAAAAGTAATGAAGAGGAAACTAATTCAGCAGATAAAACGACCAAAATTTTTATATTAGATGATGAAGAGGTTATCACTTTCACAGTTGGTGAGTTTTTAAAGTCAAATGGTTATGATGTAGTAGTTGCAAATTCCCTTGCTGATGCAAAAAAAGTGCTTGAAGAATTGGATACACCTTTTGATCTAATTATTTCAGATATTATATTAAATGATGGCAAAGGGTATGAATTTGTAAATGATTACATCCAACGATTTGGTTTTTGTAAGATTATATATATCTCTGGTTGTAGTGATATTGAAGAAAATCATCTTCCAGGCTCTGAACATATTTTTATCAAAAAGCCTTTTAAACTGCCCGAATTACTTAAAAAGGTTGAAGAGTTACTTGAAAGTTAATTTTTCATGTTTACTTATCTGCCATATGCTATAAAGTTTTATTATGGAAAAATGGTCTGTAATTAATCATTATCGTGAAATAATAAATAAAGAATTTGGGACTATAAAAAAATTTGGTCGAATAAAAGTAGCTCTAATATATCCAAATAGATATGAAATAGCTATTCAAAATCTCGGTTACCAATATGTTTATAAAAAGTTTAATGAAATTGAAAATGTAACTTGTGAAAGATTTGTTTTAGATTATTTAGAGGATAATTTATCTTTAGAAAATCAGAAATTTTTGAGAGAATTTGATATCCTTGCACTTTCCATTAATTTCGAAGAGGATATTTTAAGTTTTATTCAATTTTTAAAAAATGAAAAGATACCAGTTTTTAAGGATGAAAGAGATGATAGTTTCCCACCAATTATTGCTGGTGGTGCTTTGGCATTTATCAACCCATCACTATTGATTGATATTGTAGATGTTGTTTTACTTGGAGATATAGATCCTATTTTGGAAAATATAAAAGAGGAGTTTAATACTTACTCCGATAAAAATAGTTTTTTAGAAAGGCTTTTAAAATACGAGTTTGTTATTTCAAAAGATAAATACCCTGGAAAAGTTTTATTGAGGAATAAAAATACAATCATAAATTCTGTGATAAAAACAGAGCTGGGTGAGTTTGCCAACGAATTTTTAATTGAGTTATCAAGTGGGTGTAAATACAGTTGTAGATTTTGCACTGCTACCTTTGCTTATAGGCCATTTAGAGTATTTGATTATGAAAAAACATTTGAAGTGATAAAAAATCAAAGGTTTTCTGATGAAATAGGCCTTATTTCAGCGGCATTTGGAGATTTGCCTTGTGTGGCAGATTTGTTAAAACAGTTTGAAAAGTTTGGACTAAAGGTTTCTGTATCCTCACTGAGAGCTGATACTTTAACGAATGATATAATATCAATGCTAAAAAAACTTGGCGTAAGGTCTATTACTATTGCTGAGGAAACATGTAGTAGGAAGTTAAAGAAATTAATAAATAAAGAGATAGATGAAGATGTTATTTTAAATGTTGCAAAAGAGATAGCAGATGTTGGGATAGAGAACTTGAAGCTGTATTACATGATAGGGTTACCTGGGGAAAATATTAATGATGTTGAAATGATTGCAGATAGAGTTGAAAATATATCAAAAATATTTTTTGGTATTCAAAGGGATAAGTATAACAGGTTGGGAAAAATAAAGGTTTCAGTAAATATTTTTATACCTAAACCTAATACACCGTTGCAATATTTTGGATTGGATAAAAAGAAAGTGTTGAATGAAAAGATTAAATTATTGAAAAAAAGGTTTGGTAGAATTTCTAATGTGAAATATGATATAATGAATTATAATAATGCTTTGTTGCAAGGTTTTTTATCAAGAGCAGAAGATTATGTGAAAGATTTTTATATTAAATTGTTAGATAACGGCTTTGATGTGAAAAGAGCTTTAAGAGAAGCTGATGCAGTAAAAAGGGGTGAGATGATTTATGATGAAAATTATACTTTTTTATGGGAAAAACTTGTTAAACCAAATTATGATGCTGATATTATTAAAAGGGAGTTTCTGAAGTGCAAGGAAATACTAAAGAGATACCATTAATAAAACCAGAAAATATTGTAGAATATTTTAATATATTTACCACAACTAGATTTAGTGGTGTTTCTGATGGGCCATATAAGAGTTTTAATTTTGGTTATTTCTGTGAAGATGATTTGTTAAATGTGGAAAAAAATTATAAGATTTTAAAAGATTTGATTGGTATAAGCAGGATAGTTACATTAAGGCAAGTGCATGGTTCTAATATCATTGAGGTGAAAAAGGATACACCATCCTTTTTTAATGGAGATGGGTTATTTTCAAAAGAGGTTGGTATCGGATTAGGTATATTAACTGCTGATTGTTATAGTGTTCAGATTATTGGTGAAAATGGCAGTTATGCAAATTTACATTGTGGTTGGAAATCAGTTTTTAACGGTATCGTAAATAATGCTATTAAAATGTTTGGTAAAGAAGATATAAGAAAGGTGTATATAAATGTTGGGATATGCAAAGATTGCTTTGAGGTTAAAGGAGATTTTATAAATTATACTAAAGAGGTTTTTAACATCGATAAAAATTTAATATATAAAAATGGAAAATATTTTTTTGACTTGAGATCTCAGATTGAGGATATGTTTTTAAAAAATGGTATTGAAAAAAATAGAATTGAGCATATAAGGGATTGTTCATACTGTAATAAAAATTTTTATTCTTATAGAAGAGATAAGGTAACAGGCAGGATGATTTCAGTTATATCGAGGGTGAGATGATTTGTAAAAATTTAGAAATTATCATGGAAAGAATAGAAAAGGCAGCTATTAAATCTGGAAGGGCAAAAGATGATATAGTTTTAGTTGCTGTAAGTAAAACTTTTCCAGCAGAAAAGATTGTTGAAGCGTATAATTGCGGTCAGAGAGTATTTGGTGAAAATAGGGTTCAAGAAGCTTTGAAAAAAATTGAGGGGTTGAGAGATAAATTTGAAGACATAGAATTTCATATGATTGGGCACTTGCAGACAAATAAGGTTCGTTATTTAAAAAATAATTTTAGCTTGATACATTCTGTGGATAGGATAGAGCTGGCAGAATTGATAAACAAATATGCTAAAAAAAATGGTTTAACCCAGGATATCTTAATCCAAGTAAATATTGCTGAAGAACCACAAAAGTCTGGAGTTTTATTAAAGGATTATGATAGATTAGTAGAGTTTGTATTAAACTGTGATAATCTTAAGCTAAAAGGGTTGATGATGATTCCACCTTTGGTTGATGATGCGGAAGTTAATCGCCCTTTTTTTGCGAAGATGAATGAACTTTTTTTAAAAACAAATGACAGATATAATATACAAATGGATTATCTTTCCATGGGTATGAGTGATGATTTTGAGATAGCTATTGAAGAAGGGGCCAATATGGTGCGTATTGGTTCAGCTATTTTTGGTAAGAGGAGCTGAATATGTGGTTTTTTTCTTTTATTATTAAAGCTTATATTGTTTTGCTTATCTTAAGAGGCGTAATGACAAGGCAAGAGCTTTATTTCAACCCTTTGGGTAAACTTGTAGCATCTTTTACAGAGCCTATTTTTGCAACTATTTTTTCTAAATATCCCCATGAGAAAAGTAAAAAATTCATACCTTTAGTTATTATTATTTTTACCATATTACTGGGGTTAGTGTATTGGGCATTTAATGGGGTAAGTTTTTTATATTCTTTAATTGGTGCAGTTGATGAGATGTTGAGATTTTTAATGGTCTTTTATATAATAGCGCTTATCCTTGGAAGTTTGTTAAATACTTCTTATCAAGCTTCAATTTATACCACATTTTTCCATAGGATAGGTTTGCCTGTTGTAAAAGTAACAAGGTCAATAATTAACGTCCCTGGGAATACCGTTGTTGTAATTTCGGTTATTTTTATATTTTTAATCTATGTGTTTTTGGATAGTGGTTTACAGATTCTGTTTAATAGTTTAGTTGGTAGAGGGGTTGATGTTGTTTCGGTTGTTTTACTTACTACGAAGTATGGTTTGTTTACTTTAATAGGGCTGTTAAAAATTTTGACTTGGTTAGTAATAATCAGAGCTTTAATATCTTGGGTTAGTCCAGATCCATACAACCCTATTGTACAGCTGATAGTTGCTTTAACAGAGCCTGTTATGGGTCCATTTAGAAGATTGATTCCACCTATTGGCATGATAGATATTTCCCCTATTGTTTTGATTTTTGTGATTGAGTTTTTGCGTGTGTTTTTGATTAGGCTTTTGGAGATTATTTTTTAAATGTTAAAGTATAAAGTTAGAAATATACTTATTGGTTTTGTAGTTTTGTTATTGATTGTTGCAGTTGGGACTTTGGGCTATGAGTCTATTGAAAAAGCTGGATTTCTAAACTCTCTATTTATGACAATAATCACTATTTCTACTGTTGGTTATGAAGAGGTCTTCCCTTTATCTGAAGCTGGTAAGTATTTTACAATATTTTTGATTTTGACTGGTACTGGTACCCTTGCGTATATAGGTACTCAGGTATTTGATTTAATAATTGCTGGTGAAATTGGAAGAACTTTTGGGAGAAGAAGAATGGATAAAAAAATTAGTAAACTAAATGATCATTATATTATTTGTGGTTATGGAAGAATGGGAAAAATAATCGCTAGCCAATTAAAAGAGAAGGGGATCCCTTTTGTAGTTATTGAGAAAGATGAAAAGTATATCAATGAGTTTGATGAAAAAGATTATTATTATATAATTGGTGATGCTACGAAAGAGGATACTTTAGTGAAAGCAAATATATTATATGCTAAAGGTATAATTTCTGTTGTCGAATCTGATGCAGAAAATGTTTATATCACATTGACTGCAAAAGGTTTTAACCAAGATATAAAGGTTTTCACAAAAGCGATGGATGATGAAGCAAGCTCAAAGATGTTTTGGGCAGGGGCTGATAATGTGATATCACCTTTTACGACAGGTGCTCTCCAGATTGCAAATGCAATTGTAAAGCCTAATGTTACTGAGTTTTTAGAGTTAGCACTTGGTAAAAATGATTATAATATTGAGGTTGAAGAATTGGCTATTTGTCAAAATTCTAAACTAAAAGGTAAAACTATTTTAGAGTCAAATTTAAGAAAATTTGGGATTATTGTTATTGCAATAAAAAAGAGCGACGGTAGTTTTATATATAGTCCTAGTGCCGAAGAAGTTTTAAATGATAATGATGTTTTGATTTGTTTGGGTAGAAGAGATGATTTTGATGAACTAAAAAAATATTTGAGGAGTTAGTTAGATGTGGCTATTTCGTCTTATTTATTCATTAATTATAATGATAGTTTTTGTGTTGTTACGTGACAAAATAGGGATTGATATAAATTATGCGGTAGCATACGGTTTTGGTGTAATTTTAGCGATAAATATCTTAGAAATATTGATTACAGATCTTAAAAGTTTTAAAATTTTAAGCGGTATTATTGGTGGTGTATTATTTTTGATTATTAGTTACTTAATAATGTCACCTTTATCATCTTTTATTACTAGTGAGCCGATAAAATTAGCTATTTATTTTGTAATAACTTATATCGGCATTTTGGTGGGTTATAAAAATTATACAATAGTAGAAAACCTTTTTTCTAAGATTTCGCTGGTTCCTGTCAAAACGAAAGTTGTTAAAATTCCAAAAATTATAGATACATCTACACTAATTGATGGGAGAATATTGGATATTATAGAAACAGGTTTTTTAGAGGGTGAGCTTGTAATACCAACCTTTGTATTGAAAGAGCTTCAGAATATTGCAGATTCTCATGAGCATTTGAGAAGACAAAAAGGGAAAAGAGGGTTGAGTATTTTACAGAGATTAAAAGAGCAGAAAAAAATTCCAGTTAAGATAGATGAAACAGATTTTCATAATATTGGAACGGTTGACGAAAAATTGGTTAAACTTGCAAAAAAGTATAAGGGTAAAATTATCACAACTGATCATAATTTATTGAAAGTTGCAGAAATTCAGAATGTGGAAGTTTTGAATATAAATAGCTTAGCGATTGCCCTGAGACAAACTGTGCTCCCTGGAGAAGTTTTAGAGATCACAGTGGTTAAAGAGGGGAAAGAGCACAATCAAGGGGTCGGTTATTTAGAGGATGGAACTATGGTTGTCGTTGAAAATGGTAAATCTTTGATAGGAGAAACTGTTAAGGTTGAGATAACAAGTCTTCTTCAAACTGAAACGGGAAGAATTATATTTGCTAGGCAAAAATGAAGATTGATGCAATAATACCAGCTGCAGGGGTTGGCAAGAGGTTTAATTCAAAAATAAGTAAACAATATTATGAAATAAATGGTAGACCAATTTTGTATCATACTTTAAATCATCTTTCAAAATCTTTTAATTTTCAATGTTTTATAATTGGTTGTAATATCGATACGGATAGCAAGTTTATTGAAAATATAATGGAAAGTTTAGATATAGATAATTATAAACTTGTTCAAGGTGGAAAGGAGCGTTTTAATACAGTTTATAATTGTATAAATGAATCTGATGCTGAATATGTATTGATTCATGATGCAGTTAGACCACTTGTTACCAAGGATGTTGTAAATAGGTTGATTGAAAAGTTAAATTTTTACGATGCTGTAATTTGTGGTTTGAAAGTTAGGGATACGGTGAAAATTGTTAAAAATAATGTTGTAGAAAAAACAGTTGATAGAGAAAAATATTTTTTATCTCATACCCCCCAGATATTTAAAAGGGAAAAGTTAATTAAAGGTTTTGAATATGTTTTTGAGAAAGGATTAACAGTTACAGACGAGGCTCAAGTAATGGAAGAGTTTGGTGAGGGGGTTGCAGTAGTGGAATCAGATGTGAGAAACTTAAAAGTAACTTATTTTAATGATATTGATTTTATTTCTAAATTTCTTTGATTTATATTTTGACATTAGATTGCTATTTTGTTATGAAATCAGACTATGTTTGATATAAATAGTTTTTTACAGCAATTAAGTATCGCTTTACTCCCTTTTTTAGCAGCGATTACTTTTCACGAAGCTGCGCATGGATACGCTGCATATTTTTTAGGGGATGATACTGCTAAAAAGGCTGGTAGACTTACTTTAAATCCTCTTTCACATATTGATGTAATGGGATTGATAGTTCTTTTTTTGACGAGACTTTTTGGTTGGGCAAAACCTGTCCCTGTAAATTTTAATATAGTTGCGAGAAGGAAACATGGTATTGCAATAGTAGCTTTTGCAGGTCCATTAGCAAACTTTATTTTAGCTATTATATCATCAGTATTTTATAATATTTTTACCCATATTAATACGTCTAATTTATTAATGAATAAGATTTTAGTTCCTTTGACATTAATGGCAGTGTATTCTGTGCAGATAAATGTTGCTTTGGGAGTTTTTAATCTTTTACCTATTCCACCTTTAGATGGTGGTAGAATATTACAATCATTTTTACCTTCTGATAAACAGTATTTTTTAATCAAGTATGAAAGATATGGATTTATTATAATATTGATTTTGCTTATAACTAATATGGTGGATTATTTTATATTTCCTGTTATACATTTTTTTGTAAAATTACTACTGTAAGAGGGTGATATGGAAAAAGTATTAAGCGGTATGAGACCTACAGGTAAATTGCATATTGGTCATTATTTTGGGGCTTTGAAAAATTGGGTAAAACTGCAGGAGCAGTATGAATGTTTTTATTTTGTTGCAGATTGGCATGCTTTAACAACTAGTTATGAAAACCCAGAAGATATTAATACTTTTAGAAAAGAATTAATCCTGGATTGGTTGAGTGTGGGGATTGATCCGGAAAAAAGCACCCTATTTGTTCAATCTAAAAATCTTTATCATGCAGAACTGTTTGTATTGCTTTCTATGATTACTCCAGTTGCCTGGTTGGAGAGGTGCCCTTCTTATAAAGAGATAAAGATGGAAATGAAAGATAGGGATTTAAATAATTTAGGTTTTTTAAGTTATCCATTACTGCAGACTGTTGATATTATTCTTTATAGCGCAAAATACGTTCCTGTAGGGGTTGATCAAATACCTCATATAGAAATAAGTAGAGAGATTGTGAGAAGGTTTCATTATCTTTATGACTGTGAGATATTTGTTGAACCTGAAGGTTTACTGACAGAAGTTCCTAAGCTTTTGGGTACAGATGGTAGAAAAATGAGTAAATCTTATGGGAATACGATTATGCTCAGTGAAGATTTAAAAAGTGTTGAAAAGAAAGTAATGACTATGATTACAGACACTAATAGAAAAAGGAGAAGTGACCCTGGTAATCCAGATGTATGTCCAGTTTTTGATTATCATAAGGTGTTTTCAACAGAGGACGAAAAACAAGAGATAATCTTTGGTTGTAAAAATGCAAAGATTGGGTGTGTGGATTGTAAAAAAATACTTTTAAAACATTTGTTTGAGTTTTTAACCCCAATACAAGAAAAGAGAAAAGAATATGAAAAAATCATTGGTGATATAGATGATTTTATTAAAGATGGTCAAGAGAGAGCTAATACAATAGCAGGTGAAATAATGGAAAAAGTTAGAAGAGTAATGAAAATTTGATGGTAAACTATGGGTGATTTACTGGAAATAAAATTAGATAATTTTGAGGGTCCTTTAGATTTGTTGATTCATTTGATTTATAAAAATGAGATGAATATTTATGATATCTCAATTTCAGTAATTGCTGATCAGTTTATTAATGCTATCAATACAATGGAAGAGATGGATATTGAAGTTGCATCAGATTTTATTCAAATGGCATCTTATTTAATTTATTTGAAATCTAAGATGTTGTTGCCACATAATAGCATTGTGGAAGATGATATTGATATTGAGGAAGAGAAATTTTTATTTACTCAGAGATTGATAGAATATTCATTTTTTAAAGATGTTGCTGAAATTTTAAGGGAAAGAGAACAAAAATATTCAACATATTTAACTAGAGAAGAGTCCATTACTCTGGAAAAAGATTATAGCGAATCTATGGATGCTTACCAGATAGCAAGATTATTTTTTAACTTAATAAAAAAAGAAGACAAAAAAATAATCAAGATAGAAAAGAAAAATATTGATATTAATGAAATTATTGAAAATATAAAAGCTTTGGTTTTTGAAAATGAGTTATTATTTTGGCAAAACATTTTGGATAGATGTAGAAATAAAATGGAAGTGGTAGTAAGTTTTTTGGCAATCTTGGAATTGATAAAATTGAAGGTTGTTGTGGCGATTCAGGAATCCAATTTTGAGAACTTTGTGGTGAAAAGAAATGGATGAGAAAAAACTTTTTTTTGCAACTCTATTTTTGTCGGGCAAACCTGTAACTGTTAAGACATTGAGGCAGATAATGGAACCGGTAAATTTGGAAAATAGATTAACGGATTATGTGGAATATTTTAATAAATTAGATCTTGGAATTAAGATAATTGAAGTTGCTGGTGGCTATCAAATGGTTGCAGATAGTAAGCTGTATAGTTCTTTAATTGATATTTTTGGTGAGAAAACAGAAAATTTTTCAAGAGCTACGCTTGAAACCCTTGCAGTGATTGCATACAAGCAGCCTATTACAAAAGCAGAAATTGAGCAGATTAGGGGTGTAAATAGTAGCTCTATAATCAGAAATCTATTGGATAAAGGGTTTGTTAAGATTATAGGGCGAAAAGATGTCCCTGGTAAACCACTACTTTATTGCACCACTAATAAATTCTTAGAATATTTTGGTTTAAAAGATCTTTCCGAGTTACCAACATTTAGAGAATGGCAAGAATTAAAAAGGAATTAATAAGACTAAATAAACTTATAGCTTCAAGCGGAAAGTATTCTAGAAGGGAAGCTGATAGGTTAATTCAAAACGGTTTCGTTTTAGTAAATGGCGTTGTTATAACCAATCCTGCTGAGAAATTTAGTATCAATGATCATGTAGTAGTTAATGGAGAAAAATTAGATTTTAATAAAAAAGTTTATATTAAGTTTTATAAGCCGATAAAGGTGCTCACTTCTTATGATAAATATCGAGATAAAAAGTCGTTGTTAGATATTGAATTTTTCAAAAAGAATAGACTCGGATATTCTGGTAGACTTGATTATGAAAGTGAGGGTTTGATAATTTTTACAAATGATGGGGATCTTATTTATAAAATTCAGCACCCTTCAAGTAGAATTGAGAAAGAGTATATAGTTGCTGTAGATAAAATTCTTGAAGAAAAAGAGCTCGAGTTAATTAGAGCAGGGTTGAAAACTAAAGAAATTAAATATTTACCTTGTAAAATTAATTATTTGGGTAATTATACTTATAATATTGTATTGTATGAGGGTAAAAAAAGAGAAATTAGAAATATTTTTAAGTTTTTTAAAATAAATGTAAAAAAATTGAAAAGGGTTAGGATAGGTCCAATAAGGATTGTAGATTTAAAACCTGGAGAATATAAGCATTTATCAAAAAAAGAGATAGAGGAGTTAAAAAAATGTATAGGTTGAGGGTTATTGATCATTTTGCTAGTGCTCATTTTTTAAGGGATTATGAGGGTAAATGTGAAAATTTACATGGCCATAATTGGAAAGTTGAGGTTTATCTCAAAGGTGAAAAACTTGATAAAACAGGTATGTTGGTTGATTTTAAAAATATAAAAAAAGAGTTAAGAAAAATAACTGATGAGTTGGATCATATTTTTTTGAATGAGCACCCATATTTTGAAAAAATTAATCCTACGAGTGAGAATATAGCTAAATATATTTATGATAGGTTAAAGGAGAAATTCTGTGATTTAATGAGTTCTGTTGTTGTATGGGAAAGTGAAACAGCAGCGGCTGAATATTATGAGTAAAGCATTTGTTAAAGAGATTTTTAAGTCTGTACAGGGTGAAGGGAAATATGTGGGTGCAAGACAGCTATTTATACGTTTTGCTGGATGTAATATAAACTGTGTTGGTTGCGATACAAATTATACTGTTGATAGATATTTTTTGTGTTGTGACAAAAAGTACGAGAATCCTGTTACGCCAGATAATTTGTTTAATTTAGTTGTAAATAATTTTGACTTGAATTTGTTTCATTCAGTATCGTTAACTGGCGGTGAGCCTTTAATATATTGTGATTTTCTTAAGTTATTTTTGCAATATTTAAAAAATGCAGGAGTGAGAACATTTTTAGAAACAAGTGGTTTGATTGTAGATAGCATATTAGAATTGGAAGATTATCTTGATATAATTAGTGTCGATTTAAAATTGAAGGAAGTTTTTGGTGTAGAGTTTAATAGAGATGGAATTATTAAACTAAAAGATATTAATGAGAAAGTGTATTTTAAGATTGTTGTTGGAGAAAATTTACCTTTAGAAAAAATAGAAAACACTATACACTTAATCAAAGGGATTGGGGTAGAAGAGCTGTATATCCATTTTATTGATAATAAATTTAATTATAGTTTACTTGATAAAATATTAGACTTGTGTTATTATCATAATGTTATGGCATATTTTATACCTCAGGTTCATAAATTAATTGGGATGAAATAATGGGGCTTTTCGGGAGTAAAGAATTAACATTTGCTGATATTAAAAAAATTTATCTCAAAGGCAATCTTCGTAAAGCTTTAAAAGAGTGTAAAAAATATTTATCAAAAAATAAAGATGATTATGATGCTTTGAATCTCCTTGGTGATATTCAATTTAGATTGGGTCAAAAGAATGAAGCATTAAGTACTTTTAAAAGGCTTATAGAAGAGCTTGAAAAAGGTAAATATTTGGATAAGTTGATTGCTCAAATTCGTAAAGTATTGAAAATTTTTCCAGATGAATATGATTTATATAGAAAATTAGCAGAAGCTTTTGAAAAAAAAGGGTTAAAGGGTGAGCAGTTAAAAACACTTTTGCAGTTGAGTGAGATATATGAAAAGAACGGTTTTATTGATAAATCTATCGATATTTTAAAAGAGATAACTGAGATTGATAGGTCCAATTTAAGTAATTATGTTATAGTCTTAGAGAGATTGGATAAATTTAACAAAAGTTTTGAAATTTGTAAGTTTCTATATTCTGCATTAAAAATAGTTTATGAAAAGGTAAAAGAAGAAAAATCAGATTTAGCCAAGAAGTACTTGGTAGATTTTTCTGAATATGCTTTGAAGCATAAGTGTGATCTGTCTGATTTAATTCAGTTTATGGTACCTTTCTTTAGAGAAAAATCTGAGCATAAAGATATTTTTATAGAAGTAGCTAAAAATAATGTTAATAAAGAGTTTAATCCCGATGTTTATTCTTTGTTGAAAGAGTATTATCCATTAGAGTTAGATTTAGATTTTTATGAAAAGTTGAAAGATGAAACAAAGGAACCATTAGTTTATAGTGACTTGGCAAATGCTTATCTTAGTAAGAATGATTATAAAAAGTTAAAAGAACTTATTGAAGAAATAAATAATTTGCCTGAATATGATTTTAAGATAGATTTTGTAGAAATTGTGGGAAATTTATATCCAAAAATAGATGATTTGGAGATTTTAGATAGCTTAGTAGTTTTGGCTGGGAAATGTAAAGCTAAGAATTTACAAATAGAAATTTATAAGAAGATGTCTGAATTGTATTATGATAAGGGAGAAAATGAAAAAGCTGAACGAATTATTGATTTTATAAATGAATTAGAGCACGGTATTGCTGTGACTGAATCTTCTACTGAATCTGGACATTATGATGAAAATGTTGATCTCTCTTCATTGGAGACAAATGAGGTAAATGAAATCGATTTGGAGTCAGGACTGGCTGAAGAAGGCTTTGAGATTGTAGATACAGGAGATGAGATAGATTTGGATTTAGATCTTGATCTTGATTCGACAAGTTATGGTGAGGAGGAGGCTGACGAAGCTTTTGAAGATGGAAAACAGGATGATTTTGAAATAGATTTGGATTTAGATAATGTGGATGAAACTGAGAGTGGTGAGGTTTTATTAAAAGAAGAGAATGAACAAAATAAAGTTGTTGAAGAAGAAGATATCTTTGCTGATTCTATTGATTTAGAAAATTATGAAGAGGAAGACGAATTAAAGGATAGTCATAGTGATTTATCAAATGATGTAGAAGCAATAGAAGAGGAGATCTTTGATTTAGATCATTTTTCTGAGGAAGTTGAACAGAGTCAAAAATATGATAAATTAATTAATTTTACTGATGAAGAGAAAAAAGTTGTTGAAGCAATGAGAAAAAGTATAAACGAATCTGTCTCAGAAAACGACTATGAGACGCATTACGATTTGGGATTAGCTTATTTTGAGCTTGAATTATTTGATGATGCTATTGAGGAATTAAAAAAGGCATCTTACGGTAGTAAGAGATATGAAAGTTTGTATATGTTAGCTGAATGTTATAAAAAACTGGGTAGGTTTGAGGATGCTGCTAATATCCATAAACTAATAATTGCTGATTATGATGATGTTGAAAAAATAAAAAACTCTTTATATGAGTTAGCAACTATTTATGAAGAATCTGGTGATGAGTCGGTAGCCAAGAATTATTATATGAAATTGTATACTCTTGATAGTAATTTTAGAGATGTAAAAGAAAAGGTTAGTAAATTTGATTTTGAAAAATTGGACGATAAAAATGTAACTATTTCTGATGATGATAGTTCTAAAGAGATAGATGAATCTGTTAGTAAAGATAATGAAAGTAATAAACCTAAGAAAAAAAAGATTTCATTTTTGTAGGTGTTTGAATGGGGGTTAAAGAGTTTTATAATTTAAAAGAATTGCCTTTTAATAACTCTCCTGATTTAAAATATTTCTATAAATCGAAACATCATGTGAAGGCTTTGTTGAAACTTCAGTACTTAATTGAAGAGAAAAAAGGTTTGGGGCTTGTGCTGGGACCTATCGGTACTGGTAAAACTACTATAGCTAGGTTATTTTATGAAGATATAGATCCAGTGCTTTATGAAGTATTATTTATTGTGGTGGTTCATTCAGAAGTAAGCTCTGAGTGGTTTTTAAAAAAATTATGTATGCAACTTGGTGTTAAGGATATTCCGTCTGAAAAGCCAGAAATGGTTGCAAGACTTTTTCAAAAGATTTCTGAAATATCTGATACAGGTAAAAATGTTGTTATAATTATTGACGAAGCGCAGATGCTTACGAAAAAAGAGGTTATGGAAGAGATTAGGGGGTTGTTGAATTTTGAAGACGAATCTGGCAAAATGATAAATTTTGTTCTTTTTGGTTTACCTGAGTTAAATGAAAACTTAAAGCTTGACGAACCTTTGTTTCAAAGAGTTGCTATGAGATTAACTTTACAGCCTTTAGATTTAGAAGAAACAAGAAATTATATTTATCATAGATTAAATATAGCTGGTGGTGATAAAGAAATTTTTGAAGAGGCTTCTATACCTATAATTTATGAAAGTAGCAAAGGAATTCCAAGGCTTATTAATACGATATGCGATAATGCTCTTTTTGAGGGGTATTTGCAAAAATCTGAAACTATTTCAGCCAATATAGTTAGGCAGGTATGCATTGATTTAGGCCTGGCTTGATGTTAAAAAATGGTAACCCTAAGAAAAAAAAGATAATCTATTATCTAATCATATTAATATTAGTAATTTTCTTAAATTACTTAGTTAGCTCAAAGCTTGTTAATTTTGATTACCCTTTAACATCAAATATTACTATTTTTTTGTTGATTAACATAAATATTGTTTTACTGTTAGCTTTATTGATTGTTATATTTAGAAATCTTGCAAAAATATTTTTTAGTCGTAGTAAAGGTGTTTTTGGGGCATCTTTGCAAAGTAAGCTAGTTATTTTTTCAATTATTCTAAGCGTTATACCTGTATCTATTGTATTTATATTTTCTATAAGCATTATTAATAATAGCATAAACAAATGGTTTGATAGTCAGGTTGAGCTTGCATTAAAAAGCTCTGTTGATTTGATGCAAAAATATCAAAATCAACTTGAGCAAGACCTTGTAGAGCAAACTCTGATATTATCTAAGTTAGTGACTACAAAGGGTTTTTTATTGCAGAGAAATTATGATGAATTAAACAAGTTTGTGGACGAATATTTACAAAATAATAGGATTGATGGTGTTGCTGTTTATAATAAAGAGGGTAATAGAATTTTAGCAAATGATAAAAAATATTATATCAATTTTATTGTTAGTAAAGATATTGTGAATGAAATAGTTACTCAGGTAAAACAAATTGCAAAATACGAGTTTTTTGGTGAAAATCAAATATATTGGGTAGGTGTTCCTGTTGCTGCTAAGACTTCCGATAAAATTATATTAGGTGCACTTTTTGTATATAAAATAGTTCCACCTGATCAGGCTTCTAAAGTTTCGAAAATAATGGACTCTTATAGAAATTATAGTCAAATTAAATTTTTTGCTGAGCCTATCAAAAATTCATATAAAATTTTATTGATTTTGATGACACTACTTGTAGCTTTAGCAGGTATTTGGGGGAGTATTGTTTTTTCAAGAAATATTACTGAGCCTTTAAATGCTCTTGCTGATGCTTCTAAATCTATTTCTTCTGGAAACTTAGATGTAACATTGGATGAAATGGGAGATTACGAACTCAGAGTTTTAATAAGGTCATTTAATGAAATGGCTAAAAGATTGAAAGAGCATACAGAACAGCTGAGCAAAAAGAATGAAGAGCTTGATAAAATGTATAAACAGATTTTTCGAGATAATCAGTACATTGATGTTATTTTTAAAAATACTAAATCAGCTATATTTTTATTTGATGAAAAATTAAACATTTTAAAGTGTAATGATAGTGCAAAGATACTTTTAGATAGTGATATTAAATGGTGGGATGAATTAATCGATATTTTAAAAAAGTTTTTTTACGAAAGTAATGAAATGTCATTGGTTTTTCAAAAGGATTATGATATAAATGATGGAACAAAGACATTGTCGTTTACCTTTTCTAAGGTGTATTTAAGTCATAATGAGCCGGATAATATAATTGTTTTCATCGATGACATAACAGATATTTTGACAGCAAAAAAATATGAAATATGGAAAGAGATAGCAAGTAGAATTGCTCACGAGATTAAGAACCCTCTTACTCCAATTAAACTTAATGCTGAAAGAGTTCTGAAAAAGTTAAATGAAGAGTTTGAAGATATCCCTGAAACAGTCTTAAAAAGTCTGAGAACAATAATAGACGAAGTTAACGATTTATACAAAATGATTAACGAATTTAATGAATTTGCAAGGATGCCAGCTATAAATAAAAGGTATTTTAATTTGGATGAACTTGTAAAAGAGGTTATAGATTTTTATAAAACTTCAAAACCTTTATTTGAATTTAGATTTCAAAACCAAGGTGTAAAAATGATGTATGGTGATCTTTCTCAGATAAAAAGACTTTTGCATAATTTAATACAAAACTCTATTAGTGCAATTGACTCAGATAAAGGGAAAGTTACTGTTAAATTAGAAGAAGATGACAAATATTTATATCTGTCTATTAAAGACAATGGCGTAGGGATTGATAGTGAAGATTTACAAAAGATATTCTTACCATATTTTAGTAAAAGAGTAGGTGGTACAGGATTGGGTTTAGCAATAGTTAAAAAGATTGTAGAAGAACATGATGGGTTAATTGAGGTTGAAAGTGAAGTGGGTATATTTACCCTTTTTAGAATAAAGTTTAATAAAAGAAGCTGGAGTAAAATATGAAGGTTTTAATAATAGATGATGAACGAAATATATGTGAAACGATAAAAGATATTGTCGAAGATGAGGGTTTTAAGGCAGATTTCGCTTTAACGTTTAACGATGGCTTTAACAAACTAAAAAATGAACTCTATGATGTTTTATTCTTGGATATTTGGTTACCTGATAAAGATGGAAACGAGGGGTTAAAAGAGATTAAAAAATATTTTCCTGAAATAGAAATTATAATGATTAGTGGACACGGAAATATTGAAAATGCTGTTGAGTCTATAAAACATGGTGCTTATGATTTTTTGGAAAAACCTTTGTCGCTGGATAGGATTATTTTAATTTTAAAGCATATTAATGATAAAATATCATTAGAAAGGGATTTGAGAGAAACTAAATTTGACTTGCTCAAACGATATGAATTAATTGGTATTAGTGATAAGATTGTCAATTTAAAAAAGAGGATAGAAAAGATAGCTCCGACAAATGCATGGGTAATGATAACTGGTGAAAATGGTACAGGTAAAGAGCATGTGGCTAGGTTGATTCATTTATTAAGTAAAAGGTCTAATAATAGATTTGTAGAGTTAAACTGTTCTGCTGTTCCTTCAGAGTTGATTGAAAGCGAAATGTTTGGTTATGAGAAAGGGGCTTTTACTGGAGCTGTATCAAAAAAGATAGGTAAAATTGAATTGGCTGATAAAGGAACTCTGTTTTTGGATGAAATAGGCGATATGGATTTAATGATGCAGGCCAAATTGCTGAGAGTGTTGGAAACATTTGAATTCACAAGATTAGGCGGTAATGATTTAATAAAATCTGACTTTAGACTTATTTCAGCAACGAACAAAAATATTGAAGAGGAAATTGAGAAAGGTAATTTCAGGAAAGACTTATATTATCGTATAAATGTTGTTCCCATACATGTGCCACCTTTAAGAGAGAGAAAGGTTGATATCCCTCTACTCGTAGAGTTTTTTGTTAAAGAATCATGTTATAATAATGGGTTAAATGTTAAAAAGGTATCTGATGATTTAATGGAATTGTTTATTAATTATGATTGGCCTGGTAACGTTAGACAACTAAAAAACACTGTTGAGCGTATGATTGTTTTATCTGAAAGTGATGTTTTAAAAGTAAATGATGCACCTGGTTTTTTAAAAGGTGTTAAAAATGATGAAATGGAAGTTATCAGTATGGGGTTGCCATTAAAGGCTGCAAAGGAGCTTTTTGAAAAAAATTATATATTAAAAGTTTTAAAAAGTGCAGACTGGAATATTTCAAAAGCAGCGAAAATGCTGCAGATTGAAAGAACATATCTTCATAAGAAAATAAATCAGTATGAATTAAAAAATGAGAAATGAACATATAGCATCTATTTTTGATGAGTATGCAGATTATCTAGAATTAAATAACGATGACCCTTTTAAAGTAGTCGCATATCGTAAAGCTGCTAGAATAATAAGAGGGCTTGATTTTGATATAGTTGAGTATATTCAAAATGGTGGAAATTTAGAGAAAATAAAGGGTGTGGGGAAGGCTATAGCAAAGAAAATTATTGAGATTGTTAATACAGGTTCATTAGATTCTCTTGAAAAATTAAAAGAGGAAACTCCCAAAATTTTAATCGAGATGACAAAAATCCCTGGATTAGGGCCTAAAAAAGCTTATAGGTTACATAGAGAATTAAATATAAACTCTATTGGTGAGCTTGAATATGCTTGTAAAGAAAATCGTATTAAGTTGCTTAAAGGGTTTGGAGGTAAAACTCAGGATATGATTTTAAAAGGTTTAGAGTATTATAAAAAGCACAAAGGGAAAAAGCTGTTTTTTGAAGTGGAGCTGATAGCTAACGATTTTAAGCAAACGGTTTCAAAAATTGATGGTGTTTGTGATGTGGAATTTGCGGGCAGTTTGAGAAGAAAAAAGGAAATTGTAAAAGATATAGACCTTATCTTATTAATTGATAATGTTACTACTTTAGAAAATATTAGAAAGTATTTTGCTGAAAGTGGGATAGAGGTTATTGAGTTTGGAGATAAATTTATAAGGTGTTTGTTTAGAAATATAAATGTGGATTTAAGAATTGCAAATGCTGAAAATTTTGTAACCATGCTACATCATTTTACAGGGAGCAAAGAGCATAATGAAGTTTTGAGGATGAAAGCTAAAGAAAAAGGGTTTAAAATCAATGAATATGGTATTTTTAGAGGTGCAGAAAAGATAAATATTAAATCAGAAAAGGAAATTTATGAGTTGTTAGATTTGCCATATATAATTCCAGAGTTAAGAGAAGGGTATTATGAATTTTCTGGGATTGATATTAGTGAAGAAAAACTTGTTAATTTGTCAGATATCAGAGGGGTATTCCATGTTCATACAGTAGATTCAGATGGATTACTAAAATTAGAAGACTTAAAAGAAGTGGCAGATAAATTTGGATATGAATATATAGGTATTTCAGATCATAGCAAATCTTCTTATATAGCAAATGGGCTTGATGAGGAAAGGGCATTATTGCAGCTTGAAAAAATAGAGATGTTTAACGCAGAGAATAATACCTGTTTTTTAAAGGGTATTGAGTGTGATATTTTAGCTGATGGGAGTTTAGATTTTAGTGATGAGCTATTATGTAAATACGATTTTGTAATAGCTAGTGTACATTCGCATTTTTATTTATCAAAATCTGAAATGACCAGGCGACTTATAAAGGCACTTAGTAATAAACATGTTACAATGTTTGGGCATCCTACAGGTAGACTATTGTTATCTAGAGAAGGGTATCAGTTCGATGAAGATGATGTATATAAGGTTTGTAGAGACAATGGTGTGATCGTTGAGCTTAATGCTAATCCTTACAGGCTTGATATTGATTGGAGAAAAATTGAGTATGTTCATAAATATAATTTAAAAGTATCTATCAATCCTGATGCTCATGGAATAGATGGATTTAATGATTTGAAATATGGTGTAAATATTGCACGAAAAGGCGCATTACATAAAAATATGATTTTTAACTCATATAATTATGAAAATGTTGTAAAATACTTAAAAAAATAAGAAAATAATAGGGTTGTAGCTAATAATCAAAAGTTTTATGTTGACAAAAATTGATTTTAAATTTATTTAAATTTTAAAAATTTTATGTTAAAATCAATATTAAGATGTTGAGGGTGTTGCACAATAATAATTGCTTAAGCATCTCAGATTGCTTCGCTAACGCTCGCAATGACTGTGTTTTGTGTTCATTATGGGGTAACAAATATTACTAAAGCATTCTCATTTAATTAGAGCGTTATGCAACATCCTCAATTATAATTTTTAGCCAAATTAGGTGGAGGTAAAATTGAAGAGATTGTATCCCATTTATATTAATAAAAAAAGTCCCTGTTATAGTAAAGATCATCTAGGTAATAGTGGTTGTCCTGCAGAAAATGATATCCCAAGATTCTTACACTTAGTTTCGTTAAGGCGATTTGAAGAAGCGTTTTATGTTTTAAAGGAAACTAATCCATTTTCAGGCGGTTGTGGTAGATTCTGTGATCATCCATGTGAAACAGCTTGTAATAGGGCAAAGTTTGATATGCCTGTTGATATAAAAGCTTTAGAAAGGTTTGTTGCTGACTGGGGGTATAATAAAGGGTTAAAGCCTAGAAAGTATGTAGATAAAAACTCTGGGAAGAATGTCGCTGTGATAGGTTCTGGCCCTGCAGGTTTGTCAGTTGCTTATTTTTTGGCACAATATGGGGTTAATGTAGATGTTTATGAAAAACATAAAACTCCAGGTGGTTTATTAGTTGAAGGGATTCCTAGATATAGGTATCCAATGGAGATATTTGATAAAGAATTAAAGTTTATTTTAGATTTGGGAGTTAAAATTTATTGTAATGAAAATGTTAATAAGACAAAATTTTATAATTTTGTTAGTGAGTATGATGCTGTGGTAGTAGCAACAGGTGCTCATAAACCATTTAAGTTAAATATTGAAGGTGAGAGTTTAGAAGGTGTTCATCATGGTATAGAGTTTTTAAGGAAAATTAATATTGATGGTGAAAATCCAGTTAGAGAAGGTGAAACTATTGGAATTATTGGTGGCGGCTATACGGCATTCGATGTAGCAAGGGTCGCAGTTAAACTTAAAGGTATTCCAACAATATTGTATCGACGTACTATGGATGAGATGACAGCTCATCCTGGTGAAGTGGAAGAATCTAAAAAAGAAGGGGTGAAATTTGAGTTTCTCCTACAACCAGTCAAAATAGAAAAATCTACTGAAAGTAACAAGCTGAGAGTCACTTTTCAAAAGATGAAATTGGGCCCTGTTGATGATAGTGGAAGGAGACGTCCAATACCGGTAAAAGATGATTTTAGAGTTTTTGAATTTGATAAAATTGTTCTTGCTATTGGTGATGAGCCTGATCTTCATTTTGTCGGGGAAAAATTTACTATTGAATATCCTAAAATTATATGTGGTGATCTTCCTGAAGAAATGACAGAAAAGGTATTTATTGCTGGTGATGCTGCAAGTGGTGCTGTAGAAGATACTGGTATGGTTGTAAGAGCAGTTGGGCTTGCCAGAAAAACATCTAATGAGATTTTAAAGTTTTTAAATATAAAGTTTAAAGAGGATAAGAAGAGAGAAATTGCCTATTATAATACTTTGAATCTGAAATATTTTGAAAAATCACATCGATTAATTGAAGAAAAATTGGATTTTGAGGATAGAAAATTTAATTTTAATGAAATTGTAAAAACGGTTGATGAAGATACAGCAGTTCTTTTTGCTAACAGGTGTTTTTTCTGTGGGATATGTATTCAGTGTGATTGGTGTTATAGGTATTCTGATGGTTCTATTGCAAAACATGAAGTAGAATGGGAACCAGAACACGATGCTTGTTTTTATACATTTGTTAAGGATAAGATAAATAGCAGTACATTTAAAAGTGTTGAAGCCTGTCCAAGATCTGCACTTAGCGTAATTGAAGAGGATTCAGACAATTTTGATTATGTGACTCAGCAGTATAAGAGTATAAATGAGCTTAAAGGGGTAGATAATGATAAAGAATAGAATATCTATCGAAGAATTTTCTGGTGGTGAAAAAGGCTTACCATTAGGTGCGTGCGGCCTTATTTCTGCATTTGGTGATTTTAAACTTTCACCTTTACTTAAAGCTGCTATGTGTTTGCAATATAGAGGGAGAGCTGGTGCGGGTGTTACATTAAAGGGGATTTACAAAGATAATGATTTTTATGTTTTTCATATAATGTTTAGGGATCAGAGTAAAGTGAGAGAGTTGGAAGAGGTGATAGAGGATTGGGGAGTTCACATCTTGGATTCTCAGGATTTAGTAAAAAAGAAATTTTACTTTGAGTATGATTTACCAATAATTAAACGATATTTTGTGATGCCCCCAACAAAAGAGGAGATGTTATTTAGAGAGAGAATAGATGATGATTATCGATATATAAGAAAGCATGTCACACTGTTTAATAAAACGTTTATGGATGATGCCAGAATTTTTTCATCTTCTAAAGAAAATGGCACTTTTTTAACAGCTTTTGAGCTTTTGGATACAATAAAAATTTATGAACTTGAGCAGTATGAAGATTGGTTCTATGATGGTTGTTTAATTCATCTTAGATGGCCAACTAGCCAAGGGAGAGGACTCTGGTGGGGTCCTCAACCTATATCTTTTGGAGAGGTTGCGGGTATTCACAATGGGCACTTGTCAAGTGATAAATCTAATGCTTTAGCTCTTGAGCAGTTAGGAGTTGATTTGCATGTAGGCACAGACTCAGAAGCTATTTTTTTAGAGGTGGATTACCTATTGAATAGTGGTTATTCCATTGAGGAAATAGAGTGGACATTATGCAGAAAATTTCCACAAGAGATTGAAGAGATGGATGAAGAAAAAAGAGAAAAGTATTTTAAAACTGTAAATGATCCATACCTTCGCAGGATGAAAATGAGTGGCCCGGCTACAGCTATTGTATTAGTAAAAGATTATGTTTTAGGATTTACCGATAGGGATCATCTTAGACCTTTTAGTATAGGGTTTAATGAAAAGGTGGCTTTTTTAGGTAGTGAACAGAGAGCTGTAGTGTCAGCAGCTTATTTTATGGAAGAACAGCTTGATAGAGTATATGATCCAGCAGCAGGAAAAGTTGTAGCTTTTCAAGTAAAAAATAAAAAATTAAAAAAATTGGACTATTCATGGAGAATGACCAATGATTAAAAAAGAGATGATAATTAAAAAATCTATAAAATACATAGAACCTTTAGAAACAGGAATTTATGCAAAAGGTTCAAAATATTGGGTTAAAGTAACATCTGATGAGGAAGAGCCTGGAAGAGGGTGTGTTTTTTGTAGCAGATGTGTTGATGCGTGTACTCATAATTTAAAAAATCCAAATAGCGAATTTGGTGTTTTTAGGATGGAAACAGTTTATTATGATAGCGAAGGGAATCGTGTATTGGTGGATGATGAAGATAAAATACATCTTGTAGAAAAGATACTTTGGATAAATCCCGATGAGTGTTGTAATTGCAAGCGATGTGTAAAAATGTGCCCTCAGAGGGCAATAAAAGTTTTTAAGAACCCGGATTATCACGATATTGGTGTAGAACTAACTGATTCTACGATAATAAACAACTGTCTCAAACGAGCAGAAGGGGACTCAATGCTTAGTAGTGCTCATCTTGGAGCGCAAAAATCAAAGCTTTCTAATGATTGGTTGATAGATGCTGCAGAGATTTTAAGTCCTCAAAGAGACCATTTACATGAGTATGCTGGTAAATTTGACGATATGTATCTTGGAAAAAGGGAGGCTAGATTTAAATGTGAGACTCCAATTTTTGATGTACATATGAGTTATGGTTCAAATAGTCATGAAGCTTTTTTAGCAAGATTAATTGCAAGCATTAAACTTGGAAGGCCATTTTTTACAGGTGAAGGCTATTTACATCCAGATATGATGCCTGCCGCTAAATATTGTATTTTGCAATTTGGCTCAGGTGGATATGGACCTTGGGTAGAGTTGGATAAATTTGCTGGTTTTTCAATGAAATATGGTCAAGATGCAAAAAAAGGGAAAGGTGGAAGACTACAGGCTAAAAAAAATGATATTGAAATTGCACTTTTGAGATGTGTTGAAGCATTGAGGAATTTAACAGCTCCCAACCCTCAGCATCTTCAGTATTCGATTGAAGAACTACCTATGAGGGTAGAATCTTTAAGAGCACTTTTGGGTGATCACAAGCTAATTGGTGCAGATGTTTATGGAACTGCTTGGAATTTTAAAGAGATTGTGGTTGCTCTTGCTAAGGCTGGTTTTGATTACATTACTATTAAAGCGGGTGATGGTTCAACGGGTGCTGCACATTTGGTGGATTTACAAAATAGAGGGTTGAATGTGGTTTATTTAACACATACTGCAGATATTGCTTTGCGAGAAGAAGGGCTTAGAGAGCAAGTATCTATTATTGCTGAAGGTGGAGTTCTTGATAGTTTTCATGCTTTTCTTGTGCTTCTTGCTGGAGCAGATTTTGTAGGGATGGGGATGAGGACTTTGCACCCCCTTGGTTGTACTTTGTGCCAGCGATGTCATACAGGTCAGTGTGCATGGGGTATCACATCAAGACAGTATGGTGATAGGATTGATCCTGGTATTGCTGCAGAAGGTATTGTAAATATGGTAAGGTCGTTTCAAAAAGATATGGAAGGTTTGGCAGCAGGTTTGGGTATGAGCTCGCATGCTGATGTAGTTGGTGCAAGAAGATTCAGATATCATGGAAATGATCCTTTACTTTTTGAAACTTTTGGTAAAACAGAAATATTTAAGCAGTTGCCAAAGGTTTCTATTAAAGAAAGAAAGCATAAAGTTTTCAAAACTTATAAAGTTGTTTATGAAGAGAATAAGGATTTGATAGAAAATATTTTGTCTAAAATAGAAGGTGACTATTTAAAAATTGATGTTGGAGTGTTTGAAATTGATAGTAGAACTTTGAATTTAATTATGAAATTGGCAGCAGAAAAAGGGGTTAAAAAGTTTTTATTAGATAATGTGGTAGGGCAGAGACTGATAGGAACAGGTATCAACTGTGATGAGATTACAGTTAGAGGTTTAGTTGGTAATCATGCATTTGCATTTGTGAAAGATGTTAAAATAAATGTGTTACCAAATAAAAGCCATAAAACTTCTATACCAGCTAATGCTCATGTAGGGGTTGCAAATACTTCAAATCCAAAGGAGATAAATATTGCAGGTGAGGTTGGAGATTTATTTGCTGCTTATTCTGTTAGTGGAAAGTTTAGGGTAGCTAAAAGTGGTGGAGTTAGAAATTTATTATTAATGAAAGCAGGATTGCCAAAGGAATGGGCAGAGCTAGATCTTTCTAAATATAATGATTGGGACAAAGAGAGTATTTTAAATGAACTTTTACTTAGATACCAGAAGAGAAGAAGTTTAAGAAAGAAAATGAATTGGGGGCAGTTTCTCAAAACTTTTGAGAAGAGGTTAAATGAAAGAAAACCACCCGTTGCAATTTTTGGTGTAGGGGCTGAAAAAGGGATGGGTGATTATTTTATGGAATATGCCCAAGGTGGTATTGGTATTGTGTTAAATGTGGTGGAAATGGAAAATCCAATGGGATATTACATTTGTAGCGGAATGACAGCTGGAGCAGCTTATATCAGAGGGAATATTAGAGATAACCAACTTGGTATAGGGGTAATGAAGATTGATTATTTAACAGATGAAGATAAGATATTTTTGAATAATGAGATAGAAGATTTTATTAATACTTTTAAAGATGTTGATATTGATGATACTTATAACGAAAAATTGAGAAGTTTCGCTGAACGATTTTATAAAGATAAAGAGTCTATTTTTAATGATTTTGTGAAGATTATTCCTGTAACGAGTTGAAAGTGTCCAATTTTAGTTGTGCTATTTTAGCAGGTGGACAGAGCAGAAGATTTGGAAGCGATAAGACGTTGGCTAAAATTAACGGTAAATCTTTTACTGAGATTCTGGCTGAAAAACTATGTAGAATTTCTGATGATGTTTTAATAATTAGTAAGGATTCCTCAAAATTTGATTTTAATGTGGAATCTTGTAGGTTTGTAGATGATGAGTATGAACAGCAATGTCCACTTGTAGGCATAATAACAGGACTTAAAAAATGTAAGTATGATACTCTTTTTGTTGTTTCTGCAGATTCTCCTTTCATAAATATAAATCTTGTAAAAGAGATGTATAAACTTATTAAAAATGGCGATGTATTGTTGCCTGTTATTGATGGTAAGATATATACACTTTTTGGCTTTTATAAGAAAAGTTCTTTGAAAATACTTGAGTTTTATTTTGAAAAAGGGGTTTACAGATTGTTAGATATTTATGATGATTTAAATGTTTTTTATTTAGACAATTTGGAATTTATTTTAGAGTATGATAAAGAGATGCTAAGTTTTTTAAATATAAATACAAGAGAGGATTATGAGCGAGCAAAAGAGATTGCCCAAAAGTCTGGCTTGGAAATATGATGTCAAAAAATTTATAGCAAAAGAAAGTTGTTTTGTTGATGAAGAAAGATATCTGATTCGTGAAGAGAAGTACACTATCTTTATAAATGGTAAAAAATTTACTTCTGTGATGCTAGTACCTCAACTTGAAAAAGAGTTTGTTTACGGTTTTTTGTTTACATCAAAAATAATTGATAGTGTTGATGATATCAAAGATTATAGAATGTGCGAAAATAAAAATATTTATATATACTTAAAAAACTTAGATTTTGAATTTAAGGATGAAAAATGGACTGTTACTTCAGGATGTGGTGGCGGAAAAGTATTAGAAAAAACATATAGCGATTTTGAGAAAATTAGTACTGATTTTAAAATAACGGCAAAACAGATTTTAGAAATGTTTAAAAGATTAGAGGCAGAATCAAAGTTGCATACTTTTACGAGGTGTGTTCATAAAGCATATTATTTTGGTAGTGATGGGTTTGAGTTTACTTGTGAGGATGTGGGGAGGCATAATACAATTGATAAGGTAATTGGTGCAGTTTTACTCAATAAAAGATCATTTGATGGTGTTGTTTTAACTACTGGTAGGCTTACTTCTGAAATGATGCTGAAGTGTGTAAGAGCCAAAATTCCAATAGTTGTATCAAGAACTGCCACAAGTAAATTGGGATTAGAAATTGCAAAGAATGCTAATATTACTATGATTGGGTTAACATCGTTAAAAGGGTTTACAGTTTTTAATGGGGTTGAAAGAGTTATAATTTAGGTGCAGGGGAAACACTAGATATATTAAAAAAACATTATGCAAAAATCTTATATCGTTATTATATAAATAAAAGTGAGATTGCTTCAGAGCAAAAGCTCCTCGCAATGACCACAGCATAATGTAGTCATTGCGAGAATTATTAAAGCAACTCAAAAAGTTACATATCTTAAAATTTTACTTCTACTTCGCTTTCCCATAAACCGTGAATATTACAGTAGCTAACAGCTACAAGTTTACCTGGCTGATTTAGTTTTACTTTAAAGAGTGCAGATGGCTCGGTAAATGCTGGCCCTTTGTTTGCGCCTTCAGTTGATTCACCATGAGCAGTAAACTCTGCTCTACCTAAATTGTAAACATTTCCATTTTCAGGCTTAAAGTATAATGCAATCCAACCAATAAAGTGCTCAGTTGTGTTTGGATGTGCTATCTCTTTACCCACTGAAACATTAACTACAAATTCTTTACCTGCTTCAATTTTCTCTGGTAATTCAATAACTGGAACGTGTTTTTCATTTTTAAAATCTGCTGATTTTACAAATTCTCCTATTGCCATAGTTTACCTCCTTAAACGTTCATATATATATTATTTAGAATTGTTTTAAATTTGTCAAGATAAATTATACAAAAAAAGTCTTATTTTCTTAATATTTGGTATTTATAGACTTTGCGTCTGTGCTCGTTATAAGTTTTGCTAAAATGATGCTTACCGTTTTTATCTGCAACAAAATACAAATAATCGGTTTTTGCTGGATACATTACCGCTTTTAATGCATTGATAGATGGATTACATATTGGAGTTGGAGGTAATCCTTTATATATGTAAGTATTGTAAGGGTTATTTTTGTCTTTTAGGTGTCTTTTTTGCAAGTTACCATTAAATTTTTGAAAAATTCCATAAATTACAGTTGGATCGGATTGTAATGGCATATGACGGTTTAATCTGTTATAAAATACAGAAGCTATGAGAGGGTATTCTGCATCTATGTAGGTTTCTTTTTGAATAATTGATGCTAATATTAACCCTTCATAAAAAGTTAAGCCATTCTCTTTTACTTTTTCTGTAAAATTACTTGGAAGTTTATTTGTAAACTCTTTATACATTGCTTTTATTATATTTATAGGAGTTTCATCATATTGGAAAAAGTATGTTTCTGGGTATAAAAAACCTTCTAATGTTTTATAACTTTTACCTGTAATTTTCACTATTATTTCGTTATTTGTAGCTGTATTTATAAAATCATGATAACTTATTATTTTACTTTTCTCTAATGTAGAGGCTATCTGATATATATTAAAACCTTCAGGTATGGTAACCTTTGTTTTTAATGTGTTACCATTTTTTAAATCACTTAGTACGGATTTTATATTTTTATTGGTAAATTTATAATAACCATACTTTCTATTTGATGCAAAATCGTACATTAAAATCAGATATTTTTTAAAGAAAATTGGTGTTTTTAGATATTTGAAAACTTTATCATAAGTTCTGGATACATTTTCATTTTTTTCAATTTTTATTTCAGTAGTTATATAAGTATTATTTATAAAATTTTCACATTTGTATATCCAGAATGATATTAAAAAGGTAATAATGAAAATGACAAAAATCAATAGAATAAAAAAATTTAATAATTTTTTCGTTTTGAAATTCATTTAGATTTTATTTACAACTTTTAATTAAATCTACAAACCTCTTAAACAGATATATTGCATCATGTGGGCCAGGGCTATTTTCTGGGTGATATTGAACAGCAAATACTGGCTTTGTTTTATGTCTTACCCCTTCAACCGTTTTGTCATTCAGATTAATATGTGTTACTTCAACTATATCTGATAATGAATCTATATCTACAGCAAAACAGTGGTTTTGAGCAGTGATTTCCACTTTTTTAGTATCTAAATCCATAACTGGTTGGTTCCCGCCATGATGTCCAAATTTGAGTTTATAAGTTTTACCACCTAAAGCTATTGAAAGAATTTGGTTTCCTAAGCATATTCCAAATACTGGGTATTTTTCAACAGCTTTTTTGGCAATATCAATTCCATAACTTATTGGCTCTGGATCACCAGGACCATTTGATAAAAATATACCATCAGGATTTAATTTTTCTATATCCTCAAATTTTGTGTTTGCTGGTACAACTGTAACTTTACATCCGTTATCTACAAAATACCTTAATATATTTCGCTTTATTCCAAAATCTATAGCAACAATATGTAGATCAAAAGATTCAGGGGTGTAGTAACCTTTTCCTAAAATCCAACTACCTTGTGTCCATTCATAAGGTTTTTTCGTGCTTACATACTGAACAAGGTCTTTTCCAACGATTGAAGGGATATTTTTAGCTTTTTCCTTTAAATAATCTATGTCTCCTGTTTCAGTAGAAATAATAGCATTCATAGAGCCTCTTTCTCTTATATGCCTAACAAGTTTTCTTGTATCAATACCTTCAATCCCTATGATGTTATATTTTTTTAGAAAATTACTAAGTGATGTTGTAGCTCTATAATTGGAATAAGTTTTTGAATACTCTTTTACAATAAAAGCTGTGACATAAGGTCTATTAGACTCAAAATCTTCTTCATTTACACCATAATTACCTATTAAAGGGTAAGTCATACATACCATTTGACCATAGTATGAAGGGTCTGTGAGTATTTCTTGATATCCAGTCATAGATGTATTAAAAACAACCTCTCCCTCAACTTCACCATTTGCACCAAAACTTGCCCCTTTAAAAACTGTTCCATCTTCCAAAACTAAGTATGCCGCTTTCATTGCTCCTCCACAAAGATTTTAGGATGTATAAAATAAATAGAGATATTTTTCAATCTATAAAGTTAACAAAATTGTAAAAACTGCTCCTTTCCTATAAAGAGAGATTCTTATTTCTCCATAAAAATTATTTATAATTGCAGTATTTAATTCATTAAGATTTTGTATATCTTTATCATTTATTTTTAAAAGAACATCTCCCTTTTTAATATAAGCTGGTATATTTGTATGAGTTACGACGATATATTCCCCTTTTCTTTTAAATTTTAAACCATAAACTTCTGATAAAATTTTTAAACCATAATTTTTTGGATATTCTGTTAACTTTATTGATGATGTGAGAAGCTCGTTTTTTCGTTTGATAACAATTTTTATTTTTGAATTTGGTGGATAACTCCTTAAAATATAATTTAGTGCTTTTTTGTTTGATACCGGTATTTCTTCTATAGAGTAAAGTATATCACCTTTTCTTATGCCAGTTTTATAAGCTATACTGTTTTTTTCAACCCTTGAGATAACCAACCCTTTATCTTCATTTTCTTCAAAAAGAATACCTAAAAAGCCTCTTCTGATTTTTTTATATTTTAGAATCTCAGGTTTAATTCTTTTTAATACATTGATAGGTGTAGAAAACCCTATCCCTTGAGCTTCTCTGTAAATAGCAGAGTTGATACCTATTACTTCTGCATCAAGATTTATCAGCGGGCCACCACTGTTTCCGGGATTGATTAATGCATCTGTTTGTATAAAAATAGAAAACCCATCGGAAGATTTTATTATCCTTTTTGTATTACTTATAACACCTGTTGTTACAGAATTACTGAGCCCATAAGGGTTTCCCATTGCTATTACGGTTTCTCCTAAATAGAGATGGTTACTATCACCCAATTTGACACTTGGAAATTTTTTATCTGTATTTATCTTCAATAAAGCTATATCTAATAATTTATCTCCACCGATTAATTGTGCCTCATATTGGTTGTTGTCAAAGGGGATAATGAAAATTTTATTGGCTGCTTCAATTACATGATAGTTAGTTACAATTATATTATTATCAACAAAAAAACCTGAACCTAAACTTTGTGTTTTATAAGTTCTTTCAAATCCAAAAAAGTCATCAAAAAATGGATCATTAAAAAAAGGGTTATAACTTTTTTTTATTATCTTTTCTGTCCTGATATTTACAACAGACTTTTCAATTTTTTGTATTGCTAAAACCACATCATTTATTCTGTGTGAAGCAAATAAATTGTTGCTAAATAATATTAAAGATAGAATAATAAGAATGTATCGCATAAATCACCCTCTTTTAAATTTTCAATATCCTTATCAATTATAGTTAAACTTCTAAAACCCTTACTTTTTTTCTGGTATAAATCATAGTTTAAAAGTTGATTACTCTCAACAGTTGTTATTGTTTTAATAATTTTATAAAACCCCCTTTTTTTTATTAATGAGAAATTCACAGGGATTTTAATAAGTAGATTTTTTCTTGAAATACCCCTTAGAAAGAAGCCTATAAATAGCTCAGTGCAAACTATTGCAGATTGTGGATTACCGGGTATTATAAAAATAGGTTTATTTTCAAGGGTTGCTAATTTAAAAGTTTTACCTGGACTTGCGTTAATTCCGTTTATAAGTATCTTTCCTTTCAAAGAGTTGATTATGTCAATGATAAGGTCAGCTTTGCTGAAACCGGTCCCACCAATAGTAATTAAAATATCATACTCGTTTATCGATGATTCAATTTTACTTTTTATTGCATTAAAATCATCTTTTTCTATACCAAGGTATGTTACCTCTGTATCAAAGTTTTTAAGAAAGGAAAAAATCATATAATAATTACTGTTTAAGGTATTGTTAGAATTGGCAAAAAGCTCTGTTAATTCTGAGCCTGTTGAGATTATCCCTATTCTAATCGGTTTGAATGTTTCAATGCAGTTTATTCTAAGACTTGCTAAAAGTTCTATTATTCTATGGTCAATAATATCCCCTTTGCTTAATATTTTTTCCCCTTCTTTTATTAGTGAACCTTTAGGTTGAATAAAGTTTTTATCTTGTTTAATCAAAAATAGGTTTCCATCTTTTTTATAACTATTTTCTATAGGAATAACTTTATCTATATTGTGCGATAATTTAGCTCCAGTAGCAACCTTATAAGCTTCATTTTCTTTTAAATTGTATTTGATTTCTTCACCAGCAAAGATTTCACCAATTATTTGAAAAGGTTTTGTAAAATCGCAGATTGAGGAGTTTACTGCATAACCATCCATTTTAGATATATTATATTCTGGAATAGATATTGGTGCATATATATCTTTATATGAAACTTTACCAAATGCATTTTCTATATTGATTAAATGATAATTTCTTTTAATTGTTAGTGAATCTATTATTTTAAAAGCATCGTATAAGTCTGTAAAATTATTCATCTTTGATATTTATTTTTATATTTTTTGCGTTTTCGCACCCTTTTAGTGCCTTTATCATTGAAGTAATTGTGGATGAGACAATATCAGCAACAAAATCTTTCATATGAACAGGCACACCATCCACTGTTATCTGAATATTTCTCTTTTTTTTGTTTATATAGTGTTCAATTAAGAATTGTGCTATTTCTTCAGGATTGTTTAAGTTGAAGATATTTTTTATATTCATTAATTCAGGATTTTCAGGATCATCGGTGGCTACACCAATTAATGTGGGGTTATTTTTACATAAAAGTTCTTTTGAGTGTCCTTTTCTAAAGATTTCTATTTTTGGTTTATTTGCACTTTTAAAACCTTCTGTTAAAACTAGATCTATATCTAAATCAAGTTTGAAGATTAGGTCATCTAAGGACAGTTCATTTTCTACATCAGAGATTAATGCATATTGCCATGGGGATGAAATTACCACAGAATATGCTCCAGCTTGTTTATGTCTATAGGTATCTTTACCCTCTCTATCAATGTTAAAACCGTGAACGTCGTGTTTTATAGTTGCAACTTTATAATTTTTTTCTTTGAATATTTTTAATAGTTTTTCTATTAATGTTGTTTTCCCACAATCAGAACTTCCTACAATTGAAATTACAGGTATCATTTTTACCTCCACGTTTTTATATTATAGTAAACTAAGAAAGATAATACATCAATAAAATTGTTATTTGTATTTTTTAGCCAAAATTTTTGAAAAACATTTGTAGCTGTAATTGTTTTATCCTTTGATTTATGTTAAAATAAAATATAAATTTTATAGGTGGTGATAATATGGCTAAAAAAATTGGTGAGCTTTTAGTAGAAAAAGGGGTGATTACTAAGAATCAACTTGATCTTGCGTTAAAAAGACAATCACTTACTGGTGAAAAACTTGGATATATATTGGTAAAATTGGGTTTTATAGATGAAGAAAAGTTTTATACGTTTTTAGCTGAACAATATAATGTAAAAAAGTTTGATAAAGATGAATTTATTATTGCAAAAGAAACTCAAAATTATTTGTCCTTAAAGACTGTTTTTGAAAAGGGAATAATCCCTATAGAAAAAAAAGATGATAAGCTTTTGGTAGGTTTTTCTAATTTTGCAATATTAAATAGCTTGAACGATATAGAATTTGAAGCAGGGTGTAAAGTTGTCCCTTATCTTTTACCAGATAATGTGGTTAAAAAAATATTATCAGATTTCCAAAATTTCCCGTATGGATTAAAAGATTACCATTTTAAAAGTTTTAGAAAATATGTTTTAGAAAAATATGGTACTTATGATATAGGTATTTCTGATTTAATTTCATTAATTGATGATTTGGAGTCAGAATATAATCAAATTATGTTTGTAGACAGTTCTCAGCCGTTGATAAAAAAAAGTAATTCTATTTACAAAATAGATTATAAAATAATAAAACACTCTGAAATTCTAAAGTTTATTAAAGAGCATGTTTCTGATATAAATAAAAAAAAGTTAATAAATGATAATTTGATAAAATTTAGCTTAGAGTTAAATGGTAAAAATTATATTTGTTCTATCTTAAAGCAGAAAAATAAATACAGCTTGATTCTAAATCCTATTAGTAAGCATATTCCTGATATTATGGATTTTGATTTAGATCCTACAGTTTTAAAAGAGTTGATTTCCCTTAGGGGAGGCTTATATATTATAGCATCTCCAATAGGTCATGGAAAAACGACTTTTATGTCATCTTTGGCTAACTACTTTAGTAAAAATATCAATAAAGTAATACTGTTTCTTGATGAGTTTATTTTGTACGACTTATCTCATGACAATTCTTTTATTATGCAGATTGAAATTGGGAATGATGTGGATTCATTGAGTGAGGCAGTTTTGTTGGATAATATCATAAATGCCAATTTAATATTTGTGAGTTCAGTTAAAAATTATAAAGATTTTTTATATGTATTACAAATGGCCGAAGCTGGGAAAAAAGTATTTATGGCTGTAGATACACCGGATATAACAAGTGCAATAAGTTATATAATCTCGATGATCGAAGTGTTGAAAGATGTTTCAATCAAAGAGAGATTTGCCAATGTTTTGAGATTATGCATTGCTCAAAGACTAGTAAATTTAAAGCATTCAAATAAGAAATTATATTTGTATGAGTATTTAAAAATGAGTTTAAAAATGAAAAGATTTATTATTGATGGAGCAGTATTAAATATTAATTCTCAAGTTAAAGGTTCTAGTGACTACATCCCTATAGAGAAGAAGTTTGCAGAATTAATCCAGCAACGATTTCTTGATAAAGATGATATTTTTAATTATAGTTTAGATTATGATTTGATGAAAAACTATTTGAAGGAGTAGAGGGGGCATGCCTGAGATTTTAGTTGATATTAATTATTCGCTTAAAAAGTTTGTTAATAATGGATTAGATGAAAATAGTTTAATCGATTATAAGGAGAAGGCTCAGAAAGGTTTTTTGAAACTGGAGCAACTCCATAAGAGTGGCAAAATTGGTTTTCCTGAGGTTGTTAATCAAGATATTTCAGTTTTTAAAGAGTTTGCAAAAAAAAATACTGGAAAATATAACGACCTAGTTGTGATAGGGATAGGTGGTTCTTCTTTGGGGATTGAAGCCATAGTCGAAAGTTTACTCCCATTTGGTTACAATGCGTTATCCTTTTCTGAGAGGGGTGGTTTCCCTAGAATATGGGTTATGGACAATGTTGATCCTCATAAAAATAGATCTATTTTAAGGCATTGCCAACCTGAAGATACTCTTGTGTGTGTTATTTCAAAATCGGGTGGGACTGTTGAAACTTTGTTTAATTTTAATAAGGTTTACAGTTGGTTTATTGACAATAAAGTTGAAAATATTCATGATCATTTGATACTTATTACAGACCCAGAAAAAGGGTTTTTGAGAAAATATGGGAAAGAAAACGGTATTAAATTATTTGATATTCCGGAAAATATTGGTGGTAGATTTTCTGTTTTAACTTCGGTGGGGTTGGTTCCTTTATCGCTTTTAGGTATTGAAATTGAAAAATTATTAGAAGGGGCTAAACATTTTTTGAACAATGGCATAGAAAAGGCTTTATATCTAGCAGCAGTATATCTTTATTTTATGGATAATAAAAAATGCATTAACGTGTTGATGCCATATACCTCAAGATTGGGTAAGTTTTCTGAGTGGTTTTCACAACTTTGGGCTGAAAGTCTTGGTAAGAAAAATTCGAACAATGGAGAATTAATTAACTTTGGGACTACACCTTTAAAATCAATTGGAGCCATAGATCAACATTCTTTACTTCAACTTTTTAAAGAAGGACCAAATGATAAGCATTTTACTTTTATTGAAATATTAAATCATATTTTTGATAAAAAATGTAAAGATACAATATCTAAAGATTTAAATCATTTTAAAGGAGTTTCAACTGGGGAGTTGTTAGATTATGAGCTTAGAGCCACAGAGCTTGTGTTGAGAAAAGCTGGAAGACCAACTGTAAAAATAGTTTTAGATATTTTAGATGAATTTTCTTTAGGTTATATTATCATGATGTATATGTATATTGTTAGTATTATAGGTTTGGCCAATGATATAAATCCTTTTGATCAACCAGGTGTTGAAGAAGGGAAAAAATATATAAACGGGCTTTTGGGTAGAGAAGAATATTTGGAGTTTAAAAAAGCATTTGAGCAGGATTATATAAAAATTGATGAATACATTATATGAAAAGATTTTATTTAAGGAATGTAATGCTTATAAAAATAAAAAATTAATTGTTGCTTTTTCTGGTGGTAAAGATTCTTTATCTATTTTACATTTTTTAGTAAAAAATAAAGATTTATTAAGTATTTCAGATATTATTGCATGTCATATAAATCATCAAATTAGACCTGATAGTGACGATGATGAAAAATTTGCTAAGGAATTTTGTGATAAATTAAATGTTAAAATTTATACATACAAAATTGATGTTTTTGACTATGTTAAAAAGTATAAGGTAAGTATTGAGGAAGCTGCAAGGATTTTAAGATATAAAAAGTTATACGATCTTTTAAATGATATTAAATATGATTTTATCGTAACTGCACATCATAAAGATGATTTAATCGAAAATTTTTTTATAAGGGTGTTTAGAGGTACTCCCATTTATAATTTATCCGGATTTAATATCAATGACGATGTAATAAAAAGGCCATTGTTAAATATAAACCGTGAATGTATTGAAGAATATATTGACTATTATCAACTCCCTTTTGTTGTAGATAAAAGTAATTTTGATGAAAAATATCTTAGAAACTGGGTGAGAAACAAGATTGTCAAAGAGATTAAAAGTTACAATAAAGGATTTCTAAATAATATAATCAGACTTATAGATGAATCCAAGGAGTTGTCAGATTATTTAAAGAGAAAATGTTTTGTTGAAGTTAATGAATTGAAAGAAGATTTTATTTATTTTAGTAAAGATAGATTATTAAAGTATGATGAATATGAAAGAAAGTTTATTTTAAATGACATATTGAGATGTTATTTTAAAGTTGAGAAAAAGCATATTAGCTCGATCTTGCAATCGTTATATAAAAATCATTCAAAAAGAGTAATATTACCAGAAAATTACATTTTTGAAAAATCTTACACCAATTGTTATTTATACAAAAAACACTATTTAAAAGATTTTGAAATAATAAAAAAGGAGGAAGAAAAAGAGATTATATTACCTTTTATAAATAAAAAGATTGTTTTTAGTGGGATATATAAAGATATGCAATTAATTGTGAGAAACAGGAGAAACGGGGATAGGTTCAAAGGTAAAAAATTAAAAGATATTTTTATTGATAAAAAAATTGATTTGATTATAAGAGATACTTCTGTGATAATTGAAAATAATGGTGAAATTATTTGGGTTGAGAATATTTCAGAGAATGAAGATATAAAAATAGAAAAAATAGAAGGTGGGTATTATGAATAATAATTATATTTTAGAACCGTTTATAAAAAAAGAGCAAATAGCTGACAAAGTAAAGGAACTTGGTGAAAAGATTACGAGTGACTACGCTGGAGAAGAGCTTTTTTTAGTTGGAGTATTAAAAGGGTCATGGATTTTTATGGCTGATTTAGTGAGATATATTGATTTGCCATTAGAGGTTAGTTTTATTTCGGTATCAAGTTATGTGGGGCAAACTACTAAATCAAGTGGAGTTGTTCGTCTTTTGTGTGATATTGATAAACCTTTAAATGATAGAAACGTGATCCTTGTTGAGGATATTGTTGATACAGGATTAACTTTGAGCTATTTAAAGAAATTGTTAGAAGTAAGAAATCCTAAATCTTTCAAAATTTGTGCTTTATTAGATAAACCTGAGAGGAGAATATCTGATATTTCAGCAGATTATGTTGGGTTTACAATACCTGATGAGTTTGTAGTAGGATATGGTTTGGATTATAATGGATATTTTAGAAACTTGCCTGATATATCAATATTAAAATTTAAATAACATATTGATAATATTTTTGTTAAGAGATAAAATAATAAAAACTAAATAATAGTTGGGAGTGGAAATGAAAAATAATTTTTACAAGAATTTTATGCTTTGGATGGTCATAGCTTTAATGATGGTTGTAATGTTTAATTTTTTTAATACAAGTCAGGGTGTTAGTAAAAAGATATCTTATTCAGATTTTATTGAAAACGTTCAAAAAGATAAAGTAAAGGTCGTGATTATAAAACAAAATCATATTACTGGTGAATTAGATGATGGGACTCATTTTGAAACATATTATCCACCAGATAATGAGCTAATTAAGATTTTGAGAGAGCATAAAGTACAGATTTACGCTAAACCACCGGATCAAAATCCATGGTATGTCCAAGTATTAATATCTTGGTTACCAATGATTATTCTCATTGGTATTTGGATTTTTTTCATGAGGCAAATGCAAGGAGCTGGTGGTAAAGCTTTTTCTTTTGGTAAAAGTAGAGCGAAACTGTTAACACAAGATCAGCAAAAAGTTACATTTAAAGATGTTGCTGGAGTTGAAGAAGCAAAAGAAGAGTTGCAAGAAGTTGTAGAGTTTTTAAAGGATCCTCATAGATTTCAGAGGTTGGGAGGTAAAATACCAAAAGGTGTTCTTCTTGTTGGACCTCCAGGGACAGGTAAAACACTTTTAGCAAAGGCTGTTGCAGGTGAAGCTGGTGTACCATTTTTTAGTATTTCTGGCTCTGATTTTGTTGAAATGTTTGTAGGGGTTGGTGCAGCTAGGGTACGTGACCTTTTTGATCAAGGGAAAAAGCACGCACCATGTATTATTTTTATAGATGAAATAGATGCTGTTGGTAGACATAGAGGAGCAGGTCTTGGTGGAGGACATGATGAAAGGGAGCAAACTTTAAACCAACTTTTAGTAGAGATGGATGGTTTTGAATCAAACGAAGGGGTTATTTTGATTGCAGCTACCAATAGACCTGATGTATTAGATCCTGCTTTGTTGAGACCAGGAAGATTTGATAGACAGGTTGTAGTACCTAGACCGGATGTGAATGGTAGATTAGAGATTCTAAAAGTTCACACTAAAAAAGTTCCTTTAGGTGAGGATGTAAACTTGGAAATTATTGCAAAAGGTACGCCTGGTTTTTCTGGTGCAGATTTAGCAAATCTTGTTAATGAAGCCGCTTTGATTGCTGCAAGGAAAGATAAAGATAAAGTTGAGATGGAAGATTTTGAAGAGGCAAAAGATAAAATCACTATGGGTAAGGAAAGAAGAAGCATGAGTATCAGCGAAGAAGAGAAAAAAGTTACAGCGTATCATGAAGCTGGACATGCTATAGTTGCAAAATTTATACCTGAGGCTGATCCAGTTCATAAAGTTAGCATCATACCTCGTGGTATGGCTTTAGGTGTGACTCAACAGTTGCCTCAGGATGATAGACACATGTATAGTAAAGATCATTTAGAAGGGATGATAAGTGTTTTGATGGGTGGTAGAGCTGCAGAAGAGATTATTTTTAATAGGTATACAACTGGGGCTGGTAACGATATTGAAAGAGCTACAGATATTGCCCGTAAAATGGTGTGTAGTTGGGGTATGAGTGAAAAATTGGGACCTCTTGCTTTAGGTAAAAAGGATGAGGCTGTGTTTTTGGGTAAAGAGTTGGCCACAGCAAGGGAGTTTAGCGAGAAAACAGCAATTATGATAGATGAGGAAATAAAGTCTATAGTTATGAACAACTATAAGAGATCGTTAAACATTTTAAAAGAGAATATAGACGTTTTACATGCAACTGCTAACTTGTTGCTTGAGAAAGAAACTATCGATGGAAAAGAGATAGATGAGATTATAGCAAGATCAAAAAATAAAAATAATTTGGATGAAGGAGAAAGTAAAGAATTAGAAGATGTTTAAAATATTTGAAGTAAAACCAGATAAAAATAGATTAATCTTTGAATTAAAAAAGATAGGTGTTGATGATTATGCCTTGTCTTTACATGAAAAAGGTGAAATTTTATGTTTAAAAATATTAAATCTAACTCCTGGACAAGCAAATATTTTAAAACAGGAGGCTTTAGCAGTAGGTGCCGATGTAGCTGTAGCAAAAGGTGCAGTTACTTGTAAAATTGAAAAGACAGATGCGTTACTGTTAATTACAAAAAAAAGTATTAGAAATCTGATAAGAAAATTAAAACTTCAACCTTTTAATCTTGATAAATTAGCAATTGAACTGGAGCAATTGTTAAAGCAGAAAGAGACCTCTTATTTTGTAGCTAAAGATGTTAGATTGCCTTTGGATAAACCATATATTGTTGGGATATTAAATGTCACACCAGATTCATTTAGTGATGGTGGTAAGTATTTGGGTGAAAAGAGTATTGATGCTAGGTTAGACTATTTTTTAGAAAATGAAATTAAAATTGTGGATATAGGTGGAGAATCTACAAGACCTGGAGCAGAACCTGTTTCGGCAAAAAATGAAATAAAAAGGATTGCTTATGCTATTAAACGTTCACTAGAAAAAGGTTTTGTAGTATCGGTGGATACTTATAAATCTGTAGTTGCAGAGTTTGCCTTAAAGGAAGGTGTTCATATTATAAATGATATTAGTGGATTTAATTTTGATAACAATATGGCTGAGGTATGTGCCAGATACGGGTGTGGTGTGTGTTTGATGCATATTAAAGGAACTCCTAAGAATATGCAGGATAACCCAACTTATAATAATTTATTGGAAGATATTAAACTTTATTTGAAAAAATCTATAGATATTGCTTTAAAATGTGGGGTTTCTAAAAATAGTATAATGCTGGATCCAGGTTTTGGTTTTGGAAAAACTTTGGATGATAATTATTTAATTTTGAAATATTTAGAAGAGATTAAAACTTTAGGTTACCCATTGTTTATTGGTGTTTCAAGAAAATCTATGATTGGCAAAATTATAGATAAAACGCCAGAAGAAAGGGATGTGCCAAGTAAAGCAATAGAATTTTTGGCAATGATTAAAGGTGCTAATTTTATTAGAACTCATGAAGTAAAGTATGCTAAAGATATAGCTAAGATAGCAGAATATTATAGCAAGGTTGAGTTAAATGCTTGAAATAATTAAAGACTTCTCATTAATAGATTTGATAGATATTACAATTATTAGTTTTGTAATCTACCGTTTATTGCTCTTGATTAAAGGCACAAGAGCCTTTAACATGTTTTTTGGAATAGTTTTTTTATTACTTTTTTCTTTTATTTCTAAATTTTTGGGGTTAAAGGCAACAAGCTGGATGTTGAGCAATTTTTCTGGTTATTTGTTTTTAACTATCATTATACTGTTCCAGCCAGAGATTAGAAGAGCTTTAGCTGCTCTTGGTGAAACAGGTATTTTTGGTAATTTTGCACAAAGAAGAGTAGCTGTTGTAGACGAAATTGTTAAAGCTTGCACGATTTTGGCTAATAGACAGATTGGTGCATTAATAGTCATTGAGCGAAATACTGATTTATCACATTATGTGCAAAGTATGCAAAAAGTTGATTCTTTGGTTACAAAGGAGATATTGCTTAGTATTTTTATACCTTACTCACCATTACATGATGGCGCAGTGATAATTAAAGAAGATAGAATAGTTTATGCTGGTGCAATATTGCCTTTAACAAAGAGGGTTGATTTGGATAAAGCTTTTGGAACCAGACATAGAGCAGCAATTGGCATTACAGAGGAAACAGATGCTGTGAGTATTGTTGTAAGTGAAGAAAGAGGAACTATTGCTGTATCAGCAAATGGTAGGATTTCAACAGAGTTAGATGCTGAGATGCTAAAAAATACACTTGTATCATTATTAGGGATTACAGATGAATCTGCTGCTTAAAAATTTTGAGTTAAAATTAATTAGTGTTGTTTTAGCGTTATTTTTATGGTTTTTGGTTGTTACCTCGGATTATAAAGAAGCAACTTATGATGTTCCTATAGTGCTGGATAATTTGAATAAAGGTTTGATTGCTGTTTATGATACGAATCTTGTTAGAGTTACTGTTAAGGGCCCCGACTATGTGTTGAAAAATCTTTCTTTTAATGATTTAAAGGTGAAAATAAATGCTGATATGTTAAAGTATGGCAAGAATAAATACCCTATATCTAATCAAGATGTAATTATTCCTAAAGGGGTAGAGCTTTTAAAAGTAGAGCCAAGGGTTATTATCATAACTATAGATAAATTGATAGAAAAGAGATTGAAGGTGGTTCCTGTTTTTATTGGCTCACCAAAGTTAGGGTATAAAGTGAAAAGTATTAAAGTTTATCCTGATACTGTAGTTGTAAAAGGGGCAAAAAATAATATTAGTGAGATGAAAACTATAGAAACACTTCCTATTGATTTGACTAATAAATATAAAGATTTAACTTACAATATTGCATTAAGAAAAAGTCAAGGGATTATGGAGATAGATCCCTCTTATATTGATGTGGTGGTTAAATTTATGGAAGATATAGATAAGAAAAGTGTTAAATTACCAGTAAATATTATTAATCAATCTGGTGATATGCGGTTAAAATTGTTAGATGATTTTGTTAACATTATTGTTAAAGGGCGAAAAGATTTACTGGATGATAAAAAGTTGCAAGGATTAATTAAAGTTTATGTAGATGTCTCTAACTTAAATAAGAAAGGTAGATACCTTTTACCTGTTAATTATGAAATAAAAGAAAATTTAAAGGTTATTAGTTTGAAACCTTCTAAAGTTAGGGTTGAGGTAGAATAATGAGAAAGTTTTTTGGCACTGATGGCATAAGAGGTAGAGCAAATATTTATCCTATGGTTTCAGATTTTGCTCTAAAATTGGGTAAAGCTATAGCGACAATTTTTAAAAATGGAAATAGGAAACATAAAATTGTTATTGGGAAAGATACCAGAATTTCAGGATATATGTTTGAAAATGCAATTGTATCAGGTATTTGTTCTGTTGGAGTTGATGCGGTGTTACTTGGGGTATTGCCTACGCCTGCTATCGCTTTTATTACAAAAAGCTTAAGAGCAGATGCTGGGGTGGTAATTTCTGCTTCTCATAATCCTTATTATGATAATGGTATTAAATTTTTTGGACCTGATGGTTATAAGTTAAATGATGAACTTGAGCTTGAAATTGAAAAGTTAATTGAAAAGGATAATTTTGATCTTTCTCCATCAAATATTGGGAAAGCTTATAGAATCGAAACAGCTATTGGTAGATATGTTGAATACGTTAAGTCAACTTTTGATAGAGATATAGATTTGAAGGGTTTAAAAATAGTTATTGATTGTGCTAATGGGGCGACATATAAAGTAGCTCCAATGGCAATATCTGAGTTGGGTGCTGATGTGATAGTTATAAACGATAAGCCAAACGGTTTTAATATAAATGATGGTTGTGGGGCTGTTAATCCCGAAAAGCTGCAAGGGGAAGTTATAAAAAATAATGCAGATTTAGGCATAAGCTTTGACGGTGATGGTGATAGGGTTATTTTTGTTGATGAAAAAGGTGAAGTTGTAGATGGTGATTATATAATGGGAATTTGCGCGAATTATATGAATAAGCAGGGTTTATTGAATAACTCTACTGTTGTTGCAACTGTTATGAGTAATATCGGTTTTGAAAATTCTTTAAAAAGGGAAGGGATAAAAATTATCAGAAGCCAAGTGGGAGATAGATACGTATTAGAAGAGATGCTAAAAGGTGGGTATAATTTAGGTGGTGAGCAATCAGGTCATATAATTTTTAGTGATTATAATACTACAGGGGATGGCTTGATAAGTGCATTACAGTTACTTAAAGTATTAGTAAAATCAGGAGAAACATTAAATAGAATTAAGAAGTTTATTGAAGTATACCCTCAAAAATTAAAGAATTTACCTGTTGATGAGAAGGTACCTTTGGAAAAACTTTCAAAACTAAAAAATGTTATCGATGAAATTGAAAATGAATTGCAGGGTGATGGCAGAGTTTTGGTTAGATATTCTGGCACGGAAAATAAATTGCGAATTATGGTTGAAGCAATTTATGAAGATAAAATAGATATGTATATAGATAGGATATGCGAAGTTGCTATTGAAGATATAAACAAAAATAAGAGTAAAGCTGAATAATTTGTGGAGGATTAAATGATAAAGTTAGGAGTTAATGTGGATCATGTTGCCACAGTTAGACAGGCTAGGCTCTCAATAGAACCTGATCCTGTGAGAGCTGCAGTGTTGGCTGAGCTTGGTGGAGCTGATGGTATTACCATACATTTAAGAGAGGATAGAAGACATATCCAAGATAGAGACCTCTATTTGTTGAGAGATATTGTAAAGACGAGGCTAAATTTAGAGATGGCTTGTAATGAAGAGATTATAGATATAGCTTTGAAAGTTAAACCAGATATGTGTACTTTGGTTCCTGAAAAAAGAGAGGAATTAACGACTGAAGGTGGTTTAGATGTTATTTCTAATTTTGAGCTGGTTAAAGACACTGTTTCAAAATTAAGAGATGAGGGGATAGAAGTTTCTATTTTTATTGATCCTGATGAGGCACAGCTTGAAAAAGCGATTTATACTGGGGCAAGATTTGTTGAATTGCATACTGGTGCTTATGCTGATGCTAAAAGTGAAAACAGATTAAAAGAATTAAAAAGATTAAAACTGGCAGCAAAAGTAGCTAAAAATCTTGGTTTTATAGTAAATGCGGGGCATGGACTTGATTATTATAATGTAATAGATATTGTTAAAATTAAAGAGTTATATGAGCTTAATATTGGTCACTCAATTATTGCAAGATCGATTTATGTGGGTATCAAAGAAGCTGTTAAAGAGATGAAGGATTTAATTTGTAAACATTCATTGGAATGCTAATAAATGCTTGGTTGTGATATTATTGAAATATCAAGGATAAAGAAAGCTTATTTAAAATATGGTGAAAAGTTTTTAGATAAAATTTTATCCAATACTGAAAAAAAAATATTTATGGAAAAAGAGGGAAGTAAATATTTTTATTTAGCTGGGCGTTTTGCAGCAAAAGAAGCAGTTGTTAAATGTGAAGATAAAAAAATATTATCATATACAAATATAGAGATATTAAACAGCAAAACTGGTAAACCTTTTGTGAAAATAAAAGGTGTGGTTAGAGATGATTTAAAAATTTCTATATCGCATTCCAAAGATTATGCTATTGCTGTTTGTGCAAAATTATAAGGAGAGAGTATGGCTACAGTAATAATTCCTGCAAGATATGATTCCACAAGATTACCTGGCAAACCTTTGGTTAAAATAAACGGTGTTACTATGATAAATCGTGTTGCATCAAGATGTTTATTATCTAAAGCGGATAGAGTAATTGTTGTTACTGATGATGTTAGAATTTTAGAAGAATGTGAAAAAATTGATGGTCTTGAATGTGTTATGAGTGATAAAAATATTAAAACAGGTAGTGATAGGGTTGCAAAAGTTGCAAAGTATATAGATGATGACATAATTATTAATGTGCAAGGTGATGAACCTTTTATTGACCCAAAATTAATAAATGATTTAATTGATAGTATGGTTGCAAATTCCGATATAAATATGATAACAGCTTGTTGTGAAATTGCAGAAGAAGAAGCTTCAGATCCTAATGTAGTAAAAGTTGTTGTGGATAAAAATAATGATGCACTTTATTTTTCAAGACAGATGATCCCTTTTGTAAGAGATGATAATAAAATAATGTATAAAAAACATATTGGGATATACGGATTTAGAAAAAATTATTTGTTTAAATTTACAGAAATGGGTGAAGGTGAATTAGAAAAATGTGAAAAACTGGAACAGTTAAGAGTTTTAGAAAATGGGGATAAAATAAGGGTTTTAATGACAGATTATAAACCTGTATGTGTAGATACTATGGAGGATGTCAAAAAAGCTGAAGAAATAGCAAAGGAGATTGATAATGGCTAAATTTATATTTGTGACTGGCGGTGTTTTATCTTCTTTAGGTAAAGGTATTACAGCAGCATCAATTGGAACTCTTTTGGAGAGTAGAGGTTATAAGGTTTTAATAAAAAAGTTTGATCCATATTTAAATGTTGATCCTGGTACTATGAGTCCATTTCAGCACGGTGAGGTTTATGTGACTGATGATGGTGCTGAAACAGATCTCGATTTAGGGCATTATGAGAGGTTTTTATCAACATCTACAAGTAGAGAGTGTAATGTAACAACTGGTAAAATTTATTATAATGTAATTAATAAAGAGAGACGTGGTGATTATTTAGGTGCAACTGTTCAAGTTATACCTCATGTTACTGATGAAATTAAAGAGAATATTTACAAGCTTTCAGAAGACTATGATATTGTTATTACCGAAATTGGGGGGACAGTTGGAGATATAGAAAGTTTACCATTTTTAGAAGCGATTAGACAGATGAAATATGATTTGAATGAGAATGATGTGGTTTATGTCCATGTTACATTAGTACCTTATATAAAGAGTGCTGGTGAATTGAAAACAAAGCCAACACAGCATTCTGTAAAAGAATTGAGGGAAATTGGTATTCAACCAGATATTTTAGTATGTAGATCTGAATACCCTCTTGATGAATCAATAAGAAAAAAGATAGCACTCTTTTGTAATGTTTCAAAAAATGCAGTTATTAATGCTATTGACGCTTCAACTATTTATCAAGTTCCTCTGTTGTTACATAAAGAGGGTATTGATAAGATTGTTTTAGAAAAGTTAAAGATGGAAGAAAGGGATATTGATCTTAGTGCCTGGGAAGATGTTGTTTATAGGTTAAAAAATCCTGAAGATACAGTGACTATCGGTGTTGTTGGGAAGTATATAAATCTTAAAGATGCATATATTAGTTTAAATGAAGCTTTAATTCATGGTGGTATAGCCAATAAATTAAAAGTTGAAATAAAATGGATTGATGCAGAGGATTTAGAGTGTGGAAATGTTAGTAAATACTTAGAAGATGTAGATGGTATTTTGGTTCCAGGTGGCTTTGGTGATAGAGGGATAGAAGGTAAAATAAATGCAGTCAATTATGCCAGAAATAAAGATATCCCGTTTTTTGGCATATGTCTTGGTATGCAATGTTCTGTAATTGAGTTTGCAAGAAACGTTATGAAATACGAAGGAGCAAACAGTGTTGAATTTGATCCAAAAACACCATATCCAGTGATAGATTATATGCAGGAGCAGAAAAACTTAAAACAGCTCGGCGGAACAATGAGACTTGGAGCCTATAAATGCAAATTGGTTAGAGATTCATTAGCATTTAAAGCTTATCAGCAGGAAGATATTAAAGAGAGACATAGACACAGATTAGAATTTAATAATAAATATTTAGATGATTTTAAAAAAGCAGGATTACATATTTCTGGAATAAATCCAGATAGGGATTTAGTAGAAATTATTGAATTAAAAGCTCATAGATGGTTTTTGGGTTGCCAGTTTCATCCAGAATTTAAGTCAAGACCTTTATCTCCACATCCATTATTTAAAGATTTTGTAAAAGCTTCATTTAATTATAAACTTGAAAAAAAAGATATGGAGAATAAAGAGTAATGCTTATTATTGCAGGTCCTTGTGTTTATGAGAATGATAATATAGCTTTCAAAACTTGTGAATTTTTAAAAAAGTTGTGTGAAAAATACGGTTTTGAATATGTTTATAAGACCTCTTATGACAAAGCAAATAGAAGTTCTGTGCATTCATATAGAGGGCCTGGCATTGAAAAAGGGGTGGAGTTTTTTATTAAGTTAAAAGAAAAGTTTGGTGTTAAGATTTTAACAGATTTTCATTCAGAAAAGGAAGCCGATATAATTAAGGATTATGTGGATATTTTGCAGGTACCCGCTTTTTTATGTAGACAAACGGATATTTTAAAAGCTGCTGCCAAAAGCGGGAAGATAGTTAATGTAAAAAAAGGGCAATTTATGGCACCGTGGGACATGAAAAATGTCGTTGAAAAATTAACATATTTTGGTGCAAAAGAAATTATGATTACAGAAAGAGGGTATAGTTTTGGCTATAATAACTTGGTTGTAGATTATAGAAGTTTTCCAATTATGAAGGAATTTTGTGATAATATAATATTTGATGTTACGCATTCTGTGCAACTACCTGGTGGTAAAGGTTTTGCTTCTAGTGGTGAAAGAAGATTTGCACCTTATTTAGCACGTGCTGCTGTAGCTTGTGGTGTAGATGGATTATTTATGGAGATACACCCAGATCCTGATAGCGCTTTATGTGATGGAGCTAATATGCTCGATTTTCAAATGACTGAAAAGCTTTTTGATGAAATAAAAAGAATTTGGGATACATTATGGATGTGATAGATATTGCTAAAAAAGCTCTAAAAATTGAAGCTGATGCAATTTATTCTTTAATTGAAAAATTAAATGATGATTTTGTAAAAGCAGTAGATATTATTTACAATTGCAAAGGGAGATTAGTAGTTACTGGGATGGGCAAATCTGGTTTAATTGGTAAAAAGATTGCTTCAACTTTTGCTTCTACAGGTACACCTTCGCTTTTTTTACATCCAGCTGAAGGTGTTCACGGTGATTTGGGTATGATTGTAAAAGGGGATGTGGTTTTAGCTATTTCCAATAGTGGAGAAACAGATGAGCTAGTTTCTATCTTACCAATAATAAAGAGATTAGGTGTGCCTTTGATATCAATAGTGGGTAGATTAAACTCTACTTTAGCTAAAAGAAGTGACTGTGTTTTGGATGCTTCAGTGGAGAAGGAGGCCTGTCCGTTGAATTTGGCCCCCACAGCAAGCACTACTGCTGCACTTGCTTTAGGAGATGCATTAGCAGTTGCTTTACTGGAAAAAAGAGGGTTTAAAGAAGAGGATTTTGCTTTATTTCATCCATCTGGTAGTTTAGGTAAAAGATTACTCCTAAAGGTTTCTGATATATTCCATATGGGAGATAAAGTACCTGTTGTAAAAAGTGATGTGACTGTGACAGAAGCTATTTTAGAGATGAGCTCAAAAGGTTTTGGATGTACTACGATTGTTGATGACAATGGAGCTCTTATTGGCGTTTTAACTGATGGTGATTTAAGAAGAGGGTTGGAGAAGTATAAAGATCTTTTTGAAAGAAATGTTATGGATATTGCTTCTAAAAATCCAAAAACAATTGATGAAGATTCTTTGGCAGCCAAGGCATTACAAATAATGGAAAAATATTCTATAACAAGCCTCATAGTAATTGATGATAAAAAAAGACCATATGGTATAGTTCATTTACATGACTTATTAAAGTCGGGGATTGTATGATTAAATATATTTTTTTGGATGTTGATGGTGTTTTAACTGATGGTGCAATCATATATAGTGAAAAACATGGTGAAATCAAAAATTTTCATGTCCGCGACGGTTTAGGTATTAAACTTGCTCAAAAATTAGGTTATGAACTTTTTATTCTTACCGGTAGAGATTCAAAAGTTACTGAGTTTAGATGTCTTGAATTAGGGATTGAAAATATATATCAAGGTTTATCTGATAAAGTTGCTGAATATGAAAAAATAAAAAGTAGATATGGTTTTATTGATGAAGATGCAGCTTATATAGGTGATGATATAAATGATATCGCTTTGTTAAAAAAGGTAGGTTTCTCTGCAACTGTTAGTGATGCTCCGGAATACGTAAAGGATGTTGTTGATATGGTTGTTCCTATTGAAGGGGGGAAGGGTGCAGTGAGATATTTTATTGAGGAAATAATAAAGAGAAATGGCCAGTGGGAAAAAGTTTTAGATATTTATTAATTTTAATTGTTTTTGTAGTTTTAATATCCTTTGTAAATTCTTATTTTAAGAGTAAGATAAAGTATAAGCAGTTGAATATAAAAAAAGATGTTATTAGTGTGAAACAGTTTGAAATGACTAAGAGGATTTCAGATTTTGAGTTTTATAAGATTTCGGCAAAAGAAGCTAAATATTATAAAAACAATAATAGGGTAGATTTGGTAGAATGTGATTTATTTTATAAAAAGGGTGATGATGAATTGAAATTACAATCAAATAAATGCACATATTATTTAGAGGAAAAAGTCATATTGAATGGTAAAATTGTTGGTAAATTTAATGATATATCTTTGAGAACAATTGATGAAGCTATTGGTGTTTATAGGGTAAAAACAAAGCTTTTAGAAGTTGATGGTAAACTTGTAATTGAAGATAAAAAAGGGTATATTAAGTCTAATAAGGTTATTTATGATTATAATAAAAATGTTTTGAAATTTTTGGGAAATGTTGAGGTTAGTTATGAGGGTGTTATTTAAGATATTCATAGTATTTTTTGTTTTTATAAACATTTTGTTTGCAGAAAATAATGTGCAAATAACTTCTAAAGAGCTTTCTTATGATGTGAATAAAAAGTTATCTATTTTTAAAGGGGATGTTAACGCTTTTTATGACAATACAACGATTAAAAGTGATTTGATGTATGTTTATTTAGATAATGATAATAAACCTGTAAAAATAGTGTGTAATGGAAATGTACAAATAGTAAAAGATAATATGACTTCCATTTCAAATAATGCCATCTTTGATTTAAAAAAAGACGTTTTAACCTTAGAAGGTAATGTTAAAATATGGCAGGATAAAAACTATCTTGAAGGGGATAAAGTTGTTTATTTTAATAAAGAGAAGAGGGTTGAAGTAAAAAATAAAAACAATCAAAAGGTTAAGATAATTTTTTCTCCTGAAAAAAATAAATAAAGGTTATTCATGCTTGAAGCAAAAAATTTAAAGAAAAGATACAAGAAAAGGTATGTGGTTGATGGTGTCAGTTTAGAACTTTCTAAAGGGGAAGTTGTTGGGTTATTAGGTCCAAATGGTGCTGGTAAAACAACTACTTTTTATATGATTGTTGGTATTATAAAATCTGATGGGGGTGAAATTTATTATAAAGGTGAAAATATTACGGGATTACCAATTTATAAGCGAGCTTCTTTAGGGATAGGGTATCTCCCGCAAGAGATTTCAGTCTTTAGAAAATTAACTGTTTATGAAAACATTTATGCGGCAATGGAGTTTAAATTTAAAGATAAAAAGATCATTGAAGAAAGAACTGAGAGATTGATAGAGGAGTTTGGTTTAAATCATGTAAGGGATACTATCGGTTATGCATTAAGTGGTGGTGAAAAAAGAAGGGTCGAAATTGCAAGATGTCTTTCAATTGAGCCAGAAATAATTTTGTTAGATGAGCCTTTTGCGGGAATAGATCCCATTTCAGTACAAGAAATACAGAAAATGATTGAAAGATTAAAAAAAATGGGGATTGGTATTTTAATAACAGACCATAATGTAAGAGAAACTTTACAGATAACAGATAGAGCTTATATTATGTATCAAGGTAAGATATTAACTCATGGAGATCCAGATAAGATAATTAATGATGAAAAGGTTAAAAAGACGTATTTAGGAGAGGGGTACACCATTTAGATGGGAAAATTAGATGTTTCTGTTAATACTAAATTAAGTCAAAAACTTCTTATAACTCCACAAATGAAACAATCATTAAATATATTGCAGCTTCCAATGTTTGAATTAACTCAAGAGTTAAATGGCATTTTAGAAGAGAATCCTGTGTTAGAAGAGGTCGTAAATAAAGAGGATATTTTAAAAAATGATACAGAAGAAGTTGATGCATATCTAAAAGAATTACAGAAAGTGGAATGGGAGTCATTTTTTTCTGATGATGAGTATAAATATTATGTAGCTGAAGATGAGGATATTAACTTTGAAAAATTTGTGAGTAAAAAGCCTGATTTATATAGTCATTTATTATTTCAGTTAAATATTTCTGGGTTAAAAGATGAAGATTATAGGATTGGTGAGTATATTATTGGTAATCTTACTGAAAATGGTTATTTCAGATTAGATATTGATGAGTCTGTTGAGTATCTAGGGGTTACTAAAGAAAAGTTTTTGGAAGTTTTAAAGAGGATTCAACAGTTTGAACCTTCAGGGATAGCTGCAAGAGATTTGAAAGAGTGTTTACTGATACAGTTGAGAGATTTTAATGTTTCAGATGTTGATATCTACTATATCTCAGAACTTTTAGAAAATTATGAGGATGAATTGATAAATAATGATTATTCAAAGATTTTAAAGGAACTTGAGATTGAAAAAAGTTATTTTGATTATCTGCTTAATTTGATAAAAAGGGTAGATCCTAAACCTGGACTCAAATTTTCTGATAGCACGGTTTATGTTATTCCTGATGTTTATGTTATAAAAACTAAAAATGGGTTGGAAGTAAAGTTAAATGAAGAGCATATACCTTCAATAAAATTGAATAGTTATTATCTCAAAATGTTAAAGAATAATAATTTGGATGAAAACACTAAAGAGTATGTAGAGAATAAAATTAAAAATGCACTTTGGATTATAAAGAGTTTAAATCAAAGGAAAAAGGCTATTCTTCAGGTTGTTGAATTTATTGTAGAACATCAAAAAAAGTTTTTTATGGAAGGTGACAATAGGTTAAAACCTTTAAAATTGAAAGATGTGTCAGAGGCCACAGGACTTCACGAATCAACAGTTAGTAGAGTTACTTCAAATAAGTATCTTGCTTGTGAATATGGTATATTTGAGATAAAAAACTTTTTCATAAAAGGTTTTGATACAGCTAACGGTGCTGTGAGTGTTGATGATATTAAAGAGCTGATTAAAGATATTATTGATAAAGAGGATAAAAGGAAACCTTTTAGTGATGAAAAAATTGTGGAAATTTTGGCAAAAAAAGGTATAAAAATTGCTAGGAGAACAGTAGCAAAATATAGAGATGAATTAGGAATACCAGCTACAAGTAAAAGAAAAATAAAATAGGAGGTCTTATGAATATTCAAATCACTGCAAGGAATATTGAGTTGACTGATGCAATTAGGAGTTATGTTGAAAAAAAGGTTTCAAAGATTAAGCGCTATTTTGACCAGATTATAGATGTTCATGTATTGTTAGAAATACAAAAAAATGTACATATTGCAGAAATTCTGGTTGATGCAAAAGGTGTTTTTTTAAAAGGGCTTGAAAAATCAGAGGATTTGTATGCCTCTATTGATCTTGCTGTAGATAAAATTGAGAAACAGTTAGTGAAATATAAAGAGAAATTAAAGAATAAAAAGATAATGGATACAAATAGTGAATCATCATTAAAACTCAACGTAATTGATTCAGAAACAATTGAATCAGATAACCCTAAGACTATTATTTCAAAACAGATTCCAGCAAAACCTATGACAATTGACGAGGCTGTTATGCAAATGGAGCTTTTGAATAAAAACTTTTTTGTGTTTAGAAATGCAGAAACTGGTGAGGTAAATGTTGTTTATCATAGAGATGATGGAAATATTGGATTAATCGAGCCATAAAAAGGGAGAAATAATGAAAATATCTGATTATGTTGATGAAAAGCATGTGATATTCATAGATGAAAAATTAGATAAAGATGCGTTATTGAAATTGTTTGCAGAAAAATTTAGAGAGTTGGATGCAATATCTGACTCTCAAGCAATTTTTGAAGCGTTATATGAAAGAGAACTTTTGAGTTCTACTGCTGTGGGGGAAGAAGTTGCTATCCCCCACGCAAAACTGGCTAATTTAGATGACATAAAAATGATTATAGCCATATCTAAAGTTGGACAAGATTTTCAAGCTGTAGATAATTTGCCTGTAAAACTATTTTTTGTGGTAATAGCTCCTGCAAATAAGATGCAATTACACCTTAAGGCATTGGCAAGAATATCGAGATTAGTAAAAATGACTGATTTCAAAAAGAGAGCATTAGAACAAGATTCTGCTAAAAAAGTTATAGATATTTTAGTTGAAGAGGAAAATAAATTGTAATGAAATCTATACCGGTTTCAGAGTTATTAGCACCGGAAGCTGAAGGTTTAAAATTAAAGCTTATTTATGGTAAGAAACATATACATGAAAAATTTATAAATAACCATAGGATTCAAAAACCTGGGTTAGGTTTAGCTGGATATACTGATCATATTCATGAGGGTAGAGTCCAAATATTAGGAAATACTGAAATTTCTTATTTAAATACCTTGCATTTAAAGCAAAGGTATAATGCGATATTGGGTTTATGTAAAAAAAATATTTCTTGTTTTGTGGTGACAAAAAATCAGCATATCCCAAAAGTTGTTATAGATGCATGCAAAGAATGTTCTATCCCAATTCTTAAAACTCCTTTAAAAAGTTCTGTGGCTATTAGTGAAATTTCTTCTTATTTAGAGGAAAAGCTAGCTCCTACTACAAACGTTCATGGTGTGTTAGTGGATGTACATGGCGTTGGTGTTTTGATAATGGGGAGAAGTGGTATAGGTAAAAGTGAATGTGCGTTAGAACTTGTAAAAAGAGGCCACCGATTGGTAGCTGATGATGTTGTGATTATAAAGAGGAAGCAGGATTTTTTGGTGGGTTTTGGTGATGATTTGTTGGTAAATCATTTGGAAGTTAGAGGGTTGGGGATATTGAATATAAAAGAGATGTATGGTATTGGCTCAATAAGATTAAGGAAAAAAGTAGAAGTAGTTGTTAAGTTGATTGATTGGGATAAAGAAGGTGATTACGATAGATTAGGTATTGATAAAAATACATTTAATTTGCTTGATGTAGAATTACCTTTATTAAATATTCCTGTTTCACCGGGTAGAAATATTGCAATAATTGTAGAGGCTGCAGCAAGAAATCATTTGTTAAAACTTATGGGTTTTGATGCTGCTGTGGAACTAAATGAAAAGATAAACAAAGCTATAAAGGAAAAACAGGCTAAATTAATGAAAAATGTTTTCTATAAAAAAGGGGTTGAATGAATAAAGATCATTCTGTTGTTATTATTACTGGGTTATCGGGAGCAGGGAAATCAACAGCTGCTAAGGCTTTTGAAGATTTAGGTTTTTACACTGTAGATAATTTGCCTATTTTTTTGGGTGAGAAGTTTTTCCAATTTGCATTTGATTTTAATATTGAAATACCTAAAGTTGCTCTGGTTATAGATGTAAGAAACAAAGATTTTGATAAAGCTTTTGATTTCATAAAAAATATTAAAGATAAATATAATGCTAAGTTACTTTTCTTAGATGCTGATGATTCAATTTTAGTTAATCGTTTTAAAGAGACTAGAAGGAAACACCCTTTAGGTGATGATTTAATTGTATCAATTCAAAAAGAAAGGGAACTTTTAAAGAAAATAAAAGACTTGTCTGATTTTGTGATAGACACTACAAGATTTAATGTGAATGAACTTTCAAGTAATATTTATGAAATGTTTTCAAAGTTTTTTGAAACTTCTTTTACAATAATTATTCAATCGTTTGGTTTTAAATATGGTTTACCAACAGAATCTGATATGGTTTTTGATGTAAGATTTTTAAAAAATCCTCATTATATAGAAGAGTTGAGACCTTTAACAGGTCTTGATAAGAGGATAAAAGATTATGTGTTTAAAGATAAAAGGAGTAGAAAATTCTTAGTTAAAATAAAATCACTTTTAAATTTTTTGATTCCAAACTATATTAAAGAGGGTAAGAGGTTTTTGACTATATCAATAGGGTGTACAGGTGGGAAACATAGATCTGTTGTAATTGCGGAGTTTATTTATGAATATATTAAGAAAAGAACAGATATTAATGTCAAAATTAAACATAGAGATATAGAAAGGTGAAAAGATGATTGGAATTGTTCTTTTAACACACGGTTCATTAGGTTTGGCACTATTAAAGACAGCTGAGATGATTCTTGGAAAAAAAGATAGAGTTGAGATACTGCCAGTGCAAAGTGGTTCATCTTTAAATGATATAGCGGAAATATTGGAAGAGTATATTATCAAATATAGAGAATCTGGGCTTTTGATTTTAACAGATATGTTTGGTGGTAGCCCCACAAATATTGCAATGGCATATATGAATGAAGATAATGTTGATGTGGTGACTGGAGTTAATCTTCCTATGTTGATTAAGGCTTTGACTTTAAGAGAAGAGAATAACGATGTTACTGACATTGCAAAGAAGATTGTTGAGAGGGGTAAAGACAGCATAAAAAGGCCAGGTGATTTATTAAATGGTTAAACGTATAATTTTTAGAGTTGATGATAGACTTATACATGGGCAAGTTATAGAGGGGTGGATAAAATATTATAAAATTAAAAACGTAATAATAGTGAGTGATAATATATGTAACGATATGTTGAAGAAAACCATTTATTCAAGTATAACGCCAAGCGATGTTAAATTAGATTTTAAATGCAAAGATGAATTTAAAAAGAGTTTTGACCCATCACAAATAAATGATTCATTACTAGTGCTTTTTGAAGATGTGGCAACACTTTATAGCTTAAAAGATATTTTAAATGATGATATATATATCAATATAGGCTGTGTTGCTAATAGAAAACATAAAATAGAGGTTTCTGATACAGTGTTTCTGACAAAAGATGAAATAAGTATGCTTTGTGAGCTTAGACAAAATTATATGATTTATATTAAAAAGTTACCATGGGAAACAAGTGTTGATATAAATAATTTTGATAAGTTGTTATGATGAAATATTTTTTAATGTTATTAATTTCTGGATTAATATCTGTAGATAGAAACTCTGCTTTAAACTTGATGATTTCAAGACCTATCTTTATTGCGATGTTTATTGGGCTGCTTTTTGGTAATTTTTACACTATTTTCTTAGTGGGAATCTTATTTGAGTTAATTGGTTTAATAGACTTACCCGTTGGTACTCATATCCCAAGAGATGATTCTTTTATGACTTATGTGGCTTGTTTAGTCTTGACTTATATAAACGTTGATAATGTATATAAGCTTTTTATACTAATAACATTAGTAATAATTTTTTCATTCCCAGTTACTTTTACTGATTTAATTGTGAGAAAAATCAATCAGAATATATATTTAAAAAATAGAGTTAAAGGTTATAATTTCCCAATATCTAAAGTTATATCATGGGGAGTGATTTTATCTTTTTTCAGAGGGGTAATAATTTATAATGCGATATTCTTTTTAGTATATTATATTTATACTCAAATAGTTTCTATTAATATTAAATTTTCTTTTGATAAAGATTTAAATAGCTTTTTGATTTTGATTATTTGTTTTGCATCTGGTTATTTGATTAGATTTTTAAGTTTCAAGAGTGTTGTTAAATATTTGATATTTACATTAGGTATTATTATGGGTTGGTTTTTGATATGAAAAAGATAAAAAGAGTTTTGAAAAGTTTATTTTATCAGGGGAATTGGAATTACGAAAATATGCAAGGGACTGGTTTTGCATATATGTTGGAGGAGATAAATAAAGAGGAATCCTTCAATATACCAGATAAAGTTATAAAAAAAGAGATAAATTACTTTAATACGCACCCGTTTTTGTTAATGTTTGTTGTTGGTGTTTGGTTTAGAGAGTTCTTAGATAAAGGTGACCCTGAACAGTATAAAAAGATTTATTCGTCAGCTTTTGGGGCATTAGGGGATAGTTTTTTTTGGCATGCATTAAGACCAGCATCTTTTGTTATAGCTGTTGTTTTAGCATTTTATAACCCTTTGTTTGCAATTATTTTATATCTGTTCTTTTTTAATTTCTTTCATTTTTTCTTTTTGTTTAGGGGTTTTGATATAGGATTTAGCTATGGTAAAGAAACTATTCAATGGTTTAATAAAATATTATTTAATAAGTGGTCGAGTTATTTTGATATTTTTACTTCTTTTATGTTGGGAATTATTATTGTTTTAATTATTCATAAAAGTGGGTTTGAAAACAATATTACTATTTATGCTTTAAGTTTTGGATTTTTTCTAGCGGGTACAATTTTAGCTAAAAAAATAGATATAATATATAGTGTTGTTGTAGCTATGTTGATTGTATTAATATTAAAAGTATCTTTTGGGGTGTGAGATGGCTGAGATTAAAGAGATGGAAGTTGAAATATTAAATGAATTAGGGATGCATGCAAGAGCAGCTGCTTCATTTGTTAAAGAAGCTGCTAAGTATAACTCAAATATTTTTATTGAAAAGGACGGGTTAGAAGTTAATGGTAAAAGTATTATGGGTATTTTAATGCTTGCAGCTCCTAAAGGATCTAAAGTTAAAATAAAAGCTGTTGGAGATGATGCGGAGAAGGCATTAACAGAATTAGTAAATTTGGTAAAGAATAAATTTGGAGAAGATAAGTGATAGTATTGAAAGGTATAGGTGTAAGTGAAGGTATAGCTGTTGGTAAAGCTTTTTTTATTGATAGAAAGTTAACAAAAATTAAAAAAATTAAAATAAATGAAAGTAATATTGCTTTTGAAATAAAGAAATTTAAAGAAGCTATTAAAAAAACTGAAGAATATATTAAACATGTAAAAGAGTTGAGTTTACAAGACCTTGGTGAAGAGCACTCGTTTATTTTTGATGTTTATTTACTTTTATTAAAAGATGATATGCTAATTGGTGAAACTGAAAGATTTATTAAAAATGAAAAAGTTAATGCTGAATATGCCTTATGGAAAGTTTCGAGAAAGCTTATAAATATTTTTGAAAAAACAGAAGATCCCTATATAAAAGAGAAGAAAAATGATGTGAAGCATATAGTTGATAAAATAATACGATTTATGACTAATGATGGCTTTGTTTTTAAAGAAACAAGTGGAGAAGCAAGAATTGCTATAGCTCATGATCTTTCCCCTTCTGAGCTGGTATCATTGTTAAAACAGAATATTGTTGCTTTTGCCATAGATCTTGGAAGTAAAATCTCTCATACATCTATTATTGCAAGAGCAATGGGGATTCCAGCTGTTGTTGGTTTGGAAAAAATCACAGATAACATTATATCAAGTGATGACACTATAATTGTTGATGGTTTTAATGGTGTTGTTATTTTGGATCCTGACAAAGAAGTGCTTGAAGATTACATTGTCAAAGAGAAAAAATATAGAGATTATGTTAAAGAGTTAGAGAAGTTAAAAGATGTTGAAGTTAAAACGGTTGATGGAGAATTCGTAAATATTTTTTCTAATGTTGAAATTAATGAAGAGATAAGTATTTCAAATGAATACAAAGCAAAGGGGATAGGTCTTTATAGAACAGAATTTATTTATTTGGAGAAAGGAGATGTTTCAGAAGATGAGCAGTTTGAGATTTTAAAGGATGCAGTTCTTCGCAATGAAAATAAACCAATTACCATCAGGACATTTGATCTTGGCGGAGAAAAATTATCAAACTTGTTACCTCATCCTGATGAGCAGAACCCTGCAATGGGTCTAAGGGCTATAAGATATTCGTTGCGTTTCAAAGATATTTTCAAAACACAAATAAAGGCAATACATCGTGCAGCTGTCTTTGGTGATGTCAGAATTATGTTTCCTATGATTTCTGGGGTTGAAGAAATTAGACAAGCTAAAAATGTTGTTGAAGAATGTATTGAAGAATTGAAAAATGAAAAGAAAGAGTTTAAGGAGAATGTCCCATTAGGAGTTATGGTTGAGTTGCCATCTTTGGCTTTGATAACTCACCTTATTAACAAAGAAGTGGATTTCTTTAGTGTAGGGACTAATGATTTAATTCAATACACGTTAGGTATTGATAGAAATAATGAATATGTCGCTTATCTTTATAGACCAACTCATCCAGCAGTGTTAACATTGCTTAGAAAAATATATAAAGATGCTCAAAAAGGGGGGATAGAAGTTACTGTTTGCGGTGAAATGGCTGGTGATCCTAAATATATCCCTGTTTTGTTAGGGTTAGGTTATAGAAATTTGAGTATGTCCCCGTCAGCTATTTTAAAAGCTAAAATGATAATTAGTAGGGTTAAAATATCTGAATGTGAAAAACTTATAAATAGCTTAAAAAGATGCAAATTTGCCAGAAAAGCTGAAGAAAAACTTGAAAAATTTATAGATGAACATGCTTCAGATTTATTTTTCCACTAATTTATGACGATGTTTCTTTATAAATTTTATCCAATCTCCCGAAGGTATCTTTTTAGATTTATTTAACTGTTTGATAAAATTTTCGTTTGCTGCATATACCCAAAAAGTGATATTATTTTTTATCATTTTTACCCTTTTGTAAGGTGAATATTGAGAGTTAATGTCTTCATAATCGTCTAATTGAGTTATTAAGTTTGATGGAACTTCAAAAATATCTCCTACTACAGTGCCAGAACTTCCTGGTACAAATACAGGATATTTATCTTCTGTTAAATAGAGATTACCGTGAAGTGTTATTGTTGTAATATATTTTGCAGTCTTTAAAATAATTGATGAAACGGGGCACCCAAATCTGAGGGTGCCGTAAAAGAAAAAATATTCATACATATTATTTTATTGATGGATTAACTTCAATTTTTGCATTGTTCTTGAGTTTTTCTATATAACTGTTTAGCGCTTCATCCTGTTTGATAGATAAAATATAACTTTCAATCTCTTTTTTCTCATCCTCAGTGATCTTAGAAAAATCAGGATATTTGATATTGTTAACTTCTATAATAAATATATTATTTCCCACAACAAAAGGTGTTTCTAATAACCCTTTACCTTTATTGAATATTTTTTTGGAAAGTTCTTCATTTGTGCCGATATCAGGTATTGGATCTATCCTTTTAAAGTCAGGAGTAGTTGTTATAGAAAGCTTTTTGCTGTCAGCTATCTTTTGTAACTCATTGTATTTCTTAATCAAACTTAATGCATTATCTTTGGCTAATTCTACGGATTTATCATTTATATAATCGTTAATAACCTCTTTTTTAACATCTTCAAATTTTGGTATATAAGATTTTTTCTTTTCAATAAGTTCAAATATATATTTAACTCCATTTATATCGATAATATTTGTAACCTCTGAAGTCTCAAGTTTAAAAAGTTTGGTTTTTAATTTTAGATCATTACCAATGGGCGGAATGTTGTCAAACATTGAAAAATAATCAGTTTCATAAACAGGAATATCTTTATGTTCTAAAGTATATGCTGTTATATTTGAAGCTTTTAATATATCTCTATATATATCTAATACATATTCCTTAAAGTAAGAATCTTTTTTTAATGTTTTTAATTTCTTAATAATTAAAGGTTTAGCTTCATCTAATGTTAGTTTTTTCTCAGGTTTATGGCCATAGACTTTTATGATGTGATAACCAAATTTAGTTTTTACTATATCTGAGATATCTCCTGGTTTCAATTTAAATACTACATCTTCAAACTCTTTAATCATTTGACCTTTAGTAAAATAACCTAAATCCCCACCATTTTTAGCCGTTGGGTCATCGGAATATTTTTTAGCTAAGTCTTCAAATTTTGCACCTTTTTTAATTTTTTGTAATATGTTTTCAATTTTCTTTTTAGCTTCTGCTACTTCTTTTTTATTATTCCAATCTTTTACTCTTATTAAAATATGTTTAGCAGCTACTTTCTCTTTTTCAATAAATTCATCAGTATGTTGTAGATAGTATTTTTCTATTTCTTCATCGCTAACTTTTATCTCTTTGTTAAAATCTTTAGGATCAATCTTGATATATTTCAGTTTAATTTTTTCTGGTACACGATAATCTTCTTTATTTTTTTCAAAGTATGCTTTTAATTCTTCATCATTGTAAGTTACATCTTTTTTAAATTTTTCGGAATTTAGCTTTATATAACTAATCTTAGCCGTTTTATTTCTATAAATATATTCATTTTTTATTTCATTTTCATTTACAGAAACACTTTGAGTAATTAGGTTTTTAGTTTTTTGAACTAAAAGATCTGCTTTGATCGATCTTTCGAAAGAAGCAGGAGTTAATCCATTTAATCTTAAAATTTCAACATACCTTTTTGCATCAAATTGTCCATTTGTTTGAAAAGATGGTATATTTTTTATTTCATTGAACACTTCAACATCAGAGACAAATACTCCAAGTTTATTTGCTTGATCTAATAATAAGTATTTCTCTATTATACTGTCTGTTACCTGTTTATTAATATTGATTGTGTTTGGAATTTCTCCGCCAAGAAGTGATTTTAGAGTGTTAGAAAATTTATCGTACTCTTGTTGGTATTCATTAAAGCTTATTTCAAAGTCATTTACTTTTATGGCATAATTTTTTTGTCTTCCTCTGTTACCACCAACTCCCCAAACTAAAAATATTGTACCAATAAATGCTGCAATTACAAGCCATAGAAAGAAAGCAAGAATTTTCTTTTGATTTCTAAACATCCTTAGCATAATAAAACCCCTTATATAATGTTAATTAAGAGGCTCGACAGGGACACTCCGGCACACAGGAAACCACGCTACCGTTGCTCCCTTCCGGGCCTGGCGGGGTTCACGCAGCTCCTGTTGCAGAGGCCCCATCGAGCCATTCTGAAACGGAGAGGGAGGGATTTGAACCCTCGGTACCGCTTGTGGCGGTACACACGATTTCCAATCGTGCTCCTTCGGCCAGCTCGGACACCTCTCCAATATAGCAGATTGTCTCTATAACTTAAAAAAAATACTCTGTCAATAAATCATATGAAATTTTGAACTTTTTATATATATTAAGTATCTGAAATACAAGAGGAGGAAATGGAGTGTCGGACAAAAGTATAGTCGCTGCTATCTTAAAAGGGGATGTGAAATCTTTTGAGCTTTTGATAATTAAATATCAAAAACAGCTATTTCATACAGTTTTATCATTGGTGAAAGATCCTGATATCTCTGATGATATAGTTCAGGAAGCTTTTTTAAAGGCGTTTGAAAAACTTGATACTTTACGTGATAAATCACAGTTTTTCCCTTGGTTGAAAAGGATAGCAATAAATTTAGCTTTAGCTCATTTAAACAAAAGTAAGAGAAATGTAGATATGTACTCTGAGTGGGATAATGATGAAAGTGAAAAAACAGATTATTTTGAAAATATTGCGGACGAAGATAATCCTGAAGAATTGCTTTTGAAAGAAGAGTTAAGGAAATATGTTAGAAAATTTGTGGAATCTTTGCCAGATAGGTTGAGAGTTGTAGTAATTTTAAGAGAAGTGGAAGATATGAGTTATGAAGAGATTGCTGAGACATTGAAAATACCTGTTGGTACTGTTAGATCTAGACTTTTCAATGCCAGACAAATAATAAAAAATAGACTTATAAGTCAGGGGTTGGCTGATGGATTGTATAAAATATCGTAAATTAATTTCTGCGTATGTAGATAATGAATTAGAAGAAATTGAAAGTGAAAAGGTTATTTCTCATTTGTTGGAGTGTAAATCTTGTAAACTTTTTTATGAAAATCTTTTACTTTTAAAGGATGACATTAAAGAAGCTTTTTCTATGAATAATTATGATTATGATTGTTCAAATCAAATTATGAGTAAGTTAGTATTTGCTAAACCTACTTATAATAGGAAAAAGTTTTCTAAGATTTATGTGGCGATAGCTGTTATATTCTTAATTGCTATTTCATTGTTACTTTTTAAAAAAACAGAAACCCAAAGTCAAATGGCATCAGAGTATAAATTAGAAAAATATGTAGCTGAGCATTTAGAAAAAAATAGAGTAATTGATTTGAATAAAGTTACAAATGTAAGCTATGATAGATAAACAAGTTAAAAATATTTGTTTATATTTTTTATTTATCTTTTTTGTGTCTGTTGTTTTAGCAAGAGCAGAAAATTTATTTGAGGGTGTGTATATAAAAATTGCTCTCGATGAAGACAGGTATGTACAATTTGACTTTGAAAAAGAAACTCCACATAATAAATATCTTGCTCATACGGTGTCAAATCTTATAAATGCTGTATTTTCTGTCGATATGGTATCTTCTGAATATTATTCTGAAAAAATTAGTTATAAAAAAATTAGTGACTTTAATATTAAAGTGATTGAGTTTGATCCTATTTTTAATGATAGGTTTAAACACATTTTATGGATTTATAAAGATGGTAGAATATACAAACAAGAAGTTTATGATTTATCTGGAAAGTTACTATATTCTTACCAATTTAAAACAAATAGAGTAAAAAAAAGGATATTTAATCACAAAGTTTCTGGGGGGTACTACCTATATAAAGGTTTTAAACTAGTTTATAAAGGTGTAAATAGGGATGGTGAGAAACAGATTTCATTTACTGATGGTTTAAACAGCTTTTCAGTGTTTTGGAAAAAGTCAAATAATAAAACGGTACCTATAAAACGTATTTTATTAGGTAACTATATGTTAAGAAAAAACTTTGGTAATTATCTTGTAACAGTTGTAGGGACAATCCCTTATTTTGAAATGGAAAAAGTAGTAAATTATTTAATAAAAAAGGAGGTTATTAGATGAGACGAGTAAGTATGATTTTAATGGTTATTTTGTTGTATGCGGTAAATCTATTTGCATACTTTGGTGCACCTGATTCTTTTGTGGATGTGGTGAAAAAGACAAGGGATGGTGTAGTTAATATTAGTACTACCAAAATAGTAAAAAGAAAAAGTTTACCATATTTTTTTGATGATGATTTTTTTAGGAGATTTTTTGGAGATAATTTTAAACATTTTCAAAATGAACCAAAAGAATACAAATCAAAAGCTCTTGGTTCTGGTTTCGTGATTGATAAGTCAGGTTATATTGTCACAAATAATCATGTTGTAGATGGAGCTGATGAAATAATAGTAAAGCTGGCTGATAAAAAAGAGTTTAAAGCAAAAGTTGTAGGTAAAGATCCTCTGACAGACCTTGCTTTGCTGAAAATTGATCCAAAGGATGAGGAACTTAAACCTTTGCCTCTTGGTGATTCAGACAAAACAGAGGTGGGGGAATGGGTTGTTGCTATAGGTAACCCTTTTGGATTGGAGTGGACTGTTACTGCTGGTATAATTAGTGCTAAAGGTAGAGTTTTGGGTGAAGGACCTTATGACAACTTTATGCAAACAGATGCATCTATTAATCCAGGGAACAGCGGTGGGCCGCTTGTTAATATGAAAGGTGAGGTAGTTGGTATAAATACGGCCATAATACCATCAGGACAAGGGCTTGGTTTTGCTATACCTGTTAATATGCTAAAAGAGTTGTTACCAAAACTTAAAGAAGGTAAAGTTAAAAGAGGGTGGCTTGGAGTTACTGTTCAGCCTTTAGATGATAAACTCGCAAAGTCTTTTGGTCTAGATAAAAATGAAGGTGCTTTGATAGCTGATGTTATTAAAGGTGATCCAGCAGATAAGGCTGGTTTAAAGGCTGGTGATATTGTTATAGCAGTTGATAATGAGCCTGTTAAAGATAGCCGTGATTTAGTAATGATTATAGGGAAGCATAACCCTGGTGATAAAGTAACTTTGGCCATTATTCGAGATGGAAAGGTTTTGAAGAAAACTGTTAAGTTGGGAGAAAGGAAGGATGGTCAGGTTGCTCAAGGTGGTGAGTTAAGAGAGGGGAAACTGGTTGTAGATGATTTAAGTCAAAGTGAGCTTAAAGATTATGGTATAGATGGTGGTGTAAAAGTTGTAAATGTTGATCCAAGTTCAAATGCATATGAAGCAGGTCTTAGAAAAGGTGATGTTATAGTTTGGATCAACAGACATAAGATTAAAAATAGTTCAGAATTTTACGAATATTATGATAAAATCAAGAAAGATGATATTGTAGCTTTAAAGGTTATTACAAGGATGGGAAGTAAATTTATAGCATTTAACAAAGATGAATAATTCAAGGATGTTGAACAATAATTTTTGTAGCAGGGGTTTCCCCTGCTTTTTTTTATTGTGATATTGTTTTTTGATAGAGCTATAATGAGATTAAAATGTTGGAGGGTGGTTTACCCAGATTACTTCAGTGGTTATTTCCCCTGGGTTTTTCCAGCCGTGAGGAATATTTGACTTATAGATAGCAGAGTCACCTTCTTTAAGATGGAAAACTTCATCACCTACAGTGATCTCAAGTTCACCTTTTAAAACAATTACAAATTCTTCTCCATTATGAGAATGAAGCTCTTTACCACTATAAGCACCTGGTTCTAAATACATATACAATGCTTCTAATTCAGTATCAGAAAACTGTGGTCTCAATAATTCGTATGTTACTTTTGACTTTGGATTTACAAGCTTATTGCGCTCTTCTTTTTTTACGACTACCCTTTGATAACGGGATGGGTGATCGAAAAAGTGCATTATGTTTACTTCTAAAGCATCAGCAATTTTTTTGAGGGATGAAACTGTTGGTGAAACAAGATCACGTTCTACTTGAGATAAAAAGCCTAAAGAGCAGCCAGATAATTTGCTTAATTGTCTTAAGGTTAGCTGTTTTTTTTGTCTTAATTCCTGTACTTTTTTCCCTATTGTCATGAGTTCAATATATAAAACAAAATTAATATTTGTCAAGATGTATTAAAAATAACTAAAAATTATTTAAAGAAGCTGAAAAAAATATGTTTAGTTAAATTTTAAAATATATTTTTAGTTTGAAAAGAAATCTATTAAATTCGGCAAATATAAACATGGTGTTCAACAATACTAAACAGATGTTTAAAAATTAATTGACAAATTGTTAAATATAAAATAAATTGCAGTTCACAATTTTAAACGAAAAAAAACGTTAGGAGGATGTATGAAGAGGTTATTGTTATTAGTTTTAAGTATTGTGATGTTACTATCTTTTGGTGCATTTGCAAAATCAAAGGATTTAGTAATTGGTGTAGTTGGTCCTGAAACAGGTAATTTAGCAGTTTATGGTGTTAAAACACTTGATGGTGTTATGTTGGCTGTAGATGAGATTAACGCTAATGGTGGAGTAAATGGTAAAAGAATTAAAGTTGTTCATTATGACGACAGAGGTGATAAAGCAGAGGCAGCTGCAGCTACTCAAAGATTAATCAACAGAGATAAGGTGTGTGCTATTATTGGTGAGCCTACTTCTGGTGCTACATTTGTTATTGGGCCTATTGCAAACAGAGCAAAGGTTGTGTTAATTTCAGCTGGTGCTACTGCTAAAGGGGTAACAGATGGCAAACCATTTGTATTCAGAGATACTTTATTGGACTCTGACGGTGCCCCTGCTACATTGAAGTTTATAATGGATAAATTTGGTTGGAAAAATTTTGCACTAATTACTTCAGTTAATAATGACTATAGTGTTGGTTTATCAGGTATTTTTAAAGAAGCAGCTAAAAATTATGGTGCTAATATAGTTGTTGAGCAAACAGTATCAGATGGTGATACAGATTTTTCTGCTCAAATTACTGCTATAAAACCTCATAATCCAGATGCTATTATATTTACTGGTTATTATCCAGAAGGTTCATTAATTATGTTAGAAGCTAGAAAACAAGGTGTTAAAGCACCTATGGTTGGTGGTGATGGTTTGCTTGCTCCTGATTTGTGGAAAGTTGGTGGCGATGCTGTATTGGGTTCTATTGTATATGCTGGTTTCTCACCACAAGCTAAAGCTGAAAATGTTCAAAACTTTGTTAAGAAAATGGCTGAAAGAGGAAAAGAAGCTGACATGTTCTCAGCTCAAGGATATGATGCAGTTTATCTTCTAGTTAATGCTATGAAAAAAGCTGGTGTTACAGATTGTACTAACGTTAAACAAAGAGTTGCTATGAGAGATGCTCTTGCAGCTACAAAAGATTTTATGGGTGTAAGTGGTAAGATGAGCTTTGATAAAGAAGGTAATGCTAAAAAGGTTCCATTTATCCAAATGGTTGATAAGAAAGACGGTAAATATTACTTTAAGCTCCTTAATGAATAGTGAGAATTTAAATAATTAACTATAATAGCCGCCAGTGGGCGGCTATTTCTTTGTTAGGAGGTTATAATTGTTAGAGATGATTATTAAACAATTGTTAAATGGTCTGACTGTTGGGAGCGTTTATGCTTTAATAGCTCTTGGGTATACTATGGTTTATGGTATTATTAAACTCATAAACTTTGCCCATGGCGATATTTATATGATAGGAGCCTTTTTAGGGCTTATAGCTGCTACTGTAATTATGAAAAATTTTGTAGTTGTGTTAGTTTTTGCTATGATGGGTTGTGCGATTTTAGGTGTGTTAGTTGAAAAGGTTGCTTATAAACCACTTAGAAATTCATCAAGAATTTCTGCATTAATAAGTGCAATTGGTGCGTCAATAATTATTTCAAATACAGTTGTATTAATAAATGGTCCTCAACGTGAAGCATATCCAAAGTTGTTTCCAAATATTACTTATAATTTAGGTGGTATATCTATTTCATTGTTACAAGTTTTTATAATTGTGATCTCAATTGTCCTTATGTACGGACTTTATTATATAGTTCATAATACAAAAATGGGAATAGCTATGAGAGCTGTTTCCCAAAATTTAAATGCTGCTAGATTGATGGGGATTAACCCGGATAAAATTATTAGCTTTACTTTTGCTTTGGGATCTTCGTTAGCTGCTGCTGCAGGAGTTTTAGTTGGTACATATTATACTGCTATTGACCCAATGATGGGTTTACTGTTTGGTCTAAAGGCTTTTGTTGCAGCAGTATTGGGTGGTATTGGTAGTATTCCTGGAGCAATGTTTGGTGGTATTGTTTTGGGACTTGCTGAAGTATTAGGTGTTGCTTTTATCTCTCCATCTTTTAGAGATGCAATAGCTTTTGGTATTCTGATTTTTATATTGATAGTTAAACCGACAGGATTATTTGGTTCTACTGCAAAAGAGAAGGTATAAGAGGGCTGGCTATGGAATTTTTATCTTTTTTTCAGAATGATTATTTTTTACAAATTGCAACGATGACATGTATTAATATAGTTATTGTTTTAGGGTTAAATTTGATTACTGGCGTTACAGGGCAATTATCTCTTGGACATGCTGCTTTTATGAGTTTGGGTGCATATTGTTCTGCTCTTTTAGCACTTAAACTGAATATGCCATTTTGGGTATGTGTTTCTGCAGGTACTCTTTTTGCTGGTATAATGGGGGCTTTGCTTGGTATTCCTATATTGAGGCTAAGAGGGGACTATTTGGCAATAGCTACTCTAGGGTTTGGTGAAATTGTGAGAGTTGTGATTTTAAATACTCCCATAGCTGGTAGAGCGCTTGGCCTTTATGCAATACCACAATATACAACGTTTTTTATAGCATTATTAGCTGTAATATTGGGTATTATTTTTATGTATCGTTTTGAAAACTCAAGACATGGACTTGCTTTAAGAAGTATTAGAGAAGATGAGATTGCAGCAGAAATGATGGGCGTGGATATTGCTAAATACAAAATATTGGCATTTGCTGTTGGATCAGCTTTCGCAGGTTTAGGTGGATCACTTTATGCACATTTCTTAACATATATAAATCCAAACGATTTTGGATTTATGAAATCGATAGAGCAACTCTGTATGCTTGTTTTAGGTGGTATGGGTAGTATTACTGGTGCAGCTGCAGGTGCTGTTGTTCTTAGTACAGTTCCAGAGCTATTGAGATTTGCTTCTGAGTATAGAATGGTAACTTATGGTGTTGTTTTAATAGTTATGATGATTTTTAGACCTCAAGGATTGTTTGGTAAAATAAGAGTTAATGTATAGGGGCTGATATGAGTGAGGTTATTTTAGAATTAAAAAATGTTTGCATGTATTTTGGTGGTTTAAAGGCTGTAGATGATGTTAGTTTTGATATTAAAAAAGGCGAAATTATGAGTTTAATTGGTCCTAATGGTGCTGGTAAGACAACAATTTTTAATGTTATTACCGGTGTATATGTGCCTACAAGTGGAGAAATATGGTTTAAAAAAGTTTTATTAAATAAATATAAACCACATCAAATAACAAAAATGGGTATAGCAAGGACTTTTCAAAACATTCGTTTATTTAAACAGTTAACTGTTTTAGAAAATATTATATTGGCTATGCATTGTAGAAGAAAAATTGGTGTTATCCAATCAGTTCTAAGATTACCTGGTTATCATAGTGAGTTAAAAAAGGTTACAAAAAGGGCTGAAGAGTTGTTAGATTATATGGGATTGCTGGGTAAGAAAGATGAAAAAGCTGAAAATCTACCTTATGGTGAGCAGAGAAAGCTTGAAATTACAAGAGCTCTTGCAACAGGTGCAGACTTGTTACTTTTGGATGAACCAGCTGCTGGTATGAACCCTCAAGAAACTACAAATTTGATGGAGTTGATTGAAAAAATCAGAAATGAGTTGCAAAAAACAATATTTTTAATAGAGCACGATATGAAATTAGTTATGGGGATTTCTGACAGGATTGTAGTTTTGGATTATGGTAAAAAAATAGCTGAGGGTCTACCTCATGAAATTAGAAACAATAAAAAAGTTATTGAAGCTTATCTAGGAAAAGAGGTGGCAAATGCTACGGCTTGAAAAAGTTCACACAAAATATGGACATATTGAGGCGTTGAAAGGGATAAATTTGCATATAAAAGAGGGGGAGATAGTTACTATAATTGGTGCCAATGGCGCTGGTAAGACTACGACATTAAATACTATTTCAGGGATTTTAAAGCCTTCTGCTGGGAAAATTAAGTTTTTGAATGAGGATATCACAAATCTTACTGCAGATAAAATTGTTGCTAAGGGTATTGTTCAAGTTCCTGAAGGAAGACAGATATTTCCTAATTTGACAGTATATGAAAATTTACTAATGGGTGCTTATTTAAGAAAAGATAAAGTTGAAATTGAAAATGATTTAGAAAAAGTTTATGAGCTTTTTCCTAGACTTAAAGAGAGAAGGGATCAGTTAGGTGGTACCTTATCAGGTGGTGAGCAGCAAATGCTTGCTATTGGTAGAGCTCTTATGAGTAAACCTGTTTTATTACTTCTTGATGAGCCAAGTCTTGGTTTAGCTCCAATTATTGTTGAAAATATCTTTGAAATTATTAAAGAGATAAATTCTCAGGGTACTACTATTTTGCTTGTAGAGCAAAATGCTCATTTGGCATTGTCTATTGCTGATAGAGGATATGTAATGGAAACCGGTAATATTATTATGGAAGATGATGCTAAGGCATTGTTAGATAATGAAGATGTAAAAAAAGCTTATTTAGGGATGTAAAAGCCTGTCTATCAGGCTTTTATATTTTTTTAAAAATTTTGTTCAAAATATTGAAATTTATTTTTTATTTTGATATAATGAACTAAAACTAACGGAGAGGTGCACTATGTTTTTAGTAAATAACAGTATCGTAAAATTACCATATCCAGAAAATGAACCAGTTTATAGTTATGCTCCCGGAACAAAAGAGAGAGAACTTTTGAGAAAGGCTATTGATGAGTTGAGAAATCAGAAAATTGAGATCCCTCTTATCATTGGTGGGAAAGAAGTAAAAACTGGTAAATTAGGAAAGGTTGTATGCCCTCATGACCATAATCATGTATTGGCTGAATATCATATGGCTGGTGAAAAAGAAGTAAAAATGGCTATAGAAGCATCTTTAGAGGCATGGAAAGAGTGGCAGAAATTTAGATGGGAAGAGAGAGCAGCAATCTTCTTAAAGGCTGCAGAGTTGTTGGCTGGTAAATACAGATACCTTTTAAATGCAGCTACGATGCTTTCTGTTAGTAAAAATGTTTTTCAAGCTGAGATAGATTCTGCGTGTGAGTTGATAGATTTTTGGAGATTCAATACTTACTACATGCAGCAAATATATTCTGATCAACCACCTTATTCACCTAAGCCAACATGGAATTATGTTCAACATAGACCATTAGAAGGTTTTATCTTTGCTGTAACGCCATTTAATTTTACATCAATAGGTGGTAACTTACCTACAGCTCCTGCAATAATGGGTAATGTAGTAGTTTGGAAACCTGCTTCCACATCTGTTTATGCACCTTACTTCATTATGAAGTTATTGAAAGAGGCTGGGTTGCCTGATGGAGTTATAAACTTTATTCCAGGTCCTGGCTCAACTGTTGGAAATATAGTTTTAAGAGATCCAAATCTTGCAGGAATACATTTTACAGGTAGTACCGAAGTATTCCAAAATATGTGGAAGGTAGTAGGTGAAAATATTAAAAATTATAAATATTACCCAAGAATAGTGGGTGAGACAGGTGGTAAGGATTTTGTATTTGCTCATAATAGTGCTAATGTTAAAAAATTGGTTACAGCACTTGTAAGAGGTGCTTATGAATACCAAGGGCAAAAGTGTTCTGCTGCTTCAAGAGCATATATACCTAAATCTATCTGGAATGATGTTAAAGAAATGATGATAGAAGAGATGAAAACGATTAAAATGGGTGGACCTGAAGATTTTACAAATTTCTTTAATGCTGTTATTGATGAAGCTGCATTTGAAAATATAAAATCATATATTGATTATGCTAAAAATTCAAATGAGGCAGAAATTCTTGCTGGTGGAGGCTGTGATAAATCTGTTGGTTATTTCATAGAGCCAACATTGATACAGACTACAAATCCTAAATTTAAGCTTATGGAAGAAGAGATTTTTGGACCAGTTTTAACAGTATATGTTTATGATGATGAAAAATATGAAGAGACATTGGAATTGTGTAACAGTACTTCACCTTATGGTTTAACTGGTGCTATTTTTGGAGAAGATAGAAAAGCTGTTAGCATTGCTCTTGAAAAATTAGAGTATGCAGCTGGTAATTTCTATGTAAACGATAAGCCAACCGGTGCAGTGGTAGGCCAGCAACCATTTGGAGGAAGCCGTGCTTCAGGTACAAATGATAAGGCAGGTAGCTATTTAAACCTTATTAGATGGGTAACTCCTAGAACTATAAAAGAAAATTTTGATGCACCAGAAGATTATAGATATTCATTTATGAATGAGGAGTAAAAAATGGGACTTTTAAACTTTTTGATTTCTAAATCTATTATGTATATTCCAGGCCCAATTGTGGGCCTGTTTGCCAAAAGTTATATTGCTGGCCCAAATCTATATGATGCTGTTAGAGTTACCCATGAGTTGAATAATAAAAATATTATGGCAACTATCGATATATTAGGTGAGTTTATCAGTACAAAAGATGAGGCTAAATATTATAAAGAAAGATGTATAGAAATTTTGGACACTATAGACAAAGAAGGATTGGATGCCAATCTTTCTCTAAAACCTACTCAAATGGGTCTTTTACTCGATAAAAGTTTTGCTTTTGATAATATACGTGAAATTGTAGCGCATGCAAAATCATTAAATAACTTTGTCAGAATTGACATGGAAGATTCACCATGTACTGATGATACATTAGAGTTTTATAGAAAGTTGAGAGAAGAGTTTCCTGGTCATGTTGGTACTGTTTTACAATCTTATTTAAGAAGGACACCTGATGATATTTTGAAATTGGCTGATGGCCCTATGAATTTTAGGTTGTGCAAAGGGATATATAATGAGCCTAGAAAAATTGCTTATAAAGACCCTTATATTGTAAATCGTAACTACACTTATTCTTTAGAATTATTATTGAAAAATAGAGCATACGTAGGTATTGCAACTCATGATGAAAAGCTTGTGTTTGAAGCATTAAGGTTAATTGAAAAGTATGATTATAAAAAAGATGAATATGAGTTTCAGATGCTTCTTGGTGTTGATGAGGAATTAAGAGATATTATCGTTTCTGCTGGTCACAGATTGAGGGTGTATGTTCCTTTTGGTAAAGACTGGTTACCTTATTCAAGAAGAAGGCTAAAAGAAAATCCAAATATCGGTAGACATGCATTAAGACAGCTGTTTGGAATACATGGAAGCTAGAAATTATAGAATATTATAAAATAATTTTGAGATTGCTTCGTTAACGCTCGCACTGAAGACATTTTGGATCATTGCGAGGCAACAAAAGTTACCGAAGCAATCTCATGATTGTGACAATTATTAATATATTAGCTTGATGTGCAATAGCATTCTCATGTATAACTGACAAAATGTAACTGTTAAATTGCTTGGTAATCAATTTGGGTAACTTGAGCAACTATTACTGCAACAATGTGAGGTTATTGCACTGAAATAAATACTAAATATATTAGATTGCTTCGATAACTCTCGCAATGACCAATTTCCCAGTCATTGCGAGGAGCAAATGCGACGAAGCAATCTTATGATTATTATAATTATCAATACATTAGATTATTGTGCAACATCCTCAATGTTATAAAAAATTGAATTTCTAACCGTGGGCGGGGATAATCAAAAGATAAAAAATAATTTCCGTTCACGGTCTTAATTTATTAGTTATTTAAAAAAAGATATTAATAAATTTAAAATGAAACCTGTTAAAAAACCATCAAGAAAGGCCCAAATTACACCTATAAATATTCCTGTTAATTTGTTTTCATCAAATCCTATATAGACTAACTTTGTATATTTTATTAATGTCTTGCTTGTTTTGTTTTTATTAAATATTTGTACCAAACAGAAAATTATTGTATAAATGGATGCAAATATAAATCCTAATCTCATATCATTTTATATTTAGCTCTGACCCATCTAAGAGTAAAAATGCCTGATTTCTTCCATTGTTTTTTGCTTTGTAAAGCATATCATCGGCACATTTAATGATTTCGTTGTCAGTTTTATATTTTTTTGTAAAATTGCAGCATCCAATACTTATGGTAAATGTAATTTCATCTTCTTCATATTTGTATTTAAATTTTCTTATATTATTTAAGAGCTTAGAAATGATTATTGGTAAATTTTCTGATGGGGTATTTGGAATTAGACATAAAAATTCTTCTCCTCCAAACCTTCCGATAATATCAGTTTTTCTTAGTGTCTCTTTTAAAATTTTAGATAAATTTATTAATATTTCGTCTCCGATATCGTGCCCATATGTATCATTTATCCTTTTAAAATGGTCTATATCAAGGATCATTACAGCAAATGGTACTAGGTATCTTTTATAGTTTGAAATTAAAATATTCAACTGTTCTATTATAAACCTTCTGTTATACAGTCCTGTTAAAGGATCTGTTGTAGCTTTTTCGAATAACTCTTTGTTAATCTTGTCTAACTCATCATTTATCTTTTTTACTTTTATATTATTTATAATTTTTAATAACAATTCTTCTGTTGAATAAGGTTTTATAATATAATCATCAGCACCAATTATCATTAATGTTCTAAGTAGAGAATTTTCTCTTGCTGAAGTTTGTATTATAATTCTTGTATTTTTTAGCTCTTTGTATTTTCTAATGATTTTTGTTACTTCAATTCCATCTAACTCGTCCATATAGACATCTAATATACAGATATCAGGTTTTGAGTGAGGTAATGTTTCGATAAATTCGCGTGGGTTTTCAAATAAAATGTATTTTGATTTTGTTTGTTTTAACACATTTTCTATAAAATATAGTTGAGTTTTACTATCATCAATTGCAACTATAAATGAGTTTGAAAGATCTATATTTGAATACAATTCTATAATTTCATTAATATCTTCAATTATCGATTCATCTATCTTATCTCTTTCTAAAATATCAAATATACCAAAAGTATAAGCATCATATTTTGAAATTGTTTTAGGATCAGATGTAATTAAAAGAATAGGTATAAAAATATCGTTTACTTTTAATAATTCGGCTAGTTTAAAAGCATTTCCATCTGTTAATTCAAAACCGCAAATTAAAAGATCTACGCTATTGTTTTTTAAATAATTTATTGTTTCGGCAATTGATGAGAATTGTATTATTTCAAAATGATCTGATAAAATGTTTTCTAAAAGAATTCTTGACACTTTAGAAGCATCTGCTATAAGTATTTTTTTCATCATCATAAATAAACCATTAAGTTAAAAGTATTTTAATATATTTATGATAAATAATCAATAATTTTGGAGGGATTATGTCTGTAAGAGTTAGATTTGCTCCGAGTCCAACAGGGCATATACATGTTGGCAACGTAAGAACGGCATTATTTAATTATCTTTTTGCAAAACACAATAATGGGAAATTTATACTTAGGATAGAAGATACTGATTTGGAAAGATCTACAAAGGAGAGTGAAAATTTGATATATGAAGATCTTCAATGGCTTGGTTTAGATTGGGATGAAGGACCTATAAAGGGTGGAGATTATGGACCATATAGACAGACTGAAAGATTTGATATTTACAAAAAGTATGTAGATAAGCTTTTAGAAGAAGGGAAAGCTTACAAGTGTTTTTGTAGTAAAGAAGAGCTTGAAGAGAAGAAAGAAAGAGCATTGAAAGAGGGGAAACCACCTAGATATAATGGCAAATGCAGGAATTTAAACGAAAACCAGATAGAAGAATTGGAGAAAAAAGGGGTAAAACCTTCTATAAGATTTAAAGTTGAAGATGAGGATGTTGTTGTTAATGATTTGATAAAAGGGGAAATAACTTTTAATACAGATGCATTTGGGGATTTTATTATTGTAAGACCAGATGGAACCCCTGTTTATAACTTTGTTGTTGTTATAGATGATGCTTTAATGAAAATAACACACGTTATAAGAGGGGATGACCATTTAAGTAATACACCAAAACAAGTACTTATTTATAAAGCTTTAGGCTTTGATATCCCTTATTTTGCACATATCCCAATGATTTTAGGGCCTGATCATTCAAAATTAAGCAAAAGACATGGGGATACAAGTGTAAATCAATTTAGAGAAAAAGGCTATTTACCAGAGGCGTTGTTTAATTATTTAGCTTTACTTTCATGGTCTCATCCTGAAGAGAAGGAAATTTTATCAAAAGATGAATTGATAAAGAGCTTTACTCTTGATAGGGTATCAAAAAGTGCAGCGGTTTTTGATTTTGAAAAGCTTAAATGGATAAACGGTATTTATATTAGAAATAAGGATATTAAAGAGCTTACAAAATTGTGTATTCCATTTCTGTTAAAATCAGGATTGATAGATGAAGATTTTATTAATACATCTTTTAATAGGCTTGCAAATATGGTCGAGTCTATACGTGATAACCTGGAAGTTTTATCAGATGTAACAAAATATATTGGAGTATATTTTAAAATGGAAACTGATTTTGATGATGCCACAAAAGAAATTTTATCTTATGAAACAACAAAACCTGTTTTAGAAACATTTAAGAAAAATATTGAGAATTTGGAAATTTTGGATGTAGATAATTATAAATCTATCATAAAAGCGGTTCAAAAAGAAACTGGAGCTAAAGGTAAAAAACTTTTTATGGCAATTAGAGTAGGAGTTTCTGGAAAAATAAAAGGTCCAGAGCTTGATAAACTTGTTATTAATCTTGGAAAAAATGAAGTAATAAATAGAATTAATAAAATATTGGATATGTTAAGTTAGGAGTGTAAATGTTTACAGTTGGGATTATTGGTAGACCAAATGTTGGCAAGTCTACCCTTTTTAATAGATTGGCAGGTAAAAGGATTGCTATAGTCGATGATATGCCTGGTGTTACAAGGGATAGGTTAGAATATATCGCTGAATGGGAAGGTAAGAAATTTAAAATAGTAGATACCTGTGGTTATGATCTGAGAGAAGAACTGTTGAAAAAAGAGATGATAAAGCAGTTTTACGCTTCTTTAGATGAAGCAGATTTTTTTGTTTTACTTGTGGATGCTAAAGAAGGGTTACACCCATTAGATGAGATGGTTTGTAATATTTTACGTGAAAGAGAAAAAAAATTTATAGTTGTGGCAAACAAAGTAGATAACGAAAAACTTCAATCTTTTGTAGCTGATTTTTATCAGCTTGGTGTTGAAGAGATAATACCAATCAGTGCTACTCATGGTAAAAATGTTGATATACTTCTTGATAAAATAATAGAAAACTATGTTGAAGATGAAGAGGTTACAGATTTTATTGATAGTATAAAAGTTGTAGTTGTAGGACGTCCTAATGTGGGTAAGTCAAGCCTTATTAATAGTTGGTTAGGGGATGAAAGGTTGATTGTTACTCCAATTCCTGGCACTACAAGGGATAGTGTGGATACTTATTTTGAGTATAATTCAAAAAAATATACATTGATAGATACTGCTGGAATAAGAAAAAAATCTGTTATGTTTAAAGATAAGATCGAGAAGTATGGATTTTACAGAAGTTATGATGCAATTAGACGAGCAGATATTGCTGTAGGGTTAATTGATGCTACGGAGGGGGTTACAGAGAGAGATGTAAAAGTAATTGCAGATGCTTATGAAGCTGGAAGGCCAGTTGTTTTAGCTATAAACAAGTGGGATGCTATTAATAAGGATGAAAAGGTTGGTAAAAAATTTAAAGAAGAAATAGCCGAAAAATTTAAATTTTTAAATAATCCCCCAGTAATATTTATATCTGCTTTAACAAGAAAAAATATATTCAAGATATTTGATGCTGTTGATAACCTTTATGCTGAATACTCTAAGAGGATTCAGACTTCAAAGCTTAATAAACTTTTAGAACATGTTCAAATGCTTCATCAACCACCAGTAGTAAAAAATAGAAGAGTGAAATTTTATTATATGACTCAGGTAGATATAAAACCACCGCATTTTGTTATTTTTGTAAATTATCCAGATTCAGTTCATTTTTCATATAAAAGGTTTATCGTTAACCAATTAAGAGAAAATTTTGGATTTAAAGGTGTACCATTAATAGTAAGTTATAGAAAACGTGGTGAAGAAACATAACTATAGATTATTACGAAATTGATTAAGTTGATATAGGTTAACATTATCATGAGTCTAATTTTTCTGCCATTAAAATTTAAATTTTTTGATAAATATTAATGATATTGCGGGGTAATAACAGTTCAATATATAAGATGAGGATGTTGCACAATAGACTAACATATTGATAATTATCACAATCATGAGATTGCTTCGTCGCATTTGCTCCTCGCAATGACTGGGAAATTGGTCATTGCGAGGCAACAAAAGTTGCCGAAGCAATCTCATGGAAATATTTTTTAATAAACAATATTTTCAATTATTTTTCATCATCAATTATTAAACGTGCTCCCTTTTTAAAAGTAATATATGACCATGCCCATTGTAGAGTAACAAAAATTCTATTTTTAAAGCCTGTTAAATAGAGGATATGAACAAAGATCCAGGTAATCCATGCTAAAAATCCTGATAACTTGAGATTTCTAATCTCTGCTATTGCCTTACTTTTCCCTATTGTTGCAAGTTGCCCTTTATCAAAATAAACAAACTCTTCTCTTTTTTTATTCTTTAAATCATTTATAATCTGTTTTGCTACATGTTTACCTTGTTGCATTGCAACTGGTGCTATCCCAGGTAAAGGCTCTCCATTTTGTATAAAGTGAGCTAAATCACCACATACGAACACTTCTGGGAAATTTTTGAGACTTAAATCGTTTGCAGTAAATACCCTACCCATTTTATCCTTTTCGGAGGGGATTATTGATGATAAACTATTAGCTTTTATCCCTGCAGCCCAGATAACAGTTGCTGCTTCTATTTGTTCATTCCCGATTTTTATACTATCGTCGGTGATTTCTGTCACAAGACTATTTGTCCATACTTGCACACCAAGAGATTCTAAATCTTTGACTGCTTTACTAGTGAGATTTTCATCAAATGAAGGCAATATTCTTTTCCCAGCTTCAATTAATAAAATTCTTGATAAACGTGGATCTATATTTCTAAAATCTTTAGCTAAGGTTATTCTTGTCATTTCGCCTATTGCACCTGCAAGTTCTACACCAGTGGGGCCACCACCAATAACGATAAATGTTAAGTATTTTTTCATCTCTTGATCGCTTGTAGCTTTTTCAGCCATTTCAAAAGCGTTTAAGATTTTATTCCTTAATATTTGTGCATCTTTTAACGTTTTCAATGTAGGTGCAAATTTTTTCCATTCTGTATTTCCAAAGTAGTTTTCTTCTGCTCCAGCGGCAATTATTAAATAGTCGTAGTATAATCTTTTTGATTTTGTTATTACCACTTTTTCTTTAAAATCTATATTTTCTACAGTATCTTTATATACTGTTACATTTTTCTGTTTTCTAAATATACTTCTGATAGGGTAGGCAATATCTGATTCATTAAGGCCTGCAGTTGCAACTTGGTATAATAAAGGTTGGAAAAGGTGATGGTTTTTTTTATCTATGATTGTGACATCAATTTCTTTATATTTTGAAAGCTGCTTTGCTGCATTTAAGCCAGCAAAACCTGCCCCAATAATTATAACCTTCTTTTTCAAATTCACTCCTTATGTTTTTGGAATTTATAGATTAGAATAATTATAAATTCAAGTGAATTTTGATTCGAAAGTATTGAATAATAATCTAATTTGGTAAGATTTTGTGTAAATTTGAGATTGCTTCGGCAAACTTATATTGCTTCGCAATGACAACATAGTGCTGTCATTGCGAGCATTAGCGAAGCAATCTCAAAAATTTCTGATTAATTAATTTAATATACTTAAATTAGTTATAAACATATTTTTTCTTTATTAACCCTTTTCCATTCTGCATCTACTACAGCAATGGCTGCCATATTAACTATTTCGTTAACTTCACTTCCTCTTTGTAACACGTGAACAGATTTACAGAATCCCTGAAGAATTGGACCTATTGCTATGCCGTTACCCAATCTGTATAAAAGCTTATAAGCGATATTACCAGCTTCTAGATTTGGGAAAATTAATATATTTGCGTCCCCTTTAATTTCTGAGAAAGGAAAAGCTTCTTCAGCTATTGGTGGGTATGTTGCGGTGTCTGCTTGCATATCACCATCAATTGTAATTTGTGGAAATTTTTCTTTAACTATTTTCATAGCTTCAGCAACTTTTATAGTTCTTGGGATACGAACACTACCAAAGTTTGAAAAGCTAAGCATAGCAATTTTTGGTTCAATACCAAATTTTTCTACAGTTTCAGCAGACTGAATAGCAATTTGTGCTAATTGATCAGCATCAGGATCAATATTAACTGTTGTGTCTGCACATAAAACTAATCTGTTTTTAAATACCATGAAATAAGAACCAGAAGGAACAGTGTAACCCTTTTGTAAACTCATTGTTTCTAAAATTGGCTTAATTGAGTCACCATAACTTCTTGAGTATCCGGTTAACATACAATCAGCTTCACCATTTAGTACCATTAAAGCTCCAAAGTAATTATAAATTTTTGATAAACGTCTTTTTGCTTCTATATAAGTCATACCTTTTCTTTGTCTCATTTCAAAAAGTTGATTTGTATATTCTTCTAGTTTATCTGATTTTGCAGGTTCTATTATTTCGCATCCAGTTAAGTTGATATTATATGTTTTTGCTAGTTCAAGAATATTTTCTTTATTACCTAAAAGTATTGGTGTACCAAAACCTTCTTCTACAATTTTTTGTGCAGCTCTTAATACTTTTTCAAAATCACCTTCTGGTAAAACGATACGTTTAGGTGTTTGTTTAGCAATATGAATAATTTCTCTAGTGAATTCTTTAGCAAAGGAAAGTCTTGATTCAAGATAATCTTTATATTTTTCAAAGTCAGTTATTGGTTTCCTGGCGACCCCAGAATCCATTGCCGCTTTTGCTACGGCAGGTGCAACCCAAGTAAGAACTCTTGGGTCGAAAGGTTTTGGAATAATATAATCTTTTCCAAATTCTATTCTTTCTACTCCATAAGCTTTACAAACGTTTTCTGGAACGTCCTCTTTTGCTAAAGCAGCAAGGGCTTTAACAGCTGCTACTTTCATGTCCTCATTTATCTCTTTTGCTCTAACGTCTAATGCACCTCTAAAAATAAAAGGGAAACCTAAAACGTTGTTGACTTGGTTTGGATAATCAGATCTTCCCGTTGCCATAATGGCATCGCCTCTAACCTCGGCTACCTCTTCTGGAGTAATTTCTGGGTCTGGGTTAGCCATAGCCATTATTATTGGGTTTCTGTTCATCATTTTTACCATTTTCTTGGTAACAGCACCTTTTACAGAAACACCTAAGAATACATCAGCACCATCCATTGCATCTTCAAGTGTTCTTTTATCAGTATCGTTTGCAAATTCTTCTTTGTATTTATTCATCCCTTCTTTTCTACCTTTATAGATTACACCTTTAGAGTCGCAAAGGTATATATTCTCTTTTTTTGCACCCAAGGATAGAACTAGTTTAGCTATTGCTATACCTGCAGCACCAGCTCCATTTATTACAATTTTAACTTCATCGATCTTTTTGTTTACGAGTTCTAACGCATTTATTAACGCAGCTGCACAGATAATGGCTGTACCATGCTGATCATCATGAAATACTGGTATTGAAAGTTTCTTTTTTAGCTCTTCTTCTATATAGAAACAATCAGGTGCTTTTATATCCTCAAGATTGATTCCACCAAATGTTGGCTCTAATAGTTCACAAACTTTTATAACATCATCAGGATTTTGAGAATTAACTTCAATATCAAAAACATCAACATCTGCAAATCTTTTAAAAAGTACACCTTTACCTTCCATTACCGGTTTTCCTGCGAGAGCACCTATATTACCAAGCCCTAAAACTGCGGTACCATTAGATACCACTGCGACTAAGTTCCCTTTTGCTGTATATTCAAAAGCTAAATCAGGATTTTTTTCTATTTCTTCACAAGGAATTGCGACTCCTGGAGTATATGCCAATGATAAATCTCTTTGTGTATAACATGGTTTAGTGGGGACTACTTCGATTTTGCCAGGCCTGGCACCTGCATGATATTCTAATGCTTCCTCTTTTGTTATTTTACCTTTCTTTTCCATCATTACCTCCATAATTTAATTGCATTTGCAATTTTATTTTAGTAAACTATAAATCAACTAAAATAATATGTAAATAGAAAATTTGTATAAAATATGAAGGAGGACTCATTATTATGAAATATGATAATTTTGTTCAGCAAGTTATAGAAAAAATTGATATCACATACTTGAAAGCAGATATAACAAAATCTATAGTAAACAGATATGTGGAGCTATGTGAAACGTATAATTTTTATGGATTATGTATACCAATAGCACAATATATTGAGAATAAAGAAAATATATTAAAAATAAACTCTAAAAAAGTAACTGTTATAGGTTTCCCGTTCGGTTGTGATCCTATAGATTTTAAGTTAAATCAGATTGCTTATATAAAAGATCTGGGTATAGATGAATATGATGTGGTAATGAATGTGTCAAAATTTCTAGAAGGGGACTATAAATATGTAAAGAATGAGTTAACTAAAATTCGGGAATTTATTAATAATAAAATTATGAAGGTCATTATTGAAACATGTTATCTAAATCAAGAACAGATTATTGACGTTGTAAATATTTTAATAGATGTCGGTGTAGATTATGTAAAAACCAGTACTGGCTTTGGACATAGTGGAGCGAAATTAGAAGATATTGAATTGATTAAAAAGAATTTTGATGGTAAAATAAAAATCAAAGCTTCGGGTGGAATAAAAACGTTTGAACAAGCAAAATCTTTTATTGATGCTGGAGCGGATAGATTAGGAATGAGTAATGTAGATGATATTTTGAGAAGATATGAATGTGGATAGTAATTTTAAACATTATTTATTAGTTGAAGAATATTTAAGTGAGAATACTATTAAAGCTTATTTAAGTGATGTAAAAGCATTTTTGGATTTTGTTAAAATTAAAAAATACGACATTAAGTCTGAAGATACAGTCATTTCTTATATCAAGAATTTAATCAAAAAATCTTATTCAATAGAATCTATATTAAGAAAAATATCGAGTATTTCTGTTTATTATGATTATTTAATTAAAGAGAAAGTTATAGATAAAAATCCTGTTTTGTTAATAGATAAACCTAAAAAGTGGTTTAAATTACCTGACTTTTTAAATGAGGATGAAATTTTAAAAATTTTAGACACTGTAGATAAAAGTACTCCGCATGGATTTAGAGATTATATCATAATAAATATGCTTTATACTTCTGGTATGAGAATAAGTGAGCTTGTAAATATTGAAGTAAGTAATTGTGATTTTAGAAGAGGGATTATTAGAATAAAAGGGAAAGGTGGGAAAGAAAGATTTGTTCCAATTCATAAGAAATTAATTGAAGAGCTAAATAAATATCTTGAAATTAGGCATAATTATTTTGTAAAAGGTAGGGATAATGGGTATCTATTTTTGAATAAATTTGGAAATAAATTGAGCAGGGAGTATTGTTGGAAAATTGTAAGGAAATATGCTGAAATGGCAGGAATAAAGAAAAAAGTTTCACCTCATGTTTTTAGACATACATTTGCAACACATCTTTTAAAAAATGGTGCTGATTTGAGGGTGATACAGATGCTGCTTGGCCATTCGTCAATTTTGACTACAGAGATTTATACTCAGCTGGATGATGATTCACTAAGAAATAGTTTATCAATACATCATCCACGCTTTAAGAGGTAATGTTTGAAGATAGTATTGACTCATATAAGCCCAGATTTTGATGCTTTTGCAAGCGCTTATACAGCATTAAAGTTGTATGATGCTGATTATTTTGTCTATACTACTGGCTTTGATGATGCTATTAAAAAATTTATCAGAGATTATCAGCTTGATATCCCGCTAATTCATTTAAATGAATTAGATACATCAAATATTGAAACAATCATTATTACAGATTGCAAAATTAGGGAAAGATTGGGTGATGCAGCTAATTTACTTTCAAAAGCAAAAAAAATTATAATTTATGATCATCATCCTGTAAGTGGTAGAGATATAGATGCTGATGAAGAGTTTATTTTTAATTTTGGTTCAACATCAACGATTATTACAGAAAGAATAAAAATTAGAGGCTTAAAACTTGATATAGCAACAGCGACATTACTATTGTTAGGTATTTATGAAGATACTGGATTTTTATCCTTTAGCAATACGACTCCGAGGGATTTATATGCTTCAGCATTTTTGTTGGAAAATGGAGCAGATATTTCAGTATTACAGATATATTTGCAAAGAGATTTAAGTAAACAGCATATTTTTATATTGAATCAGCTTTTACAAAATTTAAATGTTTTGAGAGTTGCATCGTTTTCGATAGGTATTGCTCATGCCAGTTATGATGAATATGTGCCTGAAGTAGCTGTTTTAGCAAATAAAATTTTAAACTTAGAAGGTTTAGATGCTTGTTTGTTATTAATCAGAATTGAAGATAGAGTATTGTTTGTAGGAAGAAGTAAGGTAGATGAAATTGATGTAAGTAAAGTAGCAGAGGGTTTTAAAGGGGGTGGACACCCTTATGCTGCAAGTGCAGTTATAAAAGATATGACTTTGCAGGAATCTTTAGAGAAACTTAGTTATTTGATAGAAGAAAATATTAAACCTATAAAATTTGCTATGGACTTTATGACATCACCTGTTAAATACATTGATGTTGATAGTAAGTTTGAAGAAGCTTTAGATATTTTTATGAAATATAATTTAAACGGGATGCCAGTTGTAAAAGATGGTAAAACAGTTGGATTGATCTCAAGAAAAGATATTTTACAAGGTATGAAGCACGGTTTAAAAAATGAAAAAGTTAGTTCTATTATGCAAACTGAGTTTTTTACTGTAAAACCAGATACCCCTTTTTCTGTTGTAGAAGATATTATTTTGGAAAAAAGACAAAAACTTGTTCCTGTTGAAGAAGATGGTAGGTTGGTCGGGGTAATAACAAGAACTGATTTTCTAAGGGCTATGGCTGAGTTAAATAAAACTCCAAAATATATTTTGGGTAGAATATCGAGCATTGATAGTAAGAGATTTAGAAATGTTAAGCACTTAATGAAGGATAGATTACCTGGAAAGATATATAATATCTTAGTTGAAATCGGAGTATTAGCTGATCAAGTTGGAATGAATGCATATGTGGTTGGTGGGTTCGTACGTGATTTAATTATGAAAATAGAAAATTTTGATATAGATATTGTTGTTGAAGGTGATGCAGTTGTTTTAGCAAAAAAGTTTGCAAAATTGAAGAATGCAAAAGTATCAGTACATTACAAATTCAAAACTGCTGTAGTTATTTTACCTGATAATTTTAGAATTGATTTTGCAACTGCAAGATCTGAGTATTACGATTTCCCAGCAGCTGCTCCAAAAGTTGAAGATTCTTCAATAAAGATAGATCTTTACAGAAGAGATTTTACCATAAATACTATAGCAATTAAATTAAACAAAGAAGATTTTGGTGCATTGGTAGATTATTTTGGTGCTCAGTCTGATATTCGGGATAGGAAAATTAGGGTTTTACACAATTTGAGTTTTGTAGATGATCCATCCAGGATTTTTAGAGCTATTAGATTTGCTGTAAGATACAATTTTGATATAGGGCCCCATACAGAAAGGTTGCTTAAACATGCAATTAATTTAAAACTCATTGATAGAATTGTTGGGCAAAGATTATTTTTAGAAATAAAATATATTTTATGCGAAAAAGAATATCTTAAAGCATTGAACATGATGAAAAATTATGGAATATTAAAATTTTTTAGTAATTCAATAAACTTTTCTGAGGAAAGTTTAGAGATTTTTAAGTTTTTGGATAAATTGATTAACTGGTATAGTGTTCAAATTAATAGAAATATTGAAATCTGGATACCAAGATTTAATTTACTGTTTCACTCATTGAAAAGAGGCGAGTTTATTAAATTGCTAGAACGTTTTGAATTTAATTCTAATTATAAAAAATATTTTGCTTCTCAGGTTTTTAAATCGAGGAATGCTGCAATTAGGTTAAAGAAAAACAAGAATATAACAAATTCTTATATATACAACACCTTAAAGGATCTTGAGGATGAGTTTGTTTTATATTTATCTGCTATATTGGGTGAAAAGTTTGAGAATCTTATAAAAAAATACTATACTTATATTAAAGAGATAAAACTAGAAATAAATGGAAATGATTTAAAAGATTTAGGGTATAAACCCTCTGAAAAATTTAAGTATGTTTTAGATAAGTTATTGGAATTAAAGTTAGATGGTGTTATTTTAAATAAAGGAGATGAGATAAAATATGCAAAAAAATTATTTGAGGAGATAGAGAGTGGAAGAAACAGTGGAAATTAAGAGAGTAGTATCAGTTGAAGAGCAGATTCTACCCATTCTATTAGGTTCGAATGATGATAACTTAAAGCTAATAAAAAAGAAAATGGATGTAAAAATAGTTGTTAGAGGTTCTGATTTTATTATTGTAGGTGATTATGAAAATGTCGAAAAAACAACTAAGTTACTTGATCATTTAAAACATGTAGCTCTAGTTAGAGATATAAATAGTAATGATGTAACAGATGCTATAAATATGATTAGCAGCCATAAAGACGAAAACATTTCTGCAGTTTTAACTGACCATGTGAAAGTAGCTGGTTTTGTTAAAAAAGTTGTACCTAAGACAAAAGTGCAGCATGATTATATAAATGCGATTAGGGATTATGATATTGTTTTTGGTATTGGGCCGGCTGGTACAGGGAAGACATATTTGGCTATGGCTATGGCAATAAATTTGTATCTGAATAAAATGGTAAACAGGATTATTTTAACTAGACCAGCTGTAGAGGCTGGAGAAAGATTAGGGTTTTTACCTGGTGATATAGAAGATAAAATTACTCCTTATTTGAGACCACTTTATGATGCTTTATACAGTATGCTGAGTATTGACAAGACAGCAAAGTTAATAGAAAAAGGGGTTATAGAGCTTGCGCCACTTGCTTTTATGAGAGGCAGGACTTTAAATGATTCTTTTGTTATCCTTGATGAAGCGCAAAACACAACTGTGGAACAAATGAAAATGTTTCTCACAAGGTTAGGATTTAATTCTAAAGCTGTAATTACTGGGGATATAACACAAATCGATTTACCTAAAGATAAGCAGTCAGGTCTTGTTGTAGTAAAAGAGATATTAAAAGATGTAAAAGGGATTAAGTTTATTAGTTTTACCGAAAAAGATGTTGTAAGACATCCTTTGGTGCAAAGAATAATCAAGGCTTATGAAAAATATGAAATGGAAGGTAACAAAAGTTGAGTAACAAGATAAAGTTAAACATATTGATTAATAAAAAGAATCCTGTACAAGTCTCTGATGATTTCTTTTATAAAGTTTCTGAACTTGTTTTTGAGCAGATAAACTATCCCTTATCTGAAGCTGAGATTTCTTTGTTGTTGACCAACAGTGAAGAGATAAAAATTTTAAATAAAAATTTTAGAGATAAAGATTACCCTACCGATGTTTTATCGTTTCCAATGAATGATGAATGTTTAGAGGATAGTATCCTTGGTGATATTGTAATTAATTTAGACAAGGTGGAAGAATATAGTAAAGAAAATGACATACCTTATGAAAGAGAGTTGGCATTTTTGTATATCCATGGATTGCTTCATCTACTTGGTTATGATCACGAAATAAATGAAGAGGAAGAGAAAATTATGTTTGATTTACAAGAGGATATTCTGAAAAAAGCTATCAATCAAGGTGTTTGTGGCTAAAATGAAATCAGATAGTTGGTGGAAATCTGTTGGTTTTGCAATAGAAGGGATTATTTATGCTGTTAGGCATGAGAGGAATCTAAGGATACATATAGCATTAGCAGTTTTAGTTCTTTTTGTTGCACTATTTTTTAAGCTTAAATTTTTGGAGTATATAATTTTAGCAATTACAATTTCTTTGGTGATTGCTGCAGAATTATTTAATACTGCAATTGAGTATACAATCGATTTTGTTTGTAAAGAGAAATGCAGTGAAGTAAAACATATCAAAGATGTTGCTGCTGGTGCGGTACTTACTACAGCTTTTGGTGCAGTATTTGTTGGTTATTTTGTTTTATTTGACAAAATAAAGGAATATGCAGGTTTTGCTTTAAAAAGATTGCCAGATTTGCCATCTCATTTGGCGGTTATGTCTTTAGTAATTACAGTATTGTTCGTTGTTATTTTAAAAGCAATTTTTGGCAAAGGGGAACCATTACATGGTGGGATGCCATCTGGGCATGCTGCTACAGCTTTTTCAGTATTTATTTCAACTATTTATTTAACAAAGAATATTACAGAAATTTTATTGGTATTTTTATTAGCTATTTTGGTTAGCCAATCAAGGGTTCAGCTTGGTATTCACAATACAAAAGAAGTAGTTGTAGGAGCTTTTTTAGGTGCATCTGTTACATATTTGTTGTATAATATTTTTTTAGGAGGGTAAAAATTGGACATAAGTCTTTCAACTGAACTAGTTATTGTAATTGTTTGTTTAATATTTTCGGGTTTCTTTTCTGCAAGTGAGACTGCTTTAACTTCTCTAAGTGAACTAAAGGTAAAACATTTATTAGAAGAAAAAGGGAAAAAAGCTAAAGACTTGGAGTTGTGGTTACTACACCCTAATAAGGTTTTAAATACAATCTTAATTGGCAATAATGTGGTAAATATCTTTGGATCTATTGTAGCAGCTGATTTGGCTGAAAAATATTTTGGTAATAGTCAAATTGCTTTAACAACTGGTGTGATGACCTTTTTAGTTCTAATTTTTGGAGAAATTACGCCAAAAACTTTTGCAAAACATAATGCTGAAATACTATCAATTATTTTCATAAAATTGCTAAAGGTGTTTTATAAATTATTTTACCCTATAACATTTACTTTAAACATGTTTGTGAAACTTTTGATTAAAATAATGGGTGGAAAATTGGAAAATGATAAACCTAAAATAACGGAAGATGAAATTGAGTTTCTTATAAATGTTGGTGAAGAGGAAGGGGTTTTAGAGAACCAGAAAAAAGAGATGTTGCATAACATCTTTGAAATAAGTGATACCTTGGTAAAAGAGATAATGGTTCCACGCACAGAAATGGTGGTTATAAGGATAGATCAAGATATTAATGAAATACTTGATGTTGTCATTGAAACAGAATATTCAAGAATCCCTGTTTATGAAGGTAAGATGGATAATATTATTGGTATTTTATATACAAAAGATTTAATAAAGGAGCTAAGAAAATCATCAAAAGATGTTAATCTCAAGAATATTTTAAGGAAACCATATTTTGTCCCAGAAACAAAAAAAATAGATGATCTGTTAAGAGAGTTTCAGTCAAAACATATTCACCTTGCCATTGTAATAGATGAATATGGTGGAGTTGCAGGTCTAGTTACTTTAGAGGATGTTATTGAAGAGATTGTAGGTGAAATTAGGGACGAATTTGATAAGGAAGAAGAGGATAAGCTTATAAAATTAAGTGACGATACGTTCATAATAGATCCTTTATTAGATATTGATGATTTTTGTGAATATTTTAAATTAGAGAAAGATGAAAGTATGGATGATTATGAAACAGTTGGCGGTTTGATATATTTTATTGCTGGAAAGATTCCTGAAATTGGTGAAGAGTATATTTATAAAAATTTTAAATTTAAAGTTTTGGAAAAATCAGGTAAGAAACTGGAAAAACTTGAGCTTAAAATAATTGGAGATAATAGTGAGTAAAAATAAATTTAAATCTGGTTTTGTTTCGATAATAGGTAGACCGAATGTAGGTAAGTCAACTTTATTAAATAGGCTTTTGGGCGAAAAAGTAAGTATTATTTCAAATAAACCAAATACGACAAGGACAAATATTCAAGGGATTAAAACTGGTGAAGATTATCAAATAATTTTTATTGATACTCCGGGGATTCATAACGCAAAAGATAAAATAAACCGATTAATGGTTCAAAATGCTTTGGATAGCTTGGATATGGTAGATATTGTTTATTTAATGGTTGAGCCTGATGAATTTATCGGAAAAGAGATGAATTTTATTTTGAATGTGTTGAAAAAGTATAATGGGGTAAAGTACTTATTAATTAATAAGGTTGATAAATCAACTAAAACTAGGGCATTGAATATAGCAAATAAAATTTTTGAATATCTTGATTTTAAATATGTTTTACCAATATCTGCATTAAAAGGGATTAATATTGATAAACTTATTTCCTTAACTGTTGAAGATTTGCCTGAGGGTGAAAAAATATTTGATGAAGATTATATTACAAATATTCCTGAGAAACTTTTAATTGCTGAATTTGTAAGGGAGCAGGTTTTTAAAATACTTAAGGATGAAGTCCCTTATGATACTGTTGTGGAGTGTGAATTGGTAGAAGATAGAGGAGATGATTTACTGTATGCTGCTTGCTCTATAATCCTTTCAAGAGAGTCTCAGAAATCAATTGTAATTGGTAAACAAGGGAGAACAATTAAAGAGATTGGTAGGAAAAGTAGAGAAAACTTGGAGAAGTTTTTTGGTGTAAAGGTTTTTCTTGATTTGTGGGTGAAAGTTGTTAATAATTGGCAAGATAAAGATGAGTATTTAAAAATCCAAGGGATATTATAAATGTTGACTCCTGCTTTGAGAGTAAAATTAGAAACTGTTAAAAAGTTAATAAGAAAAAATGCTAAAAACAGTTTGCAAAGGGTTTTGGATAAACTTCATCCTGCTGATATTGCTATAATTATTAAAAATTTAAATGAGTTAGATCGTAAAAAGATTTGGGATGCAATAGAAGATAAATCAAAGATAGCAAGTATTATATTAGAATTAGATGATTCTCAATTAATCGAATTTTTTGAGCCGATGCAGCCAGAAGAAGTTGCTTTGATTTTAAATGAGATGGAAAGTGACGATGCTGCTAATATTTTACGATTATTTGATCAAGATAAAGTAAATGAAATATTGAAATATATGGAAAAAGATGATGTAGAGGCTGTCGAAGAGCTTTTGCACTATCCTGAAGATAGTGCAGGGGCTGTAATGAACCCCAACTTTTTTGCCCTCCATGAAGATACTACGGTTAAAGAAGCCACAAAGGTTTTACATAAAGCAGAAGATGTTGAGATGGTTTTTTATCTTTATGTAATAGATGACGCTGAGAGATTAGTTGGTGTTATCTCATTGAGGCAATTGATATTAAACCCACCTGATAAAAAGTTAAAAGAAATAATGACCACTGATGTGATCAGCGTTACTGTGGATATGGATAGAGAAGATGTGGCGAAGATTGTGGAAAAATATGACTTGTTGGCTGTGCCTGTAGTTGATGAAAATAGAAAATTAGTTGGTATTATTACTGTTGATGACGTTATAGATATTATTCGTGAAGAGGCAACAGAAGATATTTATAAAATGATTGGTACTACTGATGATGAATTGTTGTTGGGGAATAAAGCGTTTAAGATTGCAAAGATAAGACTGCCTTGGTTATTAATAACATTTGTTGGTGAATTGGTTTCAGGTTTTGTAATAACCTTTTTTCAGGGTAAAGTTCATGAGTTTGCAATATTGGCTAGCTTTATGCCACTTGTTATGGCAATGGGTGGGAATGTAGGTACTCAGTCATCTACTATTTTAATAAGAGGGATGGCATTAGGGAAAATTGATAAAAATGAGTTATCCAGGTTTATGTTTAAAGAGGTTAGAGTAGGAATGGTAATGGGATTAATTATGGGGATTTTGCTGGCAATATTTGCTCCTTTCTGGCATGGTGATCCAAAAATAGGGGTTGTTGTTGGATGTGCACTCTTTTTTGCTCTCAGCTTTGCTGCATTTACAGGAACCTTTGTACCTGCCACATTAATTAAATTTAATTTTGATCCTGCTGTTGCTTCTGGGCCTTTTATTTCAACTCTAAACGACATAACAGGTTTAACAATTTATTTTAGTGTTTCACTACTGTTACTATCTGTACTTTGATGTCTCGAGTTAAAACAGAGGCCATAATTTACAAATTGATTAATTATGCTGATAAATCAGCCATAGGTTATGTCTTCTCGAAGGATTATGGATTAATTAAAGTTTTTATTAGCAGTGCTTTTAGTAAAAAGGGTGGAGTATTTAAGTTTTTGCCTGGTATCATGGAGTTGAAATATAAAGAGAATGGTTTATTGCATAAATATTATGGATTTGAACAGAATGTTTCATATAATTATTTTCTAGATAATCCGTATATTTTAATGAGGTTAAATTTACTGTTTTTTTTGATTGATGAATATGGAATAGAAAATAATGAATATGTGTGGAAGCTAATTTTAAATATTAGAGAAGAAAATATATATAAGTCTTTTGTATATATAACTTATTATATTTTGAAAGGTTCAGGTGTATTTCCAGAGATTCAATGCTTAGAATGTGGAGCTAAAAGTAATTTGTATTTATGTAGCGACTTAGCTGTTAGATGTGGAAAATGCACTGACGATAAAAAATATTATATAACTAATGAGCTGTTTAAAATTTTTTCCAAATTAAACAATAAAGAGAAATATAAAATTTTTGTTGTTGATAAAAAGGTAGAAAGTAATTATATAAATTTTATTAGACACTTTGTGGAAACAGATTTAAATAAAAAAATAAAACTTTTTGATATGTTGTATATATAGTTTTATGAAAATCTTGTATAAGTTAGAATAAATGCTTGAAGAAGTTTGTTAACTAATATATAATGCTATATGAAATAAGATAATTTTAATTTGAGGGGTTTATTCATGAGTAAAAAGGTTAATATTCAGGATGTATTTCTTAATTATGTTAGAAAAAAAAGGATGCCTGTTACTGTCTATCTCATTAATGGGGTTAAATTAGAGGGAGTTATAAAAGGTTTTGATAACTTTGTGGTTATTCTAAAGGATGATTCTCAAAAAATGATTTATAAACATGCAATATCTACGATTGCTCCTTCAGAAGAAATTGAAGAAATTGAAATGGTTTAAATGGTTTATGGTGGAGGAGTTAGACAACCTGTAAAGGTTGTTTTTTATAATGCAATACTTACCAATGAATTATTGATAGATCGTGTCGATGGTTACTTAAAAAATATTTTTGGTCTACCTGTTTTTAAATCTAATATATTCAATTTTGATCATACAAATTATTATGAAGATGAAATGGGTGAAAGATTAATGAAATATTTTGCTTGCTATGATATAATAGATTATCCAGATAGGTTAGTTTTGTTTAAAAGATTAGCTGTGGATATTGAAGAATTGTTTATGGTGGATGGGAAAAGGAAAGTGAATATTGATCCAGGTTATGTGGCGTTAGAAAAGGTGGTCGCTGCTAGTACTAAAAACTTTTCTCACCGAATATATTTGGGTGATAATATTTATGCAGATTTGCAGCTTTATAGGAAAAAGAAGAGATTTAATCCTCTGCCATGGACTTTTTATGACTACAAGACCGATTTAGCTCTAGATTTTTTTGAAAAAGCTAGAGAGTATTTGGAGGGGTGTTTAAATGGATAAGTATATTAATTATAATGAAATGTTTGATAGTATTGCTATAGAAATTATGAATATTTTAATAAATGTTCGTAAGAATAATCAAAATCTCAGTAAGGATGTAATTAAAGAGTATTTATTGAATAATAACAGGTTAAAAGATTTATTTAACGAAGATATATGCAAAAAAAATTTAAATGAGCTTAAAAAAGAGCTTGTGCAGATTATTTTAAAGGTTGAAAGTATATTGCCAACTGATACGGTTAAAGAGTTTAGAGATAAAATAGAAGCTGCTAATGATATCTGTTATTTAAATGAAGTTTTCTTAGAAGTCACAAATTATTTTGCTAATTATTTATTAAAAGTGATTGGGACATTTAATAAGGTTTGGGATGTTTTAAAAGATACTTTAAAGTTTATGGAAATTTCAAATGATAAAATCTTTTCAATTCTTGATAGTAGTAAAGAGATTTTTATCGAAGAGATTAAAAACAGTGAAAAGTTAGATGAACATATTGAAACCATAGAAAAAGAGACTTTTTTGGAAAATAACTTAGATAATTTGAAAAAGAAACTTTTAGAAAAATTGACCAATATAAAAAACAGTCTAAAAGAGACTCGTAACCAAAGGAAAAATCAATTAAAGAAACTTGATACTGAAGTTAATAAAGTAAAAGAAGATATAAACAGATATAAAGAGCAAATTCAACAATTGCAAGACACTATAAAACAGTTTAAGAAGGAAGCGATAGTTGATTCTTTAACAAATATTTATAATAGAAACTATCTTGAAAGGAAGTATCCAGAAGAATTTGAAAAATTTAAGCGATATGGGCAACCACTCTCTGTAATTATGCTTGATATAGATGACTTTAAAAAAGTTAATGATAATTTTGGTCATCAGATTGGTGATAATGTGTTAAGGTATTTTGCAACAGTTATTAAGAATAATATCAGAAAAGTTGATATCCCTTTTAGATACGGAGGAGAAGAGTTCCTTATTTTGCTACCTCATACGAAACTAGAACAAGCTATGGTTGTGGCAAATAGGATACATAAAGAGTTGAATGATACTATGTTTAAAGTTAAAGGATTGACTTTGAAAGTTACAGCCAGTATTGGTGTAACTGAAGCAAGAGAAAGTGATAGTATGGAATCCTTGATAAAAAGGGTGGATGACCTTTTATTGAAGGTGAAAAAAGAGGGTAAAAATAGGGTTTTAAGTGGTTAACGATAAGTTTGATTTATTGATTAACCATCTAAAAAATGCAAATTTAGAAAGTAAAGATGGTTTGTTGTTATTTTTAAAATCGTTAAAACTTCCATATAATGAAGTTTTTTATGATATATATAAAGATAAAAAGTTTTTAGGCAATATAGAATTAGATATTTATTCAAAGAAATCTAATATTAACCAAATAAATCTTATTTTGGAAAAATCAATCCCGGTAGATTTTAAAAGGTTGCCAATTATAATTTTTCTCATTTTAAAAAATTATCCAGAATTAATTGAAAAAGTAGTCCTTTATTTCAATAGTTTTAGCTATGATATAAAAAGGGATATTTTAAAAAATTTTTTGTTTGATGAGAATATCTTGATAAAATTTTCAAAACTTCTTCTAAATGATACTGATTTTATAAAATTACTTGTTGAACTAAAAAAATTAACCAAAAAAATTGCTCACATTTTATCGTGTTCAACAGAACCTGAAGTTTTGTTTTATCTATCAAACTATGATGAGATAATAAAACATGATGTGGTCTTGGTTTCAAAGCTTTTAAAAAACCCATATACTCCAGATGAGTCAATAGTTAGATTAAAACAGTTGCTTTTTGAACTCAAAGAAAAAGAAGTTTCAAAAGATAAAGCTGAAAATGAAGCCCAAGAAAAAGAAGAGACAGAGAATGAAAGTAAAGATAACTTGTTTATAGCGCTAGATAAATTTGAAGAAAAAGTTGATGAGAAGATAGAAGAGTCTTTATATTCACGTATATTAAAGATGAGTGTACCTGAAAAGATAAAACTTGCTTTAAAAGGGAATAAAAGTGCTAGGAATATATTAATAAAAGATTCAAACAAGCAGATAGCACTTTCTGTATTAAAAAATCCAAGAATTACTATGGAAGAGATTGATATGGTAACAAAGAATAAAACCACACCTGATTTTATTTTGAGGGAGATTGCAAGAAGTAATAGCTGGATAAAAGATTATCAAATAATAAAAAATTTAGTTTTTAACCCTAAGACACCTCTCGATGTTAGCATACATTTTATTAATAGGCTATATTTAAAAGATTTAGAATATTTGTCAAAGTCCAAAGAAGTCCCAAATGTTGTGCAAGCACAAGCATATAGATTAGTACAACAAAAAAATAAGATGAAAAAATGATAAGACAAAATTTAATACTGATAGCATTTATTATATTTTTAATAGCTTATTTAATCTTTGGTGATTATGGTATATTAAGTTATATAAGATTGGTAAAAATAAAGCATAATTATGAGCAACAGATAGTGGAAATGGATAAAAAAATCAAAGAGTTAAAAAAAGAGGTTGAGTTTTTACAAAAAGATAAAGATTATCTTGAGATGATTATAAGGAAAGAGCTGAATTTGAAAAAACCAAATGAAGATCTTTTTATTTTAGATGATAATATTTCGGACAAAAAATGAGCAAACTCACTGTATCAGAGCTTACCAACAAAATAAAAAATATTTTAGAAAATAGCTTTACTGGGCCTGTTAGTGTAGTTGGCGAAATATCAAATTATTCTGTGTCTTCTCTTGGTCATTGTTATTTTACTTTGAAAGATGATAATGCACAGATAAAATGTGTTTTTTTTAAAAGATATAGAATTTTATTGAGAGATTATGAGCCCAAAAATGGGGATAAAGTAGTAGTTACGGGTGATTTGACTGTTTATGAAAAGGATGGTTTATATCAGATTATTGTTAAAAAAATTGAGTATGATTCTGTAGGTGATTTTTATAAAAAATTTGAAGAAACTAAGCGAAAACTCGAAAAAGAGGGTTTTTTTGATTCTGATTTAAAAAAAGAGATACCAAAACTTGTAAAGAGAGTTGCTATCATAACTTCTCCAACAGGTGCAGCAATTAAAGATTTTATAAGGACAATAAAAAAGAATAGTGTAAATATGATTGTGGATATTTGGCCGGCACCCGTTCAAGGGGATGATGCTATCCCTATTATAATTGATCAGATTACAAAAATTAATAATTTTGTTGATTATTATGATATTTTGATATTGATGAGAGGGGGTGGATCTTTAGAAGATCTTTCTATATTTAATGATGAATTTCTTGCGAGATCCCTTTTTCATTCTAAAATTCCAACAATTTCTGCAATAGGACATGAAAGAGATTTTACCATATGCGATTTTGTTGCTGATTTGAGAGTAGCTACCCCCACTGCTGCTGCAGAAAAGGTATCTGAATATTACGTAACAATTGAAGAAAAAATTGATAATTTGACTAAACATCTCATTAAGGAGATGGAGTATAAGTTAATGAATAATCTACAATATTTAGATACACTTGATGCTAGAATCCAGAAAAATTCTCCTTATCAAAAAGTGAGAACCAAAATTCAAGAAATAACTTTAATGGAGAGGAAAATTTTAGAAAATCTAAAAAGTAGTTTGTTTCAAAATGAAAAGATAGTCGTAGAATATCTTAGAAGAATAGAAAGAGAAAATCCAATGTATAAATTAGAAAATTTTAATATTAAAGTTGATCAATTTATTAAAAACATGAAAACTATTTTATTGGGTAAGTTAGAAGTCTTAAATAACAGAGTTGATTCTATGATGAATAGCTTGAATTTGACTAACCCTGAAAATATATTAGAAAAAGGTTATGCGATAGTTTTACAAGATAAAAATCCAGTCGTAAGTGTAAATTCTGTTCATCTTGAAGATGAGCTTGAAATTAAAATGAAAGATGGTTATATTAACATTTTTGTTACTGGTAAAAAAGTTCGGAGGAAATAGATGGATAGAATACCTATAACAAAAGAAGGTTATGAAAAAGTAAAAGCTGAGCTTGAAAGGCTTAAGAAGGTAGAAAGAAGAGAAGTTATAAAGGCTATTGAAGAAGCAAGAGGGCATGGTGATTTAAGTGAAAATGCGGAATATGATGCAGCAAAAGAAAGACAAGGGATGATAGAAGCAAGAATTGCCGAATTAGAATCTAAGATGGCAAGATTTGAAGTTATTGATACATCAAAATTAAAGGGTGATAAAGTTGTATTTGGTGCTACAGTAAAAATCGAAAACCTGGATACAGGAGAAATAAAAACATATAAAATTGTAGGCCCTGATGAATCTGATATTTCAAAAGGTTATATTTCTATCATTTCACCAATTGCAAGAGCCCTTGTAGGTAAAAAAGTTGGTGATGATGTAACTGTTATTGCACCAAATGGTGAAGTGGAGTATGAAATATTAGAAATATCTTTTGATTAAAAATTCATGGGTTACAATATACTTATTGTTGATGATGAAAAATCTTTTAGAGATTTTTTGGAAATTTTGTTTGTCGATGAAGGTTTTAATGTATTTTTAGCAAAAGATGTTTCTGGTGCTATCGAAATTTTAGAAAAAGAGAAGATTGATATAGTCTTATCCGATTTAGTATTAAAAGATGAAGATGGTTTAGATATTGCTCGATTTTGTAAAGAAAATAATCTCAAAATACCTGTAATCCTTATGACTGCTTATGCAAGTAATGAAACGGCAATAGAATCTGTAAAACTCGACGTGGTTGATTATATCACAAAACCTTTCGATACTGATGAATTATTAGATCTTATTCATGAGGTATTATTAAACAATAAAGCTGAAGCCGATACTTGCTGTGAAGGCTTAGAAGAAATTATAGGCCAAAGTCCTGAAATAATAAATATTAAAAAAGAAATTATAAATGTTTCAAAAAGTGATGCTACAGTTTTAATCACTGGTGAATCAGGTACAGGGAAGGAGCTGGTAGCCAGAGCAATTCATAAGTTGAGTGATAGAAACAATAAACCTTTTGTGCCTATTAATTGTGCTGCAATCCCATCAGAGCTTTTGGAATCAGAGTTGTTTGGGTATAAAAAGGGTGCTTTTACTGGTGCTAATTATGATAAACCTGGTATTTTTGAAGCAGCTAATGGAGGGACAGTTTTTTTAGATGAAATTGCTGATATGCCTTTAAGTTTACAATCAAAGTTGTTGAGAGTGTTACAGGAATCTGTTGTGAGACCTATAGGTAGTAATATAGAAAAAAGAGTTGATATAAGACTTATCGCTGCTACTAATAAAAACTTATCAGATGAAATTGAAAAAGGTTCGTTCAGAGAAGATTTATTTTACAGATTAAATGTATTTAATATTCATTTGCCTCCTTTGAGAGATAGAAAAGATGATTTATTACTTTTGATTAATCACTTTATTGATAAATATTCAAAGAAATATATGAAGAATATTAAAGGAATTTCGTTCCCAGCTTTAAGATTGCTTGAAAATTATTCTTTTCCAGGTAACGTTAGAGAATTAGAAAATATTATTGAGAGAGCTGTTATTATTGAAAAAACATCAAAGATTTTGCCATCAAGTATTAGCTTAAAAATTGTTGGAAATGAAGATAAACATGTTAAGCATGATTTTACAAATGAAGAAGAATTAGAAATACCGGAAAATTTTTCTTTGGAGAATCATATAGCAGATATAGAAAAAAGGTATATAGTTAAAGCTTTGAGTATGACAAACTATAATAAAACTAAAGCAGCTAAGTTATTGGGTATAACGCTTAGAACTTTACGATATAAGATGGATAAATATGGACTCAAATAAGAACTTTAATATTGCAAATCAACTGACTTTTTTAAGGTTAATTATTGTACCTATATTTTTAATTTTCTTATTTATAGATAAAAGATATTCTAATATTGTTGCAGCTTTTTTGTTTATTATTGCTTCTTTTACAGATTTTATAGATGGTTATATTGCTAGGAAGTATAATCTTGTTACTAATTTGGGTAAAATTATTGATCCAATTGCGGATAAAATATTAGTGGCTTCAGCTTTAGTTGGGTTAGTGGAGCTTAAGAGGATACCTGCGTGGATAGTAATTATTTTACTTTCTAGAGAATTTGCTGTAGGAGCATTAAGAAATTTCGCTTCAACAAAAGGGGTTGTCATACCAGCAGGTATGAGTGGAAAGATAAAAACTACACTTCAAATGATTAGTATTTCTATGATTATATACAAAGAAAAATTGTTAGGGGTTGATATGTATTATTTGGGTAAAATTTTACTCTATATTTCAGTAATTATTTCAGTTTTATCATTAATCGATTATTTTTATAAGTATTTTAAAAAAGGTAACCAAAATTGAATGTAACAATTGAGAAAGTTTCTGATTATGATGTAGAAAAACTTAAAGATTTTTTTTTAAACAGTTTAACTAAAAGTAGAAAATTTAAAAATCAAAAAAAAGTTTTACTCAAACCAAATTTATTACAGGCTTCTCCCCCAGATAAAGCTATAACTACACATCCACTTTTTATAAAAGGGGTTGTGTTGGCTTTATTAGAATTGGATAGTAGTATTGAAATTTTGATAGGGGATAGTCCTGGAGCAAATTTTATTAATTACAACAGGGTATTAGAAAGAACAGGAATGTTAGATATTATAAATGAATTTAATATTTCCCCTGTTAAGATAGAGGAATACCCCCCTAAAATTTATAACGGTTTATTGTTAAGTTCCATTGTAGAACATGTTGATTGTATTATTAACCTTGCAAAATTAAAAACGCATTCTCTAACTGGATTAACATTATGTGTTAAAAATCTATTTGGATTGATCCCAGGTAATTATAAAGTAAAATATCATAAAGATTATCCAGTCAACAAAGAGCTAGGTGTAAATATTGCAAAAATTTATGAATTTTTAAAAAATAAAACTATTTCTTTTATTGATGGTATATTGGCTCATGAAGGTGAAGGGCCATCAAGAGGTAGAGCTAATAAATTGGGTATAGTTGGTTTTTCTGATGATGCAGAAGTTTTAGATATGGCGATCACAAAATTATTAGGACTGCCCCCTGAATTTTGTAAAACTAATATTTATTTTATTGATAAAGTTGATAATATTGAAGATTGTTTACCTCAAAATCTTAAAATTAATGGGATTAAACTGCCTATTTCTACAAAAATTGATTTTCTACCAAATTGGTTGAAGAAATTTGTAGCTGATAGTATAAAAGTTAAACCAGAAATAATGAAAAGTGATTGTATTAAATGTTATTTATGCTATAAGTCTTGTCCAGTTGAGGCTATTAGTTTAGATAATGATAAATTTCCAGTTGTAAATAAAAATGACTGTATTGAATGTTACTGTTGTTATGAGGTTTGTGAATCTGATGCCATTAGACTTAAAAGATCGTTATTACACAGGTTGTATGTGAGATGAGTGTATTGTTAGTTATTATCTCATATTTGATAGGTTCTATACCCACTGCTTATCTTGTAGTTAAGCTTGTAAAAGGGGTTGATATAAGAGAAGTAGGTAGTGGTAATGTTGGTGCTACGAATGCTGGTAGAGTTTTAGGGTTTTATGGATTTTTGATAGTATTTTTGATAGATATGTTAAAGGGTTTTTTACCTGTGTATATTGCAAAAACAATATATGGTGATGTATTTATTATTTATCTTGTAGCTCTTGCAACCATTTTTGGACATACATTTACAATATTTTTAAACTTTAAAGGTGGAAAAGGTGTTGCAACAGGTGTAGGTGTTTATTTAGCTTTATCCCCTTACAATTTGCTTTATGCTTTTATAGCTTTTATCGTTGTGGTTGCTCTTTTTAGAATGGTTTCATTGGGCTCTATAATTGCTGCATGTGTATTGGCAATTTTGATATGGGTAAACGAAGCATCAATAATTTTAAAGATATTCACTACTGTCTTAGCAATATTTGTGATTTATAAACATAGAGAGAATATAAAAAGGATATTAAATGGTACAGAAAAGAAAATTGGGGAGAAGGTAAATATATGATTAAACCTCACGATATTATGAAAGAGTGTGTTCAGTTGGCTTTGCTCGGTAAAGGTTATACCAAAACTAACCCTATAGTTGGTGCGATAATTGTAAAGGATGGTAAAATTATCGGACGTGGTTATCACGAGGAGTACGGAAAATCCCATGCAGAAATAAATGCTATGAATGATGCTGTAGAACCTTTGGAGGGTGCTGATTTATATGTTACTCTTGAGCCTTGTTCAATACATGGGAAAACGCCACCTTGTGTAGATGCAATTATAGAGAATAAAATAAAAAGGGTTTTTATAGGTGTTGTTGATCCAAATCCAAAGATTGCTGGACAAGGTATAATCAAACTTATAGAAGCTGGAGTAGAAGTTTTCGTTGGATTTGATGAAGAATTGTGTGCATCTATAATTGAAGACTTTACAAAGGGTGTTTTAAACCAAGAACCTTATTACACTTTAAAACTTGCTCAATCCTTAGATGGTAAAATTGCGACTAAAACCGGAGATTCTAAATGGATAACATCTGAATCATCAAGGGTATATGTCCATTATATAAGAAGTGTTTCAGATGCAATACTTGTTGGAGTAAATACTGTTAATAGAGATAATCCAAGATTGGATGTTAGACTGATTAAAGCTGAAGTTAATCCTTATAAAGTAGTTTTAGATCCTTTTTTTGAGATTGATACCAACAGTTTTTTATGCAAAAATTATTCTAATAAGTTAATATTATTTGTTAAAGATATTAAAAGTAAAGAAAAATATGATAAATTAATTTCAGAAGGTGTTGAGATTGTAAAAGATGAATCAATAGGTGAGTTGTTTGATTTAAATTTTATATCAAAGTATTTATATTCAAAAAATATTTTAAACGTTTTAATAGAAGGTGGGAGTGAAACTGCTGGTAGATTTATTGATGCTGGAAAAGTTGACAAAGTTTTATTTTTTATTGCACCTAAAATCATTGGAGGAAGAGATGCAGTTTCTTCTATAAAAGGGGATGGTGTGGAAAAGATTCAGGATGCTATAGAAGTGAAGATGGCTGAAGTTAAACATTTTGATAATGATATTTTGATAAGTGGAAAAATTAAGGATTATACTGAATATGTAATAAAATTAACTGATAAGGTTAGAAATAGATGTTTACTGGGATTGTAGAAGAGACTGGAAAAGTTGTATTTTTTCAGAAAAAGAGTGATTTTGCTAAAATAAAAATCAAATGCGATACTGTTTTAGAAAAAACACAGGTAGGTGATTCTATAGCTGTAAATGGTGTATGTTTAACAGTTGTTGATTTAGATGAAAACAGTTTTTCTGCTGATATATCTTATGAATCCATCGAAAGAAGTACATTTAAATATTGTACTACTGGTTGGGCCGTTAATCTTGAAAGGGCGTTGACGCTGGAAAAAAGACTTGGGGGTCATTTGGTTCAAGGTCATGTTGATGGGATAGGTAAGATAGTGAAGATAATGGAATATAAAGACGCCTATAAGTTGCAGATTTTATATCCATCGGAGTTAGATAAATATATAGCTGTAAAAGGCTCAATAACAATAGATGGGATTAGCCTTACTGTAGCCAGTGAAATTGCAGCTAATACAATAGAGGTTGCTGTTATTCCACATACTTTTATGGTTACCAATTTAAAAGATAAAAAGAGTGGTGATTATGTAAATATAGAAGTGGATGTAATAGCAAGATATTTGGAGAAGTTGTTGAAAAAAGAGAAAGATACTTCTAAATTATATGAAGATATACAAAATTTAATGTCACTGGAGGATTATTAATGGATAAATCAGTTATGGCAACAGTGGAAGAGGCTATAGAAGAAGTAAAAAAAGGTAAAATGATAATTTTGGTAGATGACGAAGATAGGGAGAATGAGGGTGATTTAGTAATAGCTGCACAGTTTGCAACACCTGAAGCAATAAATTTTATGGCAAAGTATGGAAGAGGATTAATTTGCCTTGCTTTGACTTCTCAAAGGTGTGATGAGCTTAATTTGCCTCTTATGGTGAATGAGAATTCAAATAATACAAAATTTGGTACAGCTTTTACTGTTTCAATTGAAGCTAAAGAAGGTGTGACGACTGGTATCTCTGCATATGATAGGGCAAGGACTATTCAGGTTGCTATTGATCCAAATACAAAGCCAGAGGATTTGGCAAGGCCTGGACACGTTTTTCCTTTAAGAGCAAGAGATGGTGGGGTATTAGTTAGAGCTGGTCAAACAGAGGGTTCAGTTGATTTGATGAAACTTGCAGGGCTGTATCCTGCAGCAGTAATATGTGAAATAATGAATGATGATGGTACAATGGCAAGAATGCCTCAACTTATTGAGTTTGCAAAAAATCATGATCTAAAGATTTTGACAGTTGCTGATTTGATAGCTTACAGAATTGAGCATGAATCTTTAATTGAAGAGGCTGCTATTGCTCATTTGCCAACTATTTTTGGAGATTTTGAAATTATGGGTTTTAGAAATAAAATTGATGGGCAAGAAGCTGTTGCTCTAATTAAGGGTGATGTGAAGACTGATGATCCTGTTTTAGTTAGAGTTCATTCGCAGTGTCTAACAGGTGATGTTTTTGGTTCTTTGAGATGTGATTGTAGAGATCAGCTACATAAAGCACTTGAAATGATTTCAAATGAAGGTAGAGGTGTTTTGCTTTATATGTTTCAAGAAGGCAGAGGGATAGGTTTGTTAAATAAAATTAAAGCCTATCATTTGCAGGAGCAGGGGCTTGATACTGTGGAAGCAAACCTTCATCTTGGGTTTAAAGATGATTTGAGAGATTATGGTTTTGGAGCACAAATTTTAAGGTTTTTAGGGGTAAAAAAGTTAAAACTTATGACAAACAATCCAAAAAAAATAAGATGTTTATCCGGTTATGGACTTGAAGTTGTTGAAAGAGTACCGATTGTTTGTGGATTGAGACCAGAAAATGAGAAATATTTAAAAACTAAAAAGGAAAAGATGGGACACGATTTAGATATAAAATAATCTGGAGGATTAGATGAATGTAAAAATTTATGAAGGTAAATATGATGGTACTGGTTTAAAATTTGCTATTGTAGCTTCTAGGTTTAACGATTTTATAGTTAAAAGTCTTGTTGCAGGTGCAGTAGACGCATTAGTTAGACATAATGTAAAAGAGGAAGATATTGTAGTATTTAAAACACCTGGTGCTTTTGAAATACCTTTGTTAGCGAAAAAAGTTGCTAAAACTAAGAAATTTGATGCTGTGATAGCTTTAGGTGCGGTTATCAGAGGTGGAACTCCACATTTTGATTATGTGGCAAGTGAAGTGGCAAAAGGGGTTGCGAAAGCTGCTTATGATACTGAGGTTCCTGTTATTTTTGGTGTTTTAACAACAGATACTATTGAACAGGCAATAGAGAGGGCTGGTACAAAGGCAGGTAATAAAGGTGCTGAAGCTGCTCTTTCCGCTTTAGAAATTGTAAATATTGAAAAGATGATTTAATATGTTATGAAATTGAAAAGTATTGCTAGAGAAAAGGCTTTTAAAATGTTATATCAGGCTGAAATGACTAATTTTAAGCCTGATCGTTTAATTAAGCAGTTTTGGGAATTAGATGAAGAGAAAAATGAAAAGGTAAAATTGCTTGCAAATAAACTGTTTAGACTTGTCATAGATAAAAAAGGTTATGCTGATGATATAATTTCTAAGTATTTAAAAGAAGGGTGGACATTTGAGAGATTGACTGAAACCGTAAAAAATACGCTGAGATTAGGTATTGCAGAATTGTTTAATACTGAGACTCCAGTTTATGCCATACTTGATGAGTATACAACATTGGCTAAAAAGTATGAAGATGAAAAAGCTGCTTCATTTGTGAATGGAGTTTTAGAAAAAATACGTAAAGATTTTAATATAGAAAGAGGATAATGAATAAATTTGTCTGTTCTTTCGATGGTACAGAGATTTTTCCTGTGTTTATAGACTTTAATTTTGAAGATTTTAAATGTAGAGGATTATCGCTTTTACTGGATTTTTTTTATAAAGGGAGATTGACTGATTTAATTAACAGTTTTAATGAATTGAAGCAGCCAATATTTATAAAAAAAGATTTTTTTTTATTTAAATCAGGTTTTTTTTTGTATGATTTTAGATTTATTAAAAACGATATTGATCAATTTGTTAATTTCATAAATAACTTAGGTTTAACTTCAATTTTTATTGAAAAATCCTCTTTATTAAAAGATAGTGACTATGATATATTATCAAAAAGAGTGGACTTAACATTTTTGGAGATCAAATGACCGACTTGTATTCTGTTCGTATTAAATTTACAACAGATAAAAAGAATATTATTTATATTAACAGTATCATGGACTCTTATGAGGGGTTAGGTATAGTTAGAACTATAGATAAAAAAGAGGGTAAAGTTGTTGTATATTCAACAAACGGTTTATATAAATATGCTATGGAAGTTTTAGACGCATTAAAAAGTGAAGGAGTAAAGATTGAAAATTTGACAATAGAAGAAAGTGAGAGTGTAGATGAATGGTAAAAGTTTTTTTTATGATATCTTAGAGGATTTGTATAAGTTTTCAGATTATGCTGATATCTATATTGAAAATACTGTTTATGATACGATAGTTTTTGAAAGTGGGAAATTAGATCGTTTTGAAAAAATAAAGGATTCAGGTATAGGCTTACGTATAATCAAAAATTATAAAACTTATTATGCCTATACAACAAGCTTCGACATCAAAGATATTCAAGAATGTGTGGAAAATTTGTGTGAAATGTCAGAGTCTTCAGAGAAAAATGACATATTTTCAATTGAGAAAACAGTTAGCTATGAATATGAAAAATCTAACAAAACCTATAATTTAACGTCAAAAATTGACAAGATAAAAAACGTAGATTCTATTGCTTGGGGATCGAAATTTACAAAGCAGGTTTCCACAAATTTTAAAGAAACCAAGAAGAATATAAGAATTATAACCAGTGATGGAAATGACTTATCACAAGAATTAAATTATGTAACTCTTTTTTGCACAGTTATATGTGAAAAGGATGGAGTTTTACAAACCGGGTATGAGTCTATTGGTGGCCTTTACTCTTTTGATAAACTTCTTGAAGAAAGGGTTGAAATTGTAAGTAAAAATGCGTTGAAAAGAGCCTTGCAAAATCTAGAAGCTGATTATGCACCTGCGGGTGAAATGTGTGTGATTTTATCCAGCAATGCTGGTGGGACGATGGTTCATGAAGCTGTTGGTCATGGTTTAGAAGCAGATCTTGCTACTAATGGGCTAAGTGTTTATCAAAATAAGATCGGAGAAAAAGTAGCGTCAGAGAAGATTACAGTTATAGATGATGCAACCTTGGATGGAAAAAGAGGGAGTTTTTATTTTGATGATGAAGGAGTTGAAGCTCAGAGAACAGTACTGATTGAAAATGGGGTTTTAAAAAACTATATGTATGATAGATTATATGCAATGAAAAATAATTGCCAAAGTACTGGAAATGGTAGAAGACAATCTTACAGATACAAACCAATTGTTAGAATGACTAATACCTTAATAGCTCCAGGAAATGATAACCCTGATGATATTATTAGTTCAGTTGATGAAGGTTTGTTTGTTGTTAAAATGGGTGGTGGGCAGGTAAACACTGTAAATGGTGATTTTGTTTTTGAAGTAAACGAAGGGTATTTGATAAAAAATGGTAAAATACAGAATCCTGTAAAAAATGCCACACTGATCGGTAATGGTCCAAAAATTATGATGGAAATAGATATGGTTGGGAATGATCTTGGTTTTGGAATAGGTACATGTGGTAAAGATGGACAGGGAGTGCCAGTGAGTGATGCTCAACCAACATTGAGAATTCCTAAAATAACTGTAGGTGGTAAATAATGGATTTAAGAATTAAAGGTAGTAAGTATTTAATATTTGAAATAAACAAAAGTGTTACTAAAGATAACAGACCTTATATCAAAGTTATTTTGATGGATAAGGATGGAAATACATTTAATGGTATAATGTTTGATAGTAATAAACTAAAATTTGATCCAGAAAAAGGTCATATTGTTGAAGTGATTGCAAATATTCAGCATTACAACGGTCAACCACAGTTTAAGATTTTGGATATGTCATTGGTTGAAGGTGAAAATCGTTTTGATTTTTTCCCAAAAACAGAAAACGATGTTGATAAAATGTTAATTGAGATGAAAAATCTAATATTTCAAAATATCAATAATAGATATCTTGTTGAACTTTTAAATAAATTTTTTAATGACAAAGAGATAATAGAAAAATTTAAAGTTATCCCTGCAGCTAAAAATGTTCATCATGCTTATATTGGTGGTTTATTGGAGCATACATTTTCGGTTGTAAAATTAGCTTTGATATTATCAGACTATTACTCCCAAGACATTGATAAAGAACTCCTTGTAGTAGGTGCTCTATTTCATGATATTGGAAAACTTTTTGAGCTCACAATTGATGAAAGTTTTGATTATACAGAAGATGGTAAGCTTTTAGGGCATTTGCTCTTAGGTATAGATTTGATAAATAAATATATCAGCCAAATTGATGGGTTTCCAAGTAGGTTAAAAAGTTTAATAAATCATATGATTGCTTCACATCATGGTATCTTAGAGTATGGTTCACCTAAAAAACCAAAAACGAAAGAGGCATTGTTGCTACATTATATAGATGATATGGATGCTAAACTTAATACGTTTAAGTCTTTATTAGAAAAAGAAAAAGTTGATGAAGGATGGACTAGCTATGACAGGCTATTAGAAAGACAGATATTTAATCATAATTCCAATTATTAGGTATACATAAAAAATTACAAGGAGGAATGATGAACGATAGTGCTTTCAAAACGTTAATTGTTGGTGTTCAGATGCTTTTTGTAGCATTTGGAGCCCTTGTCTTAGTTCCTTTATTGACAGGTCTTGATCCATCTATTGCACTTTTTACTGCTGGTGCTGGGACATTGTTATTTCAATTTATTACTAAAAGAAAAGTACCTGTATTTTTAGCAAGCTCATTTGCTTTTATAGCTCCCATTCAGTATGGGATGAAACATTTTGGTGTAGCAAAAACATTAGGTGGTTTAACTTGTGCAGGTTTAGTTTATTTGATATTTGCGTTATTAGTCAAAAAAGGTGGGATAAAAGCGATTGAAAGGTATCTTCCCCCAATTGTAACAGGGCCAGTTATTATGGTTATTGGTTTGAAGCTTGCGCCTGTTGCTGTTAAAATGGCAAAAAGTTTTGATGGATCTGGTAATTTTGATCCAAAAGCAATGGTTATCTCTTTAGTATCGTTGATTACTGCTATCTTGGTCGTAATGTATGGTAAAAGAATATTAAGTCTAATCCCAATTCTAACTGGTATTTTTGTAGGTTATATAGTTTCCCTTTTGATGGGTGTTGTTGATTTTACCCCGGTTATTCAGGCGAAATGGTTTAGTATCCCTTGGGTTGAGGCAATTAAAAATGGAAGTTATGCTGTACCTGTTTTTGATCTGGCTGCAATAATGTATATTGTGCCTGTTGCTATTGCTCCAGCTATAGAGCATGTTGGTGATGTGTTGGCAATATCTTCTGTGACTGGTAAAAACTATTTAGAGGATCCAGGATTGCATAGAACTTTGACAGGGGATGGTTTAGCTACAGCTCTTGCATCTTTATTGGGTGGACCACCTAATACCACATATTCAGAAGTTACTGGCGCTGTTGCTTTAACAAAAGCGTTTAATCCTGTTTATATGACAGTTGCAGCTATTACTGCTATTATTTTATCTTTTTTTGGTAAATTGGGTGCTGTTTTAAAAACCATACCCGTTCCTGTAATGGGTGGTATACTTATCTTATTGTTTGGTATGATAGCTGCAATTGGTATAGGTTCTTTAGTTAAAAATAAAGTTAATATGAGTAAATCGAGAAACTTGGTTATTGCGTCTGTTGTGTTGGTAATAGGTATAGGCGATATGGTTATCTCTTTTTGGAGAATAAGCTTAGGTGGTATTGGTTTGGCAGGTTTGGTTGGGATATTTTTAAATGCAATTTTACCGGAGGATAAATAATGAAATATGAAAATTTAATTATAATCGATCACCCATTAATTAAACACAAATTAACTTACGTGAGAGATAAGAACACCCCAAAAAAAGAGTTTAAAGAGCTTGTGGATGAAATTGCAATGCTAATGGCTTATGAAATAACTAAAGATTTCCCTTTAGAAGAGATTGAAATTGAGACTCCTATTTGTAAAACAAAATCTTGGGTAGTATCAGGGAAGAAGGTTGTTCTTGTACCAATATTAAGAGCAGGTTTAGGGATGGTGGATGGAGTATTAAAACTTATCCCTTCTGCAAGAGTTGGACATGTCGGGATTTATAGAGACCCAAAAACAGTTAAACCAGTAACATATTACTTTAAAATTCCAAGCGATTGTGAAGATAGAGATTTTATTCTGATCGATCCTATGTTAGCTACAGGAGGCTCTGCTGTAGAAGCAGCAAGGATTTTAAAAGAAAATGGGGTTAAAAATATTAAATTTATGTGTTTAATTGCTGCACCAGAAGGTGTTGAAGCTTTTTCAAAAGCGCACCCTGATATAAAAATTTATACTGCTGCGCTGGATGAAAGATTGAATGAGAAAAAATATATAGTTCCTGGTTTAGGTGATGCAGGTGATAGGCTGTTTGGTACAAAATAAATATGAAAAGATTTAGACTTTTTTTAAGAAATACGTTCATTGCTGGAATTTTTACTGTATTACCCATTGTAATTACATATTTTTTCCTAAGTTTTGTGTTTGATAAATTTAGTGGCTTTTTGATCCCCTATCTTAAGATAGGGGTCCGTTATTTACCCTCTAATATACATGTTCCTGTTTCATCGTTACGATTTATTTCTTTTATTTTGATGATATTGATTATTTTCTTTGTGGGGTTGTTTACGAGAAATTATGTTGGGAAAAAGTTTTTAACATTGTTAGATAAGACATTGAGAAATATACCATTTGTGAAAACAATTTATATTTCAACAAAACAGATTATTGAAGCATTTCAAACCTCAAAAGGGGCAAATTTTAAGAAAGTCGTTATGATTGAGTATCCAAGACGAGGTATTTATAGTATCGGATTTGTTACGAAGGATACTTCTGAGTTTTTTAATAGTAAAATTGGTGAAGTATGTTATAATATTTTTATACCCACAACCCCAAATCCAACATCAGGATTTATTTTAATAGTTCCTAAAAAAGATGTATATGAGCTTGATATGTCTGTAGAGGAGGGGATAAAGTTTGTTATTTCTGCTGGCCTTGTGACTCCAGATATGCTAAAACAAAAAGATGGAGATGAATAATTATTGTTTAATAGGTAATCCGGTTAAACATTCTTTATCACCAATAATTCATAATTTCTTTATATTTAATTCCAAAATTAATGCGGGTTATGTAGCTTTTGAGGTTGATGAAAGAGATTTTGAAAATTTTGTTAAATTTTTACGTTTAAATTTTGATGGTTTTAATATTACTTTACCTTATAAGCAGAAAATTTTTAAATATTTAGATGAAGTAGATGATGTTGCTTATGAAATTGGTGCTGTAAATTGTGTAAAAGTATCTGACGGGAAACTAACAGGTTTTAATACAGATTATTATGGCATAGTAAAAACTTTTGAACTGTTTAATGTGGATTTGTTTGATAAAGAAATAGTTGTTGTTGGTTGTGGAGGAGCTGCTAGACCTCTTTTTTATTATCTAAAAGGGAAACCTTATAAGAATTTAATTATATTAAATAGGACTGTTGAAAAAGCTGAAAAAGTTGCATCTGAATTTGAATTGGAAAAGGTTAAAATAATTTCATTATCACATTTGGAAATAATAAATAATTGTGATATAATTATTAATGCAAGTTCCATAGGATTGGATAATGGGGTTTTTATGAATTTAAAATTATCTGTAAACGATTTTGCTTTTGATATGCAATATAAGTTAAATGGTTTAACGCCTTTTCTTAAAGAGGTTGAAGTAGATAAAAAAAGTGATGGGATTTATATGCTAATTTTGCAAGCAATTAAATCCTTTGAAATTTGGAATAATAAGAGTTATAATTTTGATATAAAAAAAATAATAAAACATATAGAGGGATAAATGGTTTCTGCAAAGATTGGAGCGCTTTTATTAAGTGAGAATCTTATCACAGAGGAGCAACTTGAAAAGGCTCTTGAAATTCAAAAAAAAGAAGGTGGTAGATTAGGTAGTATCCTGATTAAGTTGGGTTATGTGGATGAAAAGAAGATTGCTGAGTTTTTGAGTAAGCAGTATGGTGTTCCTTTTGTAGATTTAAAAGAGATTCAGGTTGATGACAAAATATTATCTTTGATTCCTCAAGAGATGATGCAAAAGTTTTTGGTAGTTCCTTTTGATAGAGAAGGGCAGACTTTAAAAGTGGCTATAGCTGATCCTTCAAATGTTTACGCAATGGAAGAATTAAGATTCCTAACTGGTTTTAATATTAAACCCTATGTTGCTGTTGAATCAGCTATCAGGGAATTTTTAGAAAAAAGGGGCAGTTCAGAATCAAATGTGTTAGCAGAATTTGAGGAGATGGATTTAGAAGATTTAGAGTTTGAAGAGCTTGAGGAGGAAGAAAAAAGCGCTGAGGCATTGAAAAAAGAAGTAGAAGATACACCCGTTGTTAAATTGGTTAATTATATACTAAATGAAGCAGTAAAACGTGGAGCATCTGATATACATGTAGAACCTTACGAAAAAGATTTTAGAGTTAGACTTAGGGTTGACGGGGTTATGCATGAATTGATACGACCCCCTAGAAAAATAAAAGATGCAGTTACTTCAAGGTTAAAAATTCTTGCAAATCTTGATATCGCAGAAAAAAGGTTACCTCAAGATGGTAGGATTAAAATAAAACTTCAGGGTAGATCTATTGATATGAGGGTATCCACTTTGCCTGTGTTGTATGGCGAAAAAGTGGTGTTAAGGATACTGGACAAATCTAATTTGCAATTAGATCTTGAAAAATTAGGGTTTGAAGAGAGCTCTTTGGAAAGGTTTATAAAAGCAATTGAGAGTCCATATGGTATGGTGTTGGTTACTGGGCCTACTGGTAGTGGTAAATCTACGACTCTTTATTCAGCTTTGAGTCGTTTGAATAAAGAAGAAGTAAATATAATGACTGCTGAAGATCCAGTTGAATACAATATCTTTGGTATTAATCAGGTGCAAATGAAAGAGGAGATTGGATTAAATTTTGCGGCAGCTTTGAGAAGTTTTTTGAGGCAAGACCCGGATATTATAATGGTTGGTGAAATTAGAGATTATGAAACTGCTGAAATAGCTATAAAAGCTGCCCTTACCGGTCATTTAGTTTTGTCCACTTTACACACAAATGATGCTCCCAGTACTGTTAATAGGTTATTAAATATGGGGATTGAACCATTTTTGGTTGCATCATCCACTGTGTTGATTTTGGCTCAAAGGTTAGCAAGAAAAATTTGTACCAAGTGTAAAACTGAGATTAATTTACCTAAAGAAGCTTTATTATCTGTTGGTTTTAGAAAGGATGAGATAGGTAAATTTAAAGTTTATAAAGGTAAAGGTTGTGATCATTGTAGTGGTACTGGTTATAAAGGAAGGGTTGCTCTATATGAAGTAATGGAAGTATCAGAGAATATACGAGAGCTTGTTTTAAGAGGTGCGAATGCTACTGAGATAAAGAAAATGGCAATCGATGAGGGGATGATAACTCTTAGGAGGAGTGGTTTGGAAAAAGTAAAAAAAGGTGTAACAACCATAGAAGAGGTTGTAAGAGTAACCTTTGCAGATTAGGAGGGCGAATATGTATTCATTGCAGGATTTATTGAAAAAGATGATAGAAATTAATGCAAGTGATTTACACATTACAGTTGGTACACAACCAGTTTATAGAGTAAATGGTGAGCTTGTAAGAATTGATGGGGAAGTTTTAACACCATCCGTTACAAAACAGATGTGTTATTCTATATTGACAGAAGCTCAAAAGAAAAGATTTGAAGAGGAGTGGGAATTAGACTTCTCTTTTGGAATTAAAGGTGTGAGTAGGTTCAGGGCAAATATTTTTATGCAAAGAGGTGCAGTAGCTGCAGCTTTTAGAAGAATCCCTTATAAAGTTATGGGTTTTGAAGAGTTGGGATTGCCACCAATTATTAAAACATTATGTGATAAACCGAGAGGACTCATATTAGTAACTGGGCCTACAGGGAGCGGGAAGTCTACAACACTTGCTGCTATGATTGATAAAATTAATAATGAGAAAAAAGTGCATATTATTACAATAGAAGACCCAATAGAATATCTTCATCCGCATAAACAGGCAGTTGTTAACCAAAGAGAAGTTCATGCCGATACTAAGTCTTTTATCACAGCATTGAAGTATATTTTAAGGCAAGACCCGGATGTTGTTTTAATAGGTGAGATGAGAGATTTAGAAACAATTGAAGCAGCTTTGACTGTATCTGAAACTGGTCACCTGACTTTTGGAACATTGCATACAAATAGTGCCGTACAAACTATTAACAGAATCATTGATGTTTTTCCTCCTCACCAGCAGCCACAAATTAGGGCACAGCTGTCGTTTGTTTTAGAAGGGGTAATATGTCAACAGTTGCTACAGAGAGCAGATGGAAAAGGGAGAGTGCTTGCTTGTGAAGTTTTGATACCAAATCCAGCTATAAGAAATCTAATTAGAGAAGATAAATTACATCAAATTTACTCAATGATGCAAACTGGTCAGGAAGAGCATGGAATGATTACAATGAGTCAATCGCTATATGAGCTTTATAAAAAAGGTCTTATAACTTATGAAGATGCAATTAATAGAGCAGTATACCCTGATGAAGTAAGAAATATGATTGATCAAGGTGGAATTAAAAATAGAGGTAGATTTTAAAATAAAGGGGTTAAAAGATGGCTAAATTTATTTACAAAGGTAAAGATAGTTTGGGGAAGCCTGTTTCTGGTATCATAGAAGCAAAGAATAAGCAAGAGGCAATGAATACCCTTAAATCTCGCAAGATTGAAATATATGAATTGAAAATGGACTGGAAGAATATAGAATTATCATTTGGTGAGAAAATTACAGATATGGATGTTGTAGTGGCTACAAGGCAGCTTGCAACAATGATAAATGCTGGTTTGCCAATTGTTAGAGCACTCGACATCATTTCAGCGCAAACACCTAAGAAAAAATTTCGTAAGATATTTTTAGAGATAAAAGAGGATATTGAGCAGGGGCAATCTTTTAGTAGAGCCTTAGAAAAACATAAAAATATTTTTGGTGATTTGTATATAAATATGGTAGCAGCTGGTGAGGCTGGTGGTTTATTGGATGATATTCTTGATAGATTATCTCAATATATGGAAAAGGCAATTTCTCTTAAAAGAAAAGTAAAATCAGCTATGATGTACCCTTCTATAGTATTAATTGTTGCTGTTTTAGTTGTTTGGGGTTTGATGGTATTTATTATCCCAAAATTTAAAGAAATGTATGAGGGTTTTGGAGGACAATTGCCTGCCTTGACACAGTTTACAATAGCTATGAGTAATTTTTTATCAAGCTGGTATGGTGGTGGATTAATTTTTGGAGGTTTGATTGTTACTGTTGTTACTATTGGCATAATTTATAAAAAATCTGAAAAAGGTAGATATTTCTTTGATAAACTTTTATTAAAAGTACCCAAGATAGGTGATTTAATTAGAAAAGTAGCCATATCAAAGTTTGCAAGGACATTTGGTACATTATTAAGCAGTGGGGTTGCCATATTAGATGCCCTTGATATAGTTGCTAAAACAAGTGGTAATAAGGTTATTGAAAAGCATTTGTTGAAAAGTAAAGTAGATATTGAAGCAGGTAAAACTGTTGTCCAGCCACTTGAAAAAGCTGGGGTTTTCCCACCAATGGTGACCCAGATGATAGCTGTTGGTGAGGAAACTGGTGCTCTAGATAAAATGCTTACAAAAATTGCTGACTTTTACGATGATGAGGTAGATAGAACAGTTGAAGGTTTAACTAAAATGATAGAGCCAATGCTTATGATTTTTGTGGGTGGTGCAGTTGGTTTTGTAATTATTGCTATGTACTTACCTATCTTTAAGCTTGGTTCTGTGGTTGGATGATAAAAACAAAAAACAGTAAAGTTAGTGGCTCAATATTCAATCTAACTTTAATTAATAATATTATTTTACTGATAAGGTTAGTAATATTTTATCTTATTTTTTTATTCACTTACTTTAGTAATCAGGTAAATTTTATCGTAAATGAGCTAATCATTTTGGCAATTTTTATAGCATTTATGACATTGATTGTCTTTATTATGAATTATACTCTAGACAGTAAACATGTATTAATATTTCAATCGTTATTTGATACTTTTTTAATCACTTACCTTATGTATCGCACAAACTTTTTAGATAGCCCTTATATTATATTTTTTGCCTTTATAATAGGTTATTTATCGTTTGTTTTCGGATATAAATTAGGTATTTTAGGTCTCTTAGAATTTATATTTTCTTCATTTGTATTATTATACATTTTTCAGGCTGATAAAAATATAAATTTTACTTATTTATCATATCAGTTTCAGTATATTTTTGCCTTTTTACTTATTTATATTCTAACTTCTTATTTACATTTCCTGTATAAGAAAAGACTTAGGGAATATGAAGAGTTACATGACATTCACGAATTGATTGTCAAAAATATAGGTATTGGGATCACATTATTAGATAATAACAATAAAATAGTATCGCTTAATGATGCAGGTAAAAAGATATTAGGTATCAATGAAAGAATTGTTGGTAAGAGCTTAAAACAGTTTGGTTTTGATATCTCAGAAGATAAAAGAGAAGATATTTTAGAATTTAATAATAAATTTATTGGTTATAGAGTTCAGGATTTTACTAATGAATCTAATAAAAAAGTTGGGAAGCTATTAATATTTCAGGATGTTACTGAGAAAGAAAATCTTAAAATTGAACTTGAAAGAAAACAGAAATTAGCAAATTTAGGTCAGTTTTCTACAATAGTTGCTCATGAAATAAAAAACCCTCTTGGTGCAATCAAAGGGAGTATTCAAATAATAAAGAAGCAAATACCTAATAAAAAGCTAGTTGATATATTAGAAAGAGAAATTAATAAGCTTGATATGATACTAAATAATTTACTTTATTTTAGTAAACCTGCTAAAAAGAGTAAAGAGTACATTTATATATGTGATTTTATTGATAGTTTTATAAATTATTTTAGAATTAATGAGCTTTTTGAGGAATTAACTTTTGATTTAGATTTACAAGAAAATTATAAAATTCTAATAACAGAATTAGAATTAAGACAGATTTTTTGGAATTTGATAATAAACTCTTATGAAGTAAAAAATGATGCAAAAATTGCTATTAAAACTTTCAGCGATGATAAGTATAATTATTTAATATATACTGATAATGGGCCAGGTATTTCTGATGAAATATTGGAAAATGTTTTAAAACCTTTTTATTCAACCAAAAAAAATGGCACTGGGTTGGGGTTGTATATAATTAGTGAAATATGTAAAAAAAACAATATAATGTTTAAACTTTATTCAAACTCAGAGTTTACAGGTTTTAAGATAGAATTTAAAACTGAAAAACTTTTTTAAATTATTTGTTTGTTAACAGGTCCTTGAGGGTATAATTTTTTAACTCTTTAACAAAATTATTTTTAATTTTTGCTAATACATTGTTTATTTTGCAGATATCTGATCTTTTACACACTTCTGGTTTGTCAATACATTCATTTATGTATACATCGCCGTCTATAGCTGTAACTATATCGTAAAGAGTGATTTCTTCAGGAGATTTACTCAACTTAAATCCACCTTTTTTCCCTTTTGATGAATCCAACAACCCGTTTTTGGCCAAAGTCTGTAGTATTTTCCCCAAAAAACTATCAGGTATATCACATATTTCAGACAATTCACTTCTCATGAAGGTTTTATCTTTATCACTTGACGCAATAAATAACATTACTCTTAATGCATAATCAGCTGCTTTTGTTAATTTCATAATAATTACCTCATATTAGGATTAAAATACTCTTTTTATCTTAATATGTCAAATTATTTTTTAATGAACAAAAGATATTACAATTGTCAGTTTAACTATCTAGTTGAAAAATATTATAAAAAAAGTTAGTATTATTAAAAGTAGACATCAATACTGGAGGATGGTATGCAAAAAATATTAGTTATTATAGTTGCTTGTTTTATTTTAGGATCTACTGTCTCTTGTGTAGCACCTGTAGTTGTTGCTGCTGGAGCAGGTGCTGGTGCAACATATAGTTTGACTGCAGATGGTGTATCAGATAATTTCCCAATTTCTAAAGAGAGAGCAGTGGAGGTATTTTCTCAAATAATAAAAAATGAAAATGGGAAATTGATTCTTGTTTCAATATCAGAGGGCAAAATAGACGCTGAAATTGGAAAGAAAAAAATATATTTTAGGGCTAAACCTTTAACATCAAACGCTACTAAAGTTGTAATTAAAGCAAGGAAGGGTTATAATTTATTACCTGATAAAGATACTGCTGTAGAGTTATTCAAGAAATTCGTAAAGGTTGTAAATGGTTAGAAATGCATTGATGACAGATGCTAAATTTATACAGGATTTAGTGAATAGTTATGCAAAAGATGGTATGATGCTACCTTTAAGCATAAATGAGGTATATGAAAATATTCTTAAGTATTTTGTATATGAAGAAGATGGGAAAGTTATTGGTTGTTGCGCTCTATATCCATCATGGGAGGATTTAGCTGAAATAAGGTCATTGGCAGTAGATAAAAATTTGCATAAAAAAGGGGTCGGTAGAATTTTAGTAGAAAAATGTATTGAAAAAGCAAAGGAAATTGGTGTTAAAAAAATTTTTGCTTTAACCTATCAAATTGAATTTTTTGCCAAATTGGGATTTAGAGTTGTAGATAAAAATGAATTACCAAAAAAGATTTGGTCGGATTGTTTAAAATGTTGTAAATTCCCAGATTGTGATGAAACTGCAATGATCAAGGAGATATAGATGAATTATTTGGATATTATAGAGTATGGTTTAAAATTGTATGATGATATCACAGTTTTAATAATAGAAAATGAAAGGAAAAAGGTTTCTGTAAAGCAGGGGGAGATAGAGGATTATAATATTGATAAAAGCAGGGATCATTTTATAAGATTGCTTAAGGATGGAAAACACTATGCTTTTAGGGTTTCTGAAGGCTCTTTTAATGATATAAAAAACATGTTAAATGAAGTAAAGGATGTTTTTGTCTATCTTCCTAAAGATAATTATCAGTTATTATGTAGCGATGATAAATACGAGAATCAACTTTATCTAAAAGATAACAGTTATGAGCAATTTAGTACAAATCTGTTATTAAATACTGCATTAGAAATTGAAGCTAATGCATTAAATTATAGTGATTTTATTAAAAAGGTTAGGTTCACAAGTTTTTCAGCAAATCTTGAAAAAAGGCATATAATTTTTTCTAATGGAGAAGTTTTACTTGAAGAAACAACCTCATTTAGTGGTTCGACATATGTTGTTGCTGAAGATGGGAATGATTCGCAGAGTGGTTATGATTTTTTAAGTACAGTTTTCTACGATGATTTTGATTATAATATGGTAGGTCAAAGAGCTGCCAGAGAAGCAGTGGATTTACTGGGTAGCAAAAAACTCAAAAGTGGAAAATATTATATCGTTTTTAAAAATAGTGTGATGGCAGAATTTTTAGATTTGATAGCTGAGCTGGTAAATGCAGAGAATATTTTGAAAAATAAAAGCTTTTTAAAAAATAAAATTGGTGAAAATATCACCTCTAAGATTATTAACCTTTATGATGATTCGAAGATGGAAGGATGCGTTGGTAGTTATTATTTTGATGATGAAGGGGTCGCTGGAGGAAAAACAGAAATATTTAAAGATGGCTTATTACAAGGGTATTTACACAATAGTTATACATCAAAAAAATTAAATCATAAGAATACTGGGAATGCTTCTATATCTGGGAGTGGTAAATTAGGTATAAGCCCGTCCAACCTAATTTTAACTGGAGAAAATATTGTATCTTTTGATGAAATTGGTAAATTTGATAATGTTTTGTTTGTTACCGAGGTTATGGGGATGCATATGGCTGATCCAATTAGTGGTAATTTCTCTATTGGTATTAATGGAACTTATTATAAAAATGGAGAAAAAATCACTCCTTTTGGTGAGTTAGTTTTAACAGGCAATTTAGCAGATTTGCTATACAATGTAATTGCTATATTTGATGACGCAAGAGATTTTGGTGGCGTTATAACGCCTTCTGTTATGTTTGATAAATTTACAGTTAGTGGTTCTTAAGAGGTGAATATGATAATTGAAGAGTTAAATGAGAGCTTAGAAGAAATAGACAAAAGTATAGAATCATTTAAGCAGGTGGTAAAAGAAGATGAAATAAATAAAAAGATTGAAGCTATTGATAAAATGTCAATGGAAGATCCTGACTTCTGGAATAAAAAAGAATCTAAACAACTTTTAAAAGAACAGGCATCTTTAAAAAAATTCTTATCAGAATGGGAAGAGCTTTTAACTATTAGAGAAGATATCGATGTTTTAATAGAACTTTTTAAAGAGGGGTCTGAAGAGGTTAAAGAAGATATAATTTCAAATTTAAATGAATTAAAAAAGAGAGTTAGTGATTTTGAATTAAAACTTATTTTAAATGGGGAACACGATATAAATAATGCAATAGTTACAATCCATGCTGGAGCTGGTGGGACTGAAGCTTGTGACTGGGTTTCAATGCTTTTTAGAATGTATACGAGATGGGTTGAGAGAAAAAAATATAAATATGAAATTCTTGATATGTTACCAGGGGATGAAGCTGGGATAAAATCGATAACATTTAATGTTATCGGTGAGTATAGTTACGGATATTTAAAAGGTGAATCTGGGGTTCACCGTCTTGTGAGGATATCCCCTTTTGATTCTAATAACAGGAGACATACATCTTTTGCTTCTGTTTTTGTGTTGCCTGAGATTGATGATGAAATTGATATTGAAATAAATGAGTCCGATCTTAAAATTGAGACATTCAGAGCAAGTGGTGCAGGTGGCCAGCATGTTAATACTACAGATTCTGCGGTGAGGATAACTCATTTACCTACAGGGATTGTTGTGTCATGTCAAAATGAAAGAAGCCAGCACAAAAACAAAGCGCATGCTATGAAAATTTTAAAAGCGAGGCTTTATGAGTATGAGATGGAAAAAAGGAATAAAGAGAAAGAGAAACTTGAAAGCAGCAAAACAGAGATTGGTTGGGGCAATCAGATTAGATCTTATGTAATGCACCCCTATAAAATGGTAAAAGATTTAAGAACGAGGTATGAAACAGGTAATGTGGATGCGGTGATGGATGGTGATATAGATGATTTTATAAAAACTTACTTGCTCATGGAGGCTGGTATTACTAAAAATGCTGACGAAGATTAAAACTCTACGACCAACATATGCTGAGATAAATCTTGCAAACTATAAACACAATATTGAAGTTGCTAAATCACTTTCTAAGTCAAAAATTATTGCCATTGTTAAAGCAGATGCTTATGGACACGGGGCTATAAAATTATCAAAATTTGCTTATGAACAATGTGATGTAAAAGATTTTGGTGTGGCTACCATAGAAGAAGGGGTTAATTTAAGAAACGTTTTACCCACTGATGCAAGAATAATCACTCTTGGATATATCGATGAACATCATTTCGAAGAATTGTTACATCATAAAATAACACCAACTGTTTTTGATAAAAGTATTATGGCTAAATTAGACAAATTTGCAAAAGGGAATAATGTGGTTTTAGATGTTGTTTTAAAGATTGATACGGGGATGAATAGATTAGGGTTTGGTTTAAATACTGATTTTAATGAGTTAGTTGAGAGTTATTCAAACCTAAATATTGTATTGATGATGACACATTTATCCTCTTCTGATACCGATTTGGATTATACAAAATGGCAGATTAACAGGTTTGATGAATACCTAAAGAGATATAATGTCAAGGCAGAAACTTCAGTATTCAATTCATCAGCAATATGTTTTTATTCAAATAAATATACTTATACAAGGCCTGGTATTATGAGTTATGGCTATGTTTATCCAGAAAACAGATTTGGTTTAAAACCTGTAATGAGCATTTATTCGAAACTTATTCATATAAAAAGATTAAAAAAGGGTGAGAAGATAAGTTATAATCAAACATTTACTGCTTCAAAAGATATGAAAATTGGTGTGATACCGATTGGCTATGCTGATGGGTATTTTAGAGCTTTAAGTAATAAAGGTGTGATGTTTGTAAACGGTAAGCCCTGCAATGTGGTGGGGACAGTGTGTATGGATATGACTATGATAGATATAACTCATCTAAATGAATCAGATTTAGATTGTGAAGTAGAAGTTTTGGGTAAACATATTGATGCTGAGCAGATAGCTAAAATGTGTAATACAATAAGTTATGAAATAGTTTGTGCTATTTCTGATAGAATTCCGAGGGTTTATATAAATGCTTAAATTCTTTGAAATTATTGGTGCACCTATTTTAAATTTCATTTATGGATCTGGCAGAATTTTTCTTTTTTTTATAGACTTTTTTAGATGGGCTTTTATCCCCCCTTATCGTGTTCGTTTGCTTTTTAAGCAGATGGAGTTTATTGGGGTTAATTCACTTTCTGTTATAATATTAACAGGGACTTTTACAGGGATGGTTTTTGCTTTCCAAAGTTATATAGGTTTTCACCGTTTTGGTGCTGAATATATGGTGGGGACTGTAGTTGGCTTAGGTATGGCAAGAGAGCTTGGACCTGTTTTAAGCTCCATTATGGTTGCCGCCAGGGCTGGTTCTGCAATTGCAGCAGAAATTGGAACTATGAGGGTTACTGAGCAGATTGATGCTCTTTATGCTTTGGCTGTTGAGCCAGTGCAATATTTAGTAGTTCCTAGGATGCTTGCTGGTGTGATTGTTATGCCAATTTTAAATATTATTGCTGTTTTTTGTGGAGTTGTTGGTGGATATTTTGTGGGTGTTGAGATTTTGGGTATCAATAAAACACTATATCTTGAATATATGTATCGATATGTTGATTTTGACGATATTTACAATGGTATAATTAAAGCAACTGTTTTTGGTCTTATTCTGACACTTGTTGGTTGTTATAAAGGTTTTTATACCAGTGGTGGAGCAGAAGGGGTCGGTAAATCAACAACAGAATCTGTTGTATTATCCTCAGTATTAATTTTAGTTTTTGACTATATTCTGACAGCATTTATGTTTTGAGGTGGTGATGGAAATTGCTATTGAAGTGATAGACCTACACAAGAGCTTTGGTGAATATAAAGTTCATAAGGGAATCAATCTTAAGATTGTAAAAAATGCCATAACATACATAATTGGCCCATCAGGGACAGGTAAGAGTGTGCTTTTAAAACAGATAATGGGGTTGTTAAAACCTGACAAGGGGAAAGTAATAGTTTTAGGAGAAGATTTATCAACACTAAACAAAAAAGAATTATTAAATATTAGGAAAAAATTTGGGATGCTTTTTCAAAATGCAGCTCTTTTTGATTCTATGAATGTTTATGAAAATGTTGCATTTCCACTTAGAGAACACACTAAATTAAGAGAGAAAGAGATAAGAAAAATTGTTTTAGAAAAATTACGACTTGTTGGTCTTACAAATGTGGAATATAAAATGCCTTCAGAATTATCTGGTGGGATGAGAAAAAGGGTAGGGCTTGCTAGAGCGATTGCCCTTGAGCCAGAGATAATACTTTATGATGAGCCCACCACAGGTCTTGATCCTATTATGACTGATGTGGTGGATAACCTTATATATGAAACTCAGAAAAAGTTAAATATAACATCGATAGTAATTTCACATGATATTGAGTCCACTTTTAAAATTGCTGATTATATTGCAATGATTTATGATGGTAAAATTGTAATGTATGGAACACCAGAAGAGTTTAAAAAAACAGATAATCCTTATGTGAGGCAATTTTTAAGTGGCTCTAAAGATGGTCCTATAAAAATAGGTTAAATGGGGGATATAGATGCGTTTTACTCTTGAGGCAAAAGTAGGAATATTTGTTGTGATTGGCTTGTTATTACTTGGTTATATGACGACAAAAGTAGAAGATTTGAAGCTTGGAAAAAGTGATGGGTATGAGATCATAGCCTACTTAAATGACGCTAGTGGATTAGTGAAAGATTCTTATGTGAAATATAGAGGGGTTGAAGTTGGTAAAGTTAAAGATATAAGATTAAAAGAAAACCATGTAGAAGTAGTTTTATTGATTGATAAACAATATAAGCTCCCTTCAAATGTTGCTGCTATTGTAAGATCGAGTGGTTTTCTTGGTGAAAAGTATTTAGAACTTCAAACTGTAGGTAAAGAAACAGAAGGTTATCTTACCACAGGAAGTGAAATAAAAAATTATAAATCAAGTGCTGATTTTGATGAGCTCCAAAACAAGTTTTCTGAGATTGCAGATGACATAAAAGCTATAACTGCCTCTTTAAAAGAGGTTATTGCATCAGATAACGGTAAAGCTGATATGAAAATGACTCTACAAAATATTAGATATTCAACAGAGTATATCAGACAGATGTTAGAAGAAAATCAAAAAAGGATAAACCAGATTGTGAAAAATATTGAGGCCATTACAGCTTCTATAAAAAATGTTACTGAAGCAAATCAAGAGAATGTTAATCAGTTGATTACAAACTTAAAAGAGGTTTCTGAAACATTAAAAAATCAAACTCCGCAAATTGCTAAAAAGATTAACAACATAACTACCAATATAGATGATCTTGTGGGTAATTCTAAAGGTGATTTAAGAGAGACGATTTCAAATATAAAAGTTGTTACAGCAAAGTTAGAAAAAACAGTTGATAATCTAAACGATATTACTGACAAGATTAATAAGGGTAAGGGGACAGTTGGGACTCTGATTAATGACAATGAAACTGCTAAAGATGTAAAAGACACTATTAAAGGTTTAAAAAATCTTGTTACTACATATGATAGATTTAAGTTTTATCTTTCTTTTAGTGGTGAAAAGATGTGGGATACTGGTGAATCAAAAGGGTATTTCAAACTTAAAATCCAGCCGAGAAAAAATAAATATTATTTATTAGGTTTGGCCACAAGCGATCAGGGTAAATCCACAACGACAGTTACAGATTATAACTACTCTGGAAATGTGCCTTATTATATTGATGGTGGTACAGGCTCTGGTACAAGTTATAGAGAAGTGAAAACATCTAGGACAAAAGACTCTTTGACTTTTATAGCTCAATATGTACAGCGTTTTTATGATCAGCTTGATTTAAGGATTGGTATTATGGAATCAGAATTTGGAGTTGGTGCGGACTATTTTCCTTTTAAAGATGAAAAATTGCAATTGAGTATGGATGCTTATGACTTTTCTGACAGTGATACTGACAGAAAACCTCATTTAAAGGCAAAACTTCAATATAATCTGACAAAAAACCTATTTTTAAATGTGGGTTATGATGATTTTCTAAACGACGATACAAAAAGTGGTTTTATAGGTGGCGGTATTATGTTCCTCGATGAAGATTTAAAATATCTTTTTGGCAAGATACCTACATCAGTGCCCGGAAATTAGTGAGTTGAGCTGATGATAAAGGTAAAGGCGTTTGCTGATTTGACTAAATATATTTCAAAAGATGGTAAATTTGAGACATTTTTTGATAATCAGGGTAAGAGTGTGAGAGTTAAAGATATTGTGGATTTTTATAATATTCCACTTAATGATATCAAAATAATTCTTGTAAATGGGAAAGATGCAAGTTTAGAAACAGAGGTCAATGATAACGATACAGTAACATTTTTTTCTCCAGTGGGTGGAGGATGAAAAAAGATTTAATACTTGCCATTTCAACCTGTCCAAATGATACATTTATTTTCTCCCCCATGATTTTAAATTTTATTGAACATCCTTATAATTTTAAAACTTTACTTGATGATGTGGAAGTTTTAAATAACCTTGCTATTGAAGGGTTACCTGATATTGTCAAAGTATCTTACGGTGTTTTGCCAAAAATAATCGATAAATATTCTGTATTAAAAAGTGGTGGAGCTCTAAGTTTTGGTTTTGGCCCAGTTGTTGTATCGAAAAAATATAATCATATAAATGAATTATATGGAAAAAAAATAGCTGTACCTGGCTTTAATACGACAGCTTTTAATATTTTTAAGAGATTTTATGGGGATAATTTCGATTTTATTCAACTTCGATTTGATAAGATAATTCCTGCGATTTTAGATGATAATGTGGATGCTGGTTTGCTTATCCATGAAGGGAGATTTGTTTATAAAAATTATGGATTAAATTTACTATCAGATTTAGGTGAGGAGTGGGATAAAAAATACAATGCTCCTGTACCATTGGGTGCTATTGTGATTAAAAAGGAACTTTTAAATATAGCTAACAATATCAATAAGATAATTAGAAAATCTATCAACTATTCTGAAAGAAAAAGGGAACATATTTACCCTTTTATAAAAAAATATGCCCAAGAGTTAGATGCTGATGTTTTAGAAAAGCATATTACAGCTTTTGTTAATGAAAACAGTTTTGATATGTCAAAATATATAAATGTTATAGTTGATTTTTTAGGCATATCTGAAAAAGACTTTGTTTAGCAAATGATTAGTTTGAGTATATATTTGATTTTTTACTCTGTATTACATTCAGTTTTGGCTGATGATGTTTTGATGAAAAGGTATTATTACAGGTGGTGGTATAGATTTTTTTATGTTTTATTATCTACTGTCTTATTAATACCTGCATGGATAATTTATCTAAGACTCCCTGATTATTACGTTTTTAATCCACCACTATTTTTAAAAATATTACTCTATTTAATAGATATTCTTGTTTTATTTTTTGGTTATTATGCTTCAAAATCTTATGATAACAACTTTTTTTTGGGTATAGAGCAGATAAGGTATTTTTTTAAATATGGAGTTAAAGAGGTGAAACCAGAAGAAAAGTTTATAAAGAGCGGAGCTTTAAAATATGTTAGACATCCTTATTATTTTGCTGGAATAATGTTGTTATGGCTTAGGCCTTTATATTATAAAGATCTGGTAGTAAATATTATTTTTACAATTTATTTTATTTTAGGTGCAATTAATGAAGAACGAAAATTAACAAGAAAATTTGGGGAAGAATATTTAAGATATAAAAAAGAGGTACCAATGATAATCCCATTTTTAAAAAGGAGAAAAGATTGAAAACTATTGTCTTGGCAAATCCAGTTAGTGGAAGTTTTGACAAAAATAAATTTAATAAATGCCTTGATATTTTAAACAGAAAATTTAGAAAAATTGAAGTTGTTTATACAGAGTATGCTGGCCATGCAGAGAAAATAGCTAAAGATGAAGATTATGATATTGTTATCCCTGCAGGAGGGGATGGTCTTTTAAATGAGGTGATAAATGGTATCGAAAACAGGATTGATAAAGATAAGGGGATTTTACTGTATAAATTGCCTTTTGGCACTAGTAATGTTTTTTGTAGAGAATATAAAATACCAATAAATCCGATAAAAGCAGCTGAACAGATTGATATTACAAATTTTCATCATATACCTCTTGGTTTAATTGGAGGTAGATATTTCTCTTTAATGGTGGGTTTTGGATTTGATGCTTTAAGTGTAAAGAATGTGGATTTGAATTTGAAAAAAAGGTTTAGCAAATTTGCCTATGTGTATTCTGGGTTGAAGACATTTTTAAAAAAAGAATTTCATCCGTTTGAGTTTTTTACAAATGGGAAAAGATACGAAGCTTATCACTTAATTGTTGCAGTAAGTAATAAATATGCTGGCAGTTTCAATCTATCTAAAAAATTTAAAAAAGGTAAATTGAATATTTTTTATTTGAAAAATGATAAGAAATTAAATCTTTTAAAAAATATTCTATTAATTTCTTTATATAACGGTTTTGCTGGTGAACAAATTTATTCTGATATTATCAAGTTAATAGGTGTTGATGAGTGTCAAATCGATGGCGATTTTTACAAATTGCAGATGAATAGCAATTTTGTTAAAATAAAAAAGTCATCATTTTATCTTGTAAATATATAGATATTTATAAGTTGATATAATTAAATATTGAAAAAACATATTTTGTTGGTTAGGATTGCAAAAATAAAAGGTTGTATAATAAAATAATAGTATTTTGAGATTGCTTCGCTAATGCTCGCAATGACAAATTTCCCAATCATTGCGAGGCAACATAAGTTGCCGAAGCAATCTCATAATTTTACAAACAATATGAAAAGTTTTGTAATTGATGCAAGTCGTTGTTTATGAATGTTTGGGAGGGTGATTTGATGTATAGTAATGAAAAAGTCAAAGAAGTTTTAACTAGCTTGGGATTTATCTATGTAAAAGGTTTTATTAAAAATGAAAAAATATTTCTTTCTGATGTGTCTGATAAAATATTACAATATATTGATTCTAGAGATATGTTATTTAAGGATAACTTTTTCAGGGAAGTTTTAGCTGAAAATTTTGAAGACACTTATGAACAAATAATAGATATTGCAAAGAAAAATGATAAAAGTGAAGTGTTTTATAAATTTAAGATAAAAGGTGAAACTGTATGGGCTTATGCAATTAATTTTTACAAACATGATAAAGATAAAATTTATTTTGAAACATACTTAAAAGATATTACTAAAAATATAGGTTTTTATGTAGAGAAAAGAGAGATTACTTATTATGCTGAAGGAGTTTTAGAGTTATTAGATGAATTAATGGGATGGGAATATATAAGTGACGAAAGTTTATTTGATGTTTTAAAAAAGGTATTTAAAACAAATAAATTTGTTTTAGTTTCACCTTATGGGAAAGATGGTTATAAATTTTATTTAGATAAAGTTTATGAATCAGAAATAAGTGATTTAAAAGAGCTTTTAAATTCTGATAGCTGTTTTGTTAACAACTTTTATTGTGATGAGAAGTATTATATTTTTAGGTTTTATCTCGGTTATTTTTTAGTTATGTTTAAAGGTGATTTGCAGGAACTTTTTATAGAAAGAATTAAAGTTGTTTTAAAAATTATAGAAATCGTTTATGAGTATATTAACAAAAAGAAAAGATTGAGAGATGCTATAGAAGAAAACAATAAACTCATTGAAGAAATCAGATTAAATTACCTTTTTATAAAAGAGATTCTTGATAATCTCAATTCAGCTGTAATTGTATTGGATGAAGATGATAATATTGTTTTATCAAATGAAATCTTTAAAAAGAGTTTTACAGAAGAAGATTTAAATATCATACTAAAAAAATCAAAAGATAAGTTTGAGTATAAAGATAAACATTATAAGGTGTTTTTAAGAGAAATTAATATCGAAGAAAACCTATTTAAGATAATACTGCTTATTGATATCACTGATATTGTAAAATATGAAAGAGAATTTTCAAGAATGGATAGACTTGCTTCTATTGGACAGCTTACAGCTGGTATAGCACACGATTTTAACAATATTTTAACAGGTATCAGCGGAATGACATATGCTGTAAAATCTATGGAATCTGATAAAAACAAGATTAAATTGCTCACAAATATAGAGAATCTTGTAGATAGAGCAGCAAATATTATTAGACAGCTTCTAGATTTTGCTAGGAAATCGGAAGGGGATGTACAAAAATTCGACTTAATACCGTACTTAAAAGAATATATCAAAATGCTAAAAGAAACTTTTCCAAAGAATATTACTATAAATTTGAAATATGATAATAAAGATAAATTTGTTGTTGAAATGGACCCTGTCCATCTGGATAGGATAATGATGAATCTGTGTGTAAATGCCAAAGATGCAATTGGTGATAATGAAGGTAAAATTGATATTCAGATTTCCAGAATAAAAATTGTTGATAAAAATTTCAAAGATTTAATTGGTCTGGTAAAAAATGGAGAATATATATTAATTTCTGTTTCAGATAACGGTTGTGGAATCCCTGATGATGTAAAAGGGAAGATTTATGACCCATATTTTACCACAAAAGAGCATGGCAATGGATTAGGGCTAGCACAGGTTTATGGTTTAGTAAAAAATAATGGTGGATACATAACTTTTGAGTCGAAAAAGGGGGAAGGCACTACTTTTTATGTGTTATTACCATATGCAGTAGGGGAAGAAGATAATAAAGATGAATATAACGCTATAGATAATGAGAGAAATCAAAAGTTTAAAGATATTAAGATATTACTTATTGATGATGAAAAGTTTATTGTTGAGTCAATTTCACTTTATTTAAAACAAGTTGGGATGGATGTGGATGTTATTACAAAACCTGTTGAAGCGTTAGATTTATTAAATAAAAATAAATATGATGTGGTAATAACAGATTATTCTCTACCAGGGGTAAAATCAGAAGAGTTTGTAGAAAAAATAAAAACTTATTGTGATAAAGTAATTGTTATTTCTGGTTTTATGTTAAGTGATATAGGTTTACCATTTTTGAAGAAGCCTTTTAAATTTGACGAGCTAACAAAATTGATTGAAGAGCTGTTAGCTGAAAATAACCAGTAGATAAATATATGTTGTAGGTGTTCCCAGTAATAAATGCTCATTTTTTGATTGCTTCTACAATTTTTGTGGCATAGCAAAGACAGAAAAATTTGTCATTACGAACGAAATAAAGCAATCTCCTGCTTCAAACGTTTTATTTGAGATCGCTTCGTCAGCTTGCGCTTCCTCGCGATGACTGTTTTGCCGACTTTGCGAGCGTCAGCAAAGTAATCTAATGATTATTTTACTATGCTAGGAAAAGTTTTGGGACACCTTTTATTAAGGTGCACTATGTTTTAAAACAACTCTTCCTTTGATTTTACCTTGTAAAATAAGGTCAATTTTTTCGTTTAATTGCTCTAAACTTACCTCTTCATAAAAATCATCATGAAAATCTATATTCCAATCGTTAGCTATCTTATTCCATATATATTTTTTAAACTCGATATCGCATTCGACAGAGTCAATCCCTAAAAGGTTTACTCCACGGAGTATAAATGGGAAAACTGTAATATCAAGCTTTGGGGATTGAGCAAGGCCACATGTTGTAGCTGAACAGCCATATTTTAAAGCTTTTATAGCTGAAGCCAAAATAGAGCCACCAACAGTATCAACCACACCATCCCATGTTTCTCTTAAAAGAGCTTTTTTTTCATCGATAATATCATTTCTATTTACAATCTCACTTGCACCAAGGGACTTTAAAAACTCTGTTTGGTCTATTTTTCCTGTTGCAGCTATCACCTGATAACCCTCTTTTGCAAGTATTGCTATAGCTATAGAACCCACACCACCTGTAGCTCCAGTAACTAACACTTTGCCACCATCTTTAAGACCAAATTTTTGTAATTTATCAACAGACATTGCAGCTGTAAAACCAGCTGTGCCATAAATCATTGCCTGCTTAAGTGTTAGACTTTCTGGTTTTTTAACAACCCAGTTAGCTGGCACAGAGATATATTCACCAAAACCACCTGGAGTGTTCATCCCTAAATCATAGCCAATAACAATTACTTCATCCCCCTCTTTAAAATCGTTTGTTTTTGATTTTACAACAACTCCAGCAGCATCAATACCTGGAGTATGAGGGTAATTTCTTGTCACACCTTTGTTTCCTGTGGCTGATAATGCATCTTTGTAGTTTAATGAAGAGTAATATACTCTAATCAATACATCATTGTCAGGCAAATCTGATATCTGTCTTTCTTCTATTTTTCTTTCAAATGTGCCATCATCTTTTTCATAAATTACTAAAGCGTTAAATCTTTCCATTTTTACCTCTCTACTAATTTAAATTTCCCATTCTCCACTTTTATTATTACCATAGAATCTTCATCAAGTCCACAATGATCTTGTTTGGATAAATTATAAACGCCTGTTACACTTATAAAGTTTTTTATTTGCTCTAGAGCATCTACCAATGGTATATTTTTAGCTTTTGAGATTTCAAAGCCTTTCATAATTAACATAAAAGCATCGTAGGCATATACCGCATGCACTGAAGAATCTTTAATAAGTTTGCCAAACTTTTGATTAAATTCAATTAATAATAGTTTTTGAGGATCGCTATCTGGTAGTTGATCTGCAACTATAAATTTTGTTGCTGGCAAAATGGAGCCCTCAGCAGAAGTTCCAGCAAGTTTGATATAATAATAATCTGCGAGTCCGTGAGACTGTATTAATAAAATATTTTGATTTAAATGCCTCAAATTTTTTGCTATTTTTGCTCCAGCTGAGCCAACAGTCCATGCAAGAATTGCCTGTGGTTTTTTATTTAAAAGTTTTGACAATTGAGATGTCATATTTGCATCAGATTTATTAAATTTTTCAATACCCACTATTTCTAGTCCGTTTGACAGTTTTTTTAACGATTTTATGCCATCTTGACCAAAACCGCCAGAATCAGCTATTACACCAATTTTTGTTATTTTGTTATTTAAGAGATAATCCTTTATTTTTTTTATCGCAGTAGAGGTTTTTTGTGGCGATTTAAACACATATTTTTTTACTGGTTCTACAACCGATGTGCCGCCTACCAATGTCATAGTTACAACTTTTGCTTTTTGAACTACAGGTATTATTGCTAAGGCACTGCCTGTTGTATTTGGTCCAATGATTACATCAACTCTATTTTTCTTAATAAGCTTTTTTGCATATTGAATAGCCATTTTTGGCTGACTTTTGGTATCATATATGATTAACCTTATTTTTTCTTTATGAGTTTGATTATGCTGTTTTACTAATTCTTTCAAAATGACTTCTGCTGGTTTGCCTATGTGTGATGCTGGGCCAGAGATTGCCAGTAAAGCACCGATTTTTATTTCGGCAAAAGCAGTAATACTGATAAAAACTGTCAGAAAAACTGATAAAATTATCCTTAACATAAAATCCTCCACTATATGTTAAAATATATTTAACCTTCTTGGTTAAGAAATATCAAACAATGTTTAATATGTCAATACCATTTTGAAAGAGATTGATTCAGCAACTTACATTGCCTCGCAATGACCCAAAATTGCTGTCATTGCGAGCGTTAGCGAAGCAATCTAGTATATTTAGCGTCTATTTCTGTGCAATACCCTCAATTTGTACTTTTAATTGTACTACTTACACGCATTAAGAGAAATAGCTTTAAAGATGGTTTAATATGGTATTTTCTTCTAGAGGGATTTCTTCAAAATTATATAATTTACTGTTTAACTCTATTTTTGAAACAATTATTGTTCCACTGCCACATGCTACTTCAATACCGTTTTTAGTTTTTTTTATAACTGTTCCTGGATAGCCATAATCCCCATCCCATTTTTCAATATGAGCTTTCCATATTGTTACTTTTTCATTTTTGCTTATAGCAAATGCTCCGAAAAATGGGTAGGAATATGCTCTAATATGATTATAGACTGCATAAGCCGATTTATTAAAATCTATAATTGCATCTTTTTTTCTCTTTCTAACAAGATAAAAGCCTAACTCATCATTTTGAGGTATTGAATTATTGAAATTTACTTTGTTATTCAATAAGTTATCAATAAAAATTTCAACCTTTTCTATATATTTTTCAATAAAATCAACTGGATAATCATCAAATTCTATCTTTATAACATCTTGAAATAGAATAGGCCCAGCATCAACTTTATCTATTGGCTCATAAATTGTTAAACCGCTTTTTACAACACCTCTAAAAAATTGCTCAGATATTGCACCATACCCTCTATAATAGGGCAAAAGGGAAGGGTGTGCATATAAAATCTTAAAGCTTGTATTTTCATTGATGAAAAAATCTTTTGTCCAATCAATACATAAAGCCACATCAATGTTTTTTATTTTATTTTTTACAAATGAATATTTGTTTCCATCTAAATATGTTATACTAAAATCTCTAGCAAATTTTGAAAAATCATAGACTTGATTTGTTCTTTTAGTATTTGGATGATATGTAAAAACTCTTAAATCTTTTAATCCACTATTGCTTAAAATCTCTAATAGCCTGTAGCCTATGAAATTATCTAAAAACAGAGCAAGTTTCACCAGCTACCGCCTCCACCTCCACCAAAACCGCCTCCACCAAAGCCACCGCCACCTGAAAATCCACTACCGCTACTGCTTGATTGAGGCGCAGAGGTAAAAGCAGCATTTATAGATTTTATGGAGTTATCAATACTGTTTACAAAATATATTGTATTAAAAGTATGATAGCTACTACCACGATACCAGCTTGGTGGCTCAGTAATTAAATCTTTAAATTTTTCTGCTACTTTTTCTTCTATACCGAGCGCTATAGCAAAAGGGAGTATTTTATCAAAATAGTTTGGATCTTCTTTTAACAAAGCTTTTAGTTTTGGTTTTTCCACTCTTTCTATAAACTCTTTAAACCCCTCTACTAGCTGATAAACTTTGCTACCTTTAGTTGTTTTTTTAGGCATTATTCTAGCAAAAATAAATACGATAATTGATGATAAAATAAAAGATATTGGATAATCTAATCTTCCAAAAAATATTCCGCTGATAACTCCTATGATAAAGAGTGAAATAGCTACTACATATGAAATTGCAGTTAATGTTTTCGAAGTGCTATCGTAGTAATCTTGTAGCGTTAATTCAGAATCAAGCTTTTCTCTAGCTTCATTCATATATGTATAAAAATTATCTTTAAGCGTACTTATTTTAACACTTTTTGTGCTCCCAGGGAATAAACCATTGAATATTACCTTTTCAAAACTTTTTGCTGTCTCAGGTAAGTCTTTTAATCTGTTTAACACATAATCTTTCTTTTTGAAAATTAAGCCGTCCCCTTCAACCTCTTCTATCTCTAAAATACCTTTTGCAGCCCAGTAGAAAATTAGTGAAATCAAATCTCTATTATCCACTTTGTCATCTATCAAAACTCCAGCCTCAGCTGGTGTAATATCATCAGGCAGTTTATATTGAACTATCTTAATCATTTTTGTATCTTTTCCAAATTTATTCCAGAGTAAAAAGAATATAATAAAAATTACAACAGGTAATACATAGATGTAATTGTTATAAATAATAAACTTTAATTTTGTAAAAAAGGAACCTCTATTTATTAACCCCTTAGGAAATTTAATCCCTACTGTTATTCCATAACCAGCAGGTAGGGGTGAAATGGTTTCACCTGAGATATTCCCTTCTGATACAGAAAACTTTGTATTATTTATTTTAGAAAATCTTTTTCCGCTAAATATAAAATATTCAGATTCATCCGGCTTGAAGTTTGGAGGGAAATTTATATTAAAAGTGGCTTTTTCAATTTTTACAGGCCATTCAAAACCGATAACATTGTAGTAAAACTCTGAATGATCATCAAAGAAGTTAATCGCTCCATAAACCTTATAGCTGATTGTATATCTAATATCACCATTTACATATCTGTTTTTATCACCAATACGGATATAAAGATAGTTCCCTTTTTTGTAAATTTTATTTTTAAATCCAGGTGTTTTTATATCATAAATGTAGAGCTTGTAATTTTTGCCATAAATAAACGGTCTTGATAAATCGTCAGCTTTGTTTTCCACTTTGTATTTATATGGTATTTTCCTGAAAATACCATGTCTGGGTGAGTAGAAATGCACTAAAATCTCTTCTTTTATATCCAAAACAGAGTTTTCATTAACTGTGATATCCACATCGTATTTTTTGATATAAAAATATTCAGCATGAGCTATGGCAGTAAAAGCAAAAAGTAGTATTGTAAAAAGATTTATAATTATTTTCATCTTTAACCCTTTTTAAGAAAAACTTACTTTTACATTTTCTCTTTCTTTTTCTTCGATTTCAAAGAATTCACGCTTTTTAAAATTAAACATGTTTGCAATAATCACAGATGGGAAAGATTCGCATAAGATGTTGTAATCTCTGACTACAGCATTGTAGTATCTTCTGGCATTTTGAATGTTATCTTCAATTTCGTTCAAAGTGTTTTGAAGGTTTAAAAAGTTTTCGTTTGCCTTTAAATCAGGATAATTTTCTGCTAGTGCGAAAATTGTTTTTAATGCGCCTGTCAGCATATTTTCTGCTTGTGCTTTTTCTTCTATATTTGTTGCATTCATGGCCATATTTCTTGCTTTTATTACATTTTCCAAGGTTTCTTTTTCATGCTTTGCATAACCTTTAACAGTTTCTACTAAATTTGGTATTAAATCGTATCTTCTTTTTAATTGGACATCAATTCCGCTCCAAGACTCGTCAACCTGGTTTTTAAGTTTTATAAATTTGTTGTAGTAATAAATGAGACCTAAGATAATTAGTATTATTAAACCTAAGATAATGTATCCTATCATCTTTACCTCCATCATCACTTTCTTGTTGCAAAATCCATTATAATTAATAATATCATACAGTGGCTGTAGTTTCCATATAAAATTTAAAACGGTGATGATTTATGGCAAAATTAACAGTTTTAGGATCAGGAAGTGTTGTGCAATATGAGGGTAGGGGATCCGCATCATATCTGTTGGAAATTGATGATAAAAAAATAGTTTTGGATTGTGGTTTTTATTTGCTTGAAAGGTTAGAACAAAAAGGTGTTATGGCTGATGAAATAGATTATATCTTTGTATCTCATAAACATCCAGATCATTTTATGGGTTTAATACATTTTCTTTTTGCAAGGAAAAATAAGAGGGTTTATTCTGATAAACCGGTTACAATTTTTGGATTTAAGGGGTTAAAAGAATATATTGAATCTTTTAAAAATATCTTAGGAAAATGGATAGAACCTGATATTGAGATTCATATTATTGAGGATGAAGAAAGAGATTTTGGTATTTTTAGTTACAAACTTTTTAAAACAAAGCATACCGATGAATCTGTGGGAATTGTTTTAAATTTTAATGATAAAAAGTTGGTGTACACTTCAGATACTGAGTATTTTGAAGAATTGATAGAAATAGTAAACAATGCTGATTTGTTGATTGCAGAATGTGGAAAACTAAAGGGCGAAGATTTTGAAGGGCATATGTTTTATGATGAAGTGTTAGAGATTGCTGTTAATAGTAATATCTCTACGCTGCTTTTTTCACATTTTTACCCAGAAACAGACAAGTTTTATATAGATGCAAAAGATTATAATTTTAAGATATTCAAAGCAAGGGATTTGATGACATTAAATATTTAATTGGGGGATAAAATTTTACTTGTTACAGGTGCTTCTGGGTTTATTGGTAGACATTTTGTTTCTCTGTTATCAGATGATAGTTTTATAGCTTTGGGAAGAAGGAATATAGGTTTTAAGCATTTTATATCTTTTGATTTTTCAAAAGATAAATCACTGATTTTTCCAGATGATATAGAAACTGTAGTGCATTTTGCAGGTTGTACAAAGACTATTAACAAAGATGATTATTTCAAAATAAATGTTGATGCTACAGCAAATCTTATTGAAATGGCTGTTAAAAATAAAGTTAAAAAGTTTGTTTTGATTTCTTCGCAGGCTGCAGCAGGGTCAAATGCAAAAAGTGAATATGATAAATCAAATCCTGTAAGTATTTATGGCAAAAGTAAACTATTGGCAGAAAAAAAAGTTTTGCAATATAAAAACGAAATAGATGTTTTAATTATAAGACCACCAGCTGTATTTGGACCTTTTGATACCGATTTTCACAAAACCTTCAAAATGGTTAAAAGTGGCATAATCCCTTTGATAAATAACAGTTTATTTAGCTATGTATATGTCAGAGACTTGGTGGAAAATATTTTAAAACTTCTTAATTGTAATACAAAAAGTGGCGAAATATTCTTTGTTTCTGCAACTAATCCCATCTCTCAAAAGGGATTTATTAAACATATTGCAGAGATTATGAGCAAAAAGGTTACTTTTATAAAAATACCCAAGCAAATTGCTTTTACAGTTGCTTGGCTAAATGAGCTAAAAAGTAAGGTTTTAAGAAAACCTGATATTTTTTCAGTAGATAAAGTTAGAGAGATTGTTGCTGGAGATTGGGTTTGCTCCAATGAAAAATTGAAGAAATTTATTGAGCCAGTTGAGACACCAATAAGCGATGCACTAAGGGAAACCTATGAATGGTATAAAGAAAACAAATGGTTATAACTTTCTACCACATGATTTTTTGACACTTTTTTATGTTATAATAATTATTTTTATTGTTTTAACACATTATAATAGTTTAAGTTTTGCTTATATGCACATTTTTACGCATCTTTTAGGCGTAGCTTTTATTTTTTTGATAGCTAAATATGACAGAAATAAAAATAAATTGATTACTTTAATTCACTATTTTTACCCTATTTTGTTTTTTACTTTTATATATCAGGAGACAGGAAGACTTAATCAGCTTTTTTATGATGGTTATTTTGATAAATTACTTCTTTATTGGGATACAAAACTTTTTGGCAAATCACCCATTTATTGGTTTTATGAATTAATCCCTCAAAGAATAATTTCTGAATATTTTCATTTTTCTTATGCTTTTTATTATCTAATGGTGCCGTTAACATTCGTTTATATTTATAAGAGGAAGAAAGATAATGTTTTGCATTATATGTTTACTCTGTGCTTTTCATTTTATATTTACTATTTGATATTTATATTTTTTCCTGCTGTAGGTGGTAGGACTTTTGCTGATATCTATGCTAGAGAAGGTTATCTTTTTAAGAAAATTGTAGATTATATTTATCTTACACAAGAAATAGATGGAGGTGCATTCCCTTCTTCGCATGTGGGTATTGCTCTTGTTTGTTTATTAAACTTAAAAAGGGTAGGTGGGTATTTTTACAAAATTATGCTGATTTTGGTACCTTCACTTGCATTAGCAACAGTATATTGTGGATACCATTATGGTGTAGACATGATTACAGGTTGGATTTCTGGATATATACTATACAAAATTTCATCTTTTTTATACGTAAGATATTTCAGTAATTGAAAGAATGAATGTTATTTCACAATAGACTAATAATTATGAGATTGCTTCGTCGCTGTCGCTCCTCGCAATGACCCTAAAATGCTGTCATTGCGAGCGTCAGCGAAGCAATCTGAGGTTCTTAATCAATTATTATTATGCTGCAGCCAAGAAAATATCTTTATGAGTGCAGGTATAAGTAAATTTATAGTTCTTCCAATTTTATCAATGTTTCAGCTTTGATAAACTCTAAAATGTCCCTTATTGCATCAAATGCGGAGCTTCTATCTTTAGCTTCTGCAGCTAAAAAGAGTATTGTATCATTTTTTTCTATTACTCCCACTTGATGGACTACAAAAAGCTTATTCAAATCAAATCTATCAAAAATTTTATGAGCATATTCATTGATTTTATTTAAAGCTTCATCATCAATAATAGTCAATTTAATTTTAGTATAATTAGGTTTATATTTCCCAGGATATTTAGCTTTTCCATGATGGATTAAAATAGTACCTGTACTATCACTTACTGATGTATAAAACTCATTATAGAGTTTTGCTACATCAATTTTATTTTCCTCTAATCTTACTACGATATTTTTCACAAGTCACCTCCAATTAGTTGTATATCCCCTTCTTCTATTTTTACTAAAATTTGATTAAAATAATCTTTATGACTTGTATAAGAGTAGTTACCTATTTTTAGTATGACATCAGAATATAATGTTTTATTTATTTTTATAAATGGGTTATGTTTGACACTTCTTTCATAAAGACTATTTAATACTTTTTCTTTTACTAAAATATGCTTTAGTTTTTGTTCCAGTTGCTTTAACCTTTCGATATTTAGTTGATATTCTTTATCCATAACAGCATCTTCTATATTTCCATATTTTAAAATTATTTTTTTGATAATTTCCTTTACATAAGAAAGTGAATTATTGATTTTATTTTGAGCCTCTTTGTTGCTATTTAATTTTTGTTTGATTAATGTTTTGTTTAATGGGATAATTTTTAATTGGGTTTTAGTATAGGGGATTGTGCCTGCAATATTTACTTCTATAAAATCTGAGGCTGTAATACTACAAGTGTGTACAGTCCCAGTTTTTCTTATACATTTGAAATAGCCGTTGCACACTACTTTACTATTTCTTACATAATCTAACACTTCTATATCCTGCTCACAAAAAACTTCAGCATCTTGAATAAACTCCGCAGTTATTTTTTTCAAAGCTTTAATAACTGCTTTATCCTTTCCAAAAACACCTCCATTTATAACTATAGAGCCATTTTCAGAGATTATTTTACACCCTTCCACGATACCTCTTATTTTGATATCTCCGCCAGCATTAATGTCAAAACCACTCAAGACATCCCCATTTATAATAACATCCCCATGATAATTTATATTTCCGACAGAATAATCCACATTGCTATTAATAATTATAACTTCTATCACATTTACTTGATTGCCGTTGTATGTAATTTGCCCATCTACGGTGGAAATAAGTTTTAAACCATCAGAACTTACATAAGTATTTTTACCAACTGGGAGTTTAAAATCTTTTCCTGGTTTTGCTTTTATTGGTCTTCCATATACATCTATACCATCAATCCCTTCTGTGTAAGGGATTTTAACACACAGCACATCATTCTTTTTGACAGGTTGAATAAAATTTATCTCTTTGAAATCAACTCTATCATTATCTAAGATTTTTGGTTTATAAATATTATCTTTTTCAAAAAAGTATATTATAAAAGCATCTGTACCATTAATTGGTTTTTTACCAACCGACACAGGAATATTTAGTGATGGATTTTTTAATATTTTATCTATATTTTCCTCATTAATCCCATAATTGATATGATTCTTTTTTAAAAAAAATATAATATCGTTTTTAGTCAGGTTATGGTATTTTGGTAAAGAAAGGTATGCTTCCAATCTATCTTGAGATACTGTAAGTGTGATATCTTTAAATTTTGATAAATCAAACTTTTCTACTCTTTCTGATATTAAATAAGCATTCCCTTTTGAGAATTTTATAGCTTCTTCTACTTTATTTTCATCTACTAAATAACCTTCATCAATAAGCGCTTCTAATATTTTTTCTTTAGAAATGTTAGGATCGTTAACAACTAAATAAAGTTTTTTATCAAGCTCAATTATAGTAAATGGTTCTTCTGATACAGTTATCTGTTTTTTATTAAAATCTTTTATTAAATCAATAAGCTGCTGATAATCATTTATCCTTTGATTTGGATCGAGCTTTAAGCACTGCTTAATTGCTTCTTTTATATTGTCAGGCACATTGGAAAAAAGGCTCAAATGAGGATAATTTAACTTCTTTATATTTAACAAAGCATTATCAGAAATCTTTTCTCCAAATGGATAAATTGTTGTAAATAGAGTAAAAATTATACATCCTAACTGAAATATATCTGATTTATATGTGGAATGCTTCCCTGCAATTTTTTCTGGTGGGATAAATGGTGGCGGAGAAGTGCTAAATCCTAACTCAGATATTAGATTATTTTTTGTCACAACTCTATCAATACCAAAATTGTCGATTTTCACTTTTTGATTCTTTGTCAAATAAATAGAATCTAAATACAAGTTTTTGTGTATCATATTACTTTCGTATGCAAATTGTAATGCATCAATGATATCTAAGATAATTTCTGCCTTTTGGCTTATATCTAGTGAAGCTATTTTGTTTAAACTAAAAGAATCATGCTCCAAATCTATATATTCTTGTATAAGGTAATAATTGTTTTCATCCTCAGCAAAATCCATAATTGTCAATACGGATGGATGTATTATTTGTCCCGCTGTTTTTACAATGTTTTCAAATCTTTTTTTTATATTTGCATCAGACTTTGGAATTTCCTTTAGAATAACTTTTCTTTGAAAATGATTGTCTTCAGCAAGAAAAGCATTGCCAGAAGGGGTGATTGCTAAAAAACTTTTTTTATCATATCTATCAAAAAAATCAGTGTTCATAAATTTTATTAAATAAAGGTAAAATTGTTTTTTTGAAAATATTGTCCCAGCTATAATCCCTTAAAGTTTTCCTAAAAAACCTTGTTGTTTTTGTGCTTTCTGAAACTTTTATTAACTTGTCAGCAATAGAGTTTACATCTTCATCTAACTTAAAAAAAGTGGCATAATTATTTGCGATTTCTCTAAAAGGTGGAATATCTGAACAAACTATTGGTATTTTAAGCATCCCAGCCTCTAATAAAGGGATACCAAACCCTTCTTGAATACTTGGCAAAAAGAGCATATCAGCGATATGATACAAATCCCTTATTTTGACTCTATCACTTTCTATAACTTCACCTGATGGAAGAGTATATCTTGCTAATAGAATAGCATGTTCTCTTATATTTAACTCATCTATTAAAGTGTTTAGTTTGTTAAAATAATTTACAGTATTTTTTTCATGAGGATCAAAAGCTCCTGTAATTAGAGCTTTTGCTTTTACCCCTTTATCAACTAATGCTTTTACAACTTTTATAGTTAGCTCAATATTTTTTCTTGGATGAAGTCTGGATGGCTGAACCAAAATAATATCTTGATTATATAAGTCTTCATTATTAATAATTCTTACTGTGTTTATATCCAATCTAAAAAAAGTAATAGGATCAATACCATTTTTAACAACAAATATTCTATCCTTATCTACATTCATCAATTTTGCAAATAATTTCCGTCTGCTCTCCGTGATTGTGACATAATTTATTTTTGGGTTATATTTTTTTAGTATATCAAAAGGTGGGGTATCATAAATTTTTTCATAATCTTCATAAAAATATAATGAATCGTGTGCCCAATTTATAACCTTTATATCCATTTCATCAGCAATTTCATGAACCGCCATTGCAGCTGGTAAGTTGTATCTCATGTTTAAAATATTATGTACAATCAGGATATCAAAATTTTGTAATTCACTTTTTAGAAAAACTTTTATTCTTTCTTTTAAACTGTTAATTCTTGATATATCTTTTTTTTGTTGTAATAAATTTATTGCATCATTTACTTCATCATTGTTTGAAAGTAGCAATGGATTAATAACTACTGGAATATAATTTTCAAACTGAGCACCTTTACCAGCAATAATTTTCACATTTAGTAAGTTTCGCCTAAAAAGAAGAGCTTGCTGTTTTATAACTTCTTCAACACCACCAACTACAGGAGGGGCTGAATAATGCAGTATGGCAATATTATATTTCATTATATGCACTCACTCTCCACTATTTTTATAATGTTTAGCAGCTTTCTTTCTAAAACTTCATAAGAGAAGTGTTTTAATGCAATATTATAGTTTTTTTCAACCATCTCATTTAATCGATGCTTATCAGAAATAACTTTTAGAGCTTCATCAACTATCTTTTCTGTCACAAAACCATCAAATTTAAAAACATCAAACCCAAATGGCTCAATATCAGTTATAAAAATAGAGTATCTATTTACAATTATTGGCTTTTTAAAATAAATTGTTTCTAAAAAGGCATTTCCAAATCCTTCATAACCTGAAGGGTAGGTTATGATATCAGCACATTGATAAATATCACCGATTGTGTATTTTTTCTCACCAACTTCCCTACACCTTTCAGTTCCGATATAATCATCTATTCCAACTATCTCTACCCCTAAAAGCTTTGCATAGTTTTTTACTCTCTCATAATAGATATCACCTTCATCCCCTGATGCATGAGAAATTATTAATTTAGAGTTTTTTAGTTTCATCATATAAACAATTTCTACAGCTCTTTCTATCCATTTTCTAGGAACAATTCTTGTTGGCTGTAATACAAAGAGGTCATCTTCGCTTAAACCAGCAATCTGACGAATTTCAGAGCAAATTTTGGGGTCTATAGGTTTAGGAGGCTCTGCAAAATTGTAAACATTTGGTATAACAAAATTAGATATCCCTTTTCTAAGGCTTAGTTGCTCTGACGCTATGCTGTTTATTACTACATGTGTTATCGATTTTAAATCAGGAGGAAACCCTCTATCTAAATAGTCTTTTGCTGCATTAACAAGAAACCTATCCCTTTCCCAATAAAAATCGTGATGATGAGCAATTGTTGGAAAGCAAGTTTCTGCAATAAATTCAGTTAATGCCAATCCTAAAGGGATATTCATAGGTATAGTTAAAGCATTTTCGGGTATTAATAGATGAATATCGTATTTATTTACAAAATCATACAATCTAATCTTTAAGTATTCTTTCAATTCTGAAACTTTAAGCGATGTTTCATGGTCTCTTTTCCTTGTTCCAAACAGCTTACTGTTTAACTCTTTTATTTCTGGATGCTGAAAGTGTGCTAAAGGTGCTATAAAAGATACATTTGGGTCTCTATCACATTCACCAGCAAAATAGAAACAGTTGTAATTGTTACGTTCTAAAACATGCGCCCATTTTTCAATTTCTAATGAAACTCCATCAGTACCTGCAATACGTGTAGAAACAAAACCTATATTTTTAATCTTTTTCATTTTACTCTACCGTACATATCTTCAAATCTTACTATATCATCTTCACCCACATATTCGCCTACTTGTACCTCTATAAACTCAAAAGGGATTTTACCTGGATTCTCTATTCTGTGTTTTGTAGCTTTTGGTATGTATACCTTTTCATTTTCACTGAGATATAAAATATCCTCACCAATCTGAACTTTAGCCGTGCCCTTTACACCTATCCAGTGCTCTGCCCTATGGTAATGAAGCTGCAAACTTAATTTTTGACCTGGATTTACAACTATTTTTTTGACTTTATAATTTTTCCCTTCATTTAATACAGTAAAACTTCCCCATGGTCTATAAACCGTTCTATGAACTTCTGCTTCTTCTCTTTCCTCTTTTTTCAAAAGCTCAACGATATCCTTTACTTGCTGAGAATAACCTTTTTTTGCAATTAAAATAGCATCATCAGTATCAGCTATGATGAGGTCATCAACACCAACTGTGCAAAGCAATCTTTTTGAACCGAGTATTAAACTATTTTTACTATTTTTAGATACAACATTCCCTTTTATAACATTATTGTTTTCATCTTTTGGTAATACCTCATATACACTATCCCATGAGCCAATATCTGACCAGGTAATGTTTATAGGGATGACCACTACTTTTTTAGATTTTTCCATTATGGCATAGTCAATTGAAATTTCTGGCATTTTATGAAATTCTTTTTTCATCGTTTCAAAACTGTTAGAAAATAGCTCGTATATTTCAGGCTCATATTTTTCTATCTCTTCAATAAAAGTTTCAATGGAAAACATGAAGATACCAGAATTCCAAAAGAATTTTCCACTTTCTAAATATTTTTTAGCTGTATTTAAATCTGGTTTTTCGTGGAACTGTTTTACCTCAAAAACAGTTTTTCCAGCTTCATCAAAAAGCTTTTTATTACTTTTTTCAATGTATCCATATCCAGTTTCAGGTTTAGTTGGAACAACTCCAAAAGTTACAATATAACCATCTTTTGCAAACTGTTCAGCCAATTTTACATAATCAGCAAACTCTGATGCAGGGCTAATAATATGATCAGAAGGTGATATAAATACAGCATCATTTAATTTACCATGAAGTTTTTCCTGAATATATTTAATACCCAGAGCAATAGCAGGTGCCGTATTTTTACCAATAGGCTCATCGATGATATGAGGGTCATCTCCAAGAATAGGCTGAACCTGCTGTTTAACAAAAAAAGAATGATCTCTATTAGTAACAATTACAATATCCTCTTTATCAGAATAATAAAGATTTCTTTTTGCGGTTTTTTGCAAAAGGGTTTCATCATCAGTTAAACTCAAAAACTGTTTTGGAAATTTCTTCCTTGATAATGGCCAAAGCCTTGTACCACTTCCTCCAGCTAAAATTATGGAAAACATTATCCCCTCCCAAAAGTTAATATTTAACAACTATTTTTATATTAAAAAAAATAATTGCAAATTTCAATAAATAAAATAAGTTAATTAAATCACATAATATACAAGGAGGGAAAATGATGATAACTTATGAAGAAAAATTGGCAAAACTTCTCTGTGATTATAGTTTAAAGGTGAAAAAGGGAGATGTGGTAGAAATAAGAGGGGAGTCTTGTGCCGAACCTTTGATAAGAGCTTGCTATGTATATCTTCTTAAAATAGGTGCTTATCCAATTGTGAAAATGAGTTTTCCTGAGCAGATGTACTATTTTTATAAATATGCAGAAAAAGAGCAGTTAGATTTTATCCCAGAAGTTAGTAAAACAGCTGCAGAAACTATTGATGCTCTAATTGTAATAGATAGTGAAACAAATACCAGACAACTTACAAATGTAGATTCTAAAAAGGTTGCTATTAATAGAAAAGCAACAAGAATACTAAAGGATATTATGTTTGAAAGAGAGGCAAAAGGGGAGTTTAAATGGGTTTTAGCACCTTATCCCACACCAAGTATGGCTCAGGATGCAGAAATGTCCTTTGAAGAGTACAAAGAGTTTGTATTTAATGCCTGCAAATTAAACTATGATGACCCTGTAAAAGAATGGCAAAAGGTCAGCGAATTTCAAGATAAAATAGTAGATCTCCTTACTGGGAAGAAAGAACTTGTTATAAAAGGGTTTAAAACAGAGCTAAAATTAAATGTTGATGGTAGAAAATGGATAAATTGCAATGGTAACCATAATATGCCAGATGGTGAGGTTTTTACAAGTCCTGTTGAAGATAGTGCAGATGGGGTTATCTTTTTTGATGTTCCAACTGCTTTTATGGGTGTAGAGGTTCAAGATATTGAGCTACACTTTGAAAAAGGGAAGGTGGTAAAGGCAACTGCTAAAAAGGGGGAAGAGTTTTTAAATAGAATGCTTGAATCTGATGAAGGAGCAAAATATGTGGGTGAAATTGCTTTTGGTTTGAATGATGATATAGTTAAACCTTCAAAAAATATCCTTTTTGATGAAAAGATTGGTAAAACTATGCATCTTGCAGTAGGTTCTTCTTATCCAGAAGCTGGTGGTAAAAACAAATCTGGGCTTCACTGGGATTTAATAAAAAGGATGAATAATGGGGGTGAAGTTTATGTGGATGGAGAGCTAGTTTATAAAGATGGAAAATTTTTAATCTAAAAAGAGGTGATTAATGAAGGATTTTACATTTTATTCACCAACTAAAGTTTATATGACAGTAAACTTTTATGATGTATTTAAAAAAGAAATTGTAAAATATAACAAAATTGCATTGGTTTGTGGTAAAACTGCTGCTTATAAAACCGGCTTTGTTGATTTTCTAAAAGAAATAAAAGGGGACAATTTGTTTATTTTTGATGAGATAGAAGAGAACCCATCAATAAATACAGTTATAAAAGGTGGAAGATTTGTTAGACAAAATAGATGCGATTTAATTGTTGCTTTTGGTGGTGGGAGTAGTTTAGATGCTGCAAAAGCTATTGCAGCGTTTGCAACAAACAATATGGGATTTTATGAACTTTTAAGCCAAAACGGGTTGCCAAACCCTCCTATACCTATTTTTGCAATTCCAACAACCTGTGGTACTGGGTCTGAAGTAAATCATTACGCCATTATTACTGATTATGAAAAAAATGATAAAATAAATTTTGGTAAAACAGCTAATTTTCCTAAAAAAGCTTTTTTAAATCCTGAATTTCTAGAGACTTTGGATGAAAACCTGATTTTCGCTACAGCATTTGACGCACTGACTCATGCATTTGAAGGGTATTTATCTGTAAAAGCAAACCCTTTTAGTGATTTGTTAGCAAAAGAAGCTATGAACAATATTTGTAATGTCTTAAAAGATAATGATTTGGATAAGGAACATTTAAAATTGCTTTTATATTCCTCAACTATTGCTGGAACAGTAATAATGCATACTGCAACAACACTGTTACATGCAATGGGCTATTACTTAACAAACAACAAAAATATTCATCATGGAACTGCAAACTTTTTATTGTTACCAGTTTATATGAAAATGCTTAGATTTTATAAAGTGGGAAAACTATTATCTATAAATGAAATTGTAGATAATATTGAAGGATTAGTTGAGAAATATACTGAAATATTCAATGTAGATTTGCGCAAATTATTTACAGAAGAAGAATTGAAAAAATTAAGTAAGTATGCAATGGGTAAAAATAATGTGAAAAACACCCTTTTTCAAACTACTGAGGAGAAGCTTTTTGAGTTTTTAGCTGATTATATTCTCTGATGATTTTTTTTACATAATGTTTTGTTTCCCCTATGTTAGGGATGCTGTTATTTACTATTGATGAAGGACCAGCATTGTAAGCTGACAGAGCTAATTCTAATGAATTAAACCTTTTAAGTAAGGTGGATAAATACATTGTTCCTGCTTCTATATTTTGTTCGATATCGAATGGATTTTCAAAACCAAGTGAAAAAAATGTTTTTGGCATTAATTGCATTAGACCCATAGCTCCTGTTTTAGATATTGCAAAAGGGTTATATTTAGATTCTACTTTTATTACGGCATGAATGAGGAGAGGGTCAACCATGTGTTTTTTAGAAACTGACTCAACAGTTTTATTTATTTTATCCATATCTTTGATTTTAGTAGGAATCCCTGAGACAAAAATTATATGTTTTAAAAGAAAATAGCAGCTAATAGTCCTATTCTTGATAAAAAAAGGGTTTATTAAAGCTTTTGGATTAAAAGTGGTTAGAAAACATATAAAATTTAATGTTATAATTGTTAAAATTACTAATCTTAAAAGTCTGATATAAAGTTTATCAAGCATATTTGTTTATTTCATAAAAAGTGGTTGAAGTCAATCCTTATAATCGCTATATATTGCTTCTAAACTTTTTTAAAGGAGGTTTAAATTTGAAAATTTCAAGGATATTGAGTGAAAAAGATTTTGTTATTTCATTTGAGTTTTTCCCACCAAAAAAAGTAGAAAATGAAAAAATCCTTTTTAATACAATCGAAGTTTTAAAAGGTTATAACCCAGATTTTGTTTCAGTGACTTATGGAGCAGGTGGAAGTACAAAAGATAAAACAATAGATTGGACTATTAAAATAAAAGAGCAGTATAATTTAAATGTTATGATGCACTTAACATGTGTTACAAGTAGTAGAGATGATGTTGATGAAATTTTGACTGTCTTACAAGAACATAATATCGATAATATATTAGCCTTGAGAGGGGATATCCCTAAAGATCAAGAAAATATAAAGGCAGATTTTAAATATGCATATCAACTTGTTGAATACATAAAAAATAAAAACTTTTTCTCTATAGGTGTTGCCGGGTATCCAGAAGGGCATATTGAATCAGCATCTCTTGAAAAAGATATCGAGTTTTTAAAAATGAAGGTTGATGCTGGTGCTGATTTTATTATTACTCAATTGTTTTTTGATAACAAATACTTTTTTGACTTTTTAGATAGAGCAGAAAAAATAGGGATAAATGTTCCTATATTACCAGGAATAATGCCAGTTATAAATCTAAATCAGGTAAAACGGTTCACTGAGATGTGTGGTGCCACTGTACCAGATAGTCTAATTAAAAAACTTGAAAATAAAAGTGAAGAAGATATGTTTAAAATTGGTATTGAATATGCAATTAATCAGTGTAAAGAGCTGATTGAAGCAAATGTGAAAGGTTTGCATTTTTATACTTTAAATAAATACAATGCTACAACTAATATCTTGGAGGGTTTGGGATATGTACCTAAATCCTTATGATTTTTTACCTGATTACAGCTATCCACTTTATAGACCACCAAGTGAGGCAAATTCTTTAATTTTTCAGATTACAGAGGGTTGCTCATATAACAAGTGTAGTTTTTGTGGAATGTATATGACAAAAAAGTTTAGAATTAAACCCTTTGAAGAATTTAAAAGAGAAGTGGATAAAATGCCAGAAAGTATAAGGAAAGAGATAAGAAGGATTTTTTTAGCTGATGGTGATGCTGTTATTTACCCCACTGATGGTCTAATAAAAATTTTAGATTATATAAACTTGATGTTTCCAAATCTTGAGCGAATAAGTTCTTATGCTGGACCACAGGCAATTTTAGGTAAAAGTATAGATGAATGGAAAGAGATTTTAAAAAGGAAATTAACCCTTTTATATTTTGGACTGGAAAGTGGCAATAAAGAAGTATTAAAAATCATGAATAAAGGGATGGATCCAGAGGAGATTAAACCTAAAATATTAGAGTTGCAAAAACTTGGGTTTCTGTTTTCTGTAATGATTATTCTTGGAGCAGGGGGAGTGAAGCTTAGTGAGCAACATGCTTTAGATACTGCAAAGTGGATAACTGAAGTAAACCCAAAATATCTCGGTATGTTGACACTGTTTATTAGAAAAAAGAGGGACTACTTTGATAGCTTAGAAACTCCAAAAGTAAGGGATTTAATCAATGAATCGAGAATGATTGTAGAAAATATAAACGGAAAAGGTATTATCTTTAGGTCAAATCATGTATCTAACATGTTTATATTAAAAGGGGTATTGAGTGAAGAGAAAGAAAGATTACTAAATTATCTTGATGAGGTTTATCTATATCTTGCTTCAAAAAATTTGCTTGATACTTATCCAGATTATTACCGAGAAGAATTTTAGAAATTTTAATAAAACTGATTAAATTGATTTATTAGATGAAAAATAAATTTTTTCTTTTCATTGAAGATTTTTTTATCTTTTACCTCTTTATATTCTTTATTATAAAGTGAAATATCAAATGACTTATGTGTTTCATAAGAAAACAGTAATCGATACCCTTCTTTATCAATAATAGCACACCAACTCCAATTACAACTAATTATATAATCTCTATCAATAGGTTTTAACATATTATTTCCAAAAGTGTAACCTTTTTTATCAGCTTTTATCCCTAGTAAATCAAATATTGTAGGGACAAAATCGTAATGAGTTGTAATATAATTCATATCTTTATGTTTCATCCAAGGGATATAAAAAACAAAAGGGACTCTCACTTGATATTCTGTAAAGCTGTTGTTATGGCCAAAATGCCCATTTTCATAAAATTCTTCACCATGATCACCAGTTATTACAATAATTGTATTTTTTAAATCACCTTTTTCTTTTAAGTAATCCAAAATTTCTTTTACCAAAGCATCATCATAATATACTGCATTCATATATGCATTTTTTACCTTCGTTATATTCCTTTTTCCTATAATCAAATAGTTTGTTTCTCCGCTTTTTGTTTTGAAAATATTATATTTTTTAGGGAAAGCTCTTGCATGTGGAGCATCAAAGAAAATAAAAGAAAAATAAGGGGAATTATCGTTATGTAATTCTCTAAATTTTTTAAAACTTTCTACAAGTGCTGATTCCCGTTGAACTCTATCAAACCTTTTACCAAAATCGTCCTCAATGGATTCCGGGATATCAAGAAAAACAGTTTTTCTAAATTCAGGAAATGTTAAGGAAGTAGCAGATAATATTTTAAATTTATACCCCATTTTTTTTAATGTTGATATTAATACTGGTGACTGTCTATTCGCTAAAAAGTCGTGCCACCAATAACCATATAATCCGTAAAAAAGTGAGAAGATACCAAACCTTGTTGAGTTCCCACCAGAATAATGATTTTGAAACACTAAAGAATTCTTTGAAAAATTGTAAATATTTGGAGAATTTCTTGGGTTTAGCATATCAAAACGATAACTATCGATAGCTATAACTAAAATATTGGGCAAAGTGGTTTTATCCACATCAGGAGCCACAATTTCTGTTTGAGGATACTTTAGTGTTGACTTTTTTACTTTAAAGTTAAATTCTCTATTAACATTAAAATGTAGAACCCTTTTTGCAAAACCCCTAATTGTTAACGGCTGATACAAAGGATAAACTTTTGATAGTCTAGTAATATCCCTTTTATTGTAAAGATCACTTATTGCAAAAGTAAGTCTCTCTGAAGCAGTAATTATTATTAACAGCAAAAAAATTAATAGTATTTTTTTACTACTGATGTTTAGTTTCCCTGACTTTTTTATAATTAATAATTCAACAACTAAAAATGCTACAAGAATAAAAATGACAGAAATTAAAGTAGGAGCACCCAAAGATACAGAGTCAAAAAAACCAGGAGTTGTAATCATTGCTACAACCATGCCATTAAAATGAAACCCATAGATTCTATAAATAGCAAAATCAACAAAAATAAATGTTACAACGATAAAACTAAATATAAAAAATAAAGCTTTAGTTATTTTTTTATTGAAAAAAAGAGCAAAAATAGATGTTAATAAAAAAGGTATTAAAGAAAATGTAAAACTACTTGATAGATAAGAGCCTATCAAATAAAACTTAGCTAAAATTGTAGAAGCATTTTTTAGAGATGACAAGAAATAAAATGAGAACAGAAGTGAAATAAATAAAAAATTTAAAAAAGTAGATTTAACTATAAAAATATATTTTTCTTTCATCGGTGGCTATAATATGAAATATTGTTCTTATGTCAATTGTTTTATTTTTTCTAAAAGAATTTCTGGTGTAATAGATTTCATACAGTCAAAATGTTTTTTGGGGCATTTATTTAGACCATGTACATGACAAGGTCTGCATTTTATATCGTTATTTTCAACTATATAGCAATTTTCAAAAATGGGGTAAAAGCCAAACTCTTTGGTTGTAGAGCCAAAAATTGCTAGGGTAGGGGTATTACAAGCTATTCCGATATGCATCGGGCCTGAATCTGTAGTGATTAGCAGTTTTGCTTTTGCTATGACATTTGTAAGCTCTTGTAGTGATGTTTGATTAGTTAAGTTTATTATATTACTGTTTTCTGTAATTTCTAAATGTCCGCTTCCTACTATTACAACCTTATGGTATTTGCTCAAATTTTCAATTAAATAACTAAAATATGGCCACTCTTTTGTTTTTTTGCTTGCAAAAGGGTGTATTACTATATAGTTTTCCTTTTTTATCCCAGTTAAAAGTGTGGGTCTTAAATCTTCGATGGAGTTAATTTTTAATTCAAAAACCTTATTTACGGCATCAAAATATCTTTCTACCACATGTTTATTTAATTGGTTTTTAAATAATCTAAATTTAACAAACAATCTTCTTTTAAAACTGCCCTTTTTGTATTTTGAAATTGTGCTCTGAGTAAAAATTTTCAAAAAGAAAGTTTTTAAATTTGCATGTAAATCGAAAATATAGTCATAATTATTGATATTTTCTTGGATAAAGGTAAGGTAAGGCATTAATCCATTTTTTCTTTTTATTGTTAATATGTTATTAATTCTTTTTTTGAAAATTAGGATATCTTTAAATTGCTCATAGGTTAAAAAATCTATTTCTATTTCTGGATATTGCTTTTTTAATAAATCTATTATTCCTGTAGTTAAAATTATATCTCCAAGTGATGAAAATCTAACAAACAAAACTTTCATCAAATCAACCTCAATATACTTTCTAAAACCGTTTGTGGTTTAGTATCTCTCATACATCTAAAATGTTTTTCTGGGCATTTTTTACCACCATGTAAACCACAAGGTCTGCAATAAAGATTTTCTACTTCTACAACTAACGATTTTTCGTCATACGGGTAAAATCCAAGTGATTTCACAGTTGGGCCGAAAATTGCCACGACAGGCACATCATGTGAAACTGCCATGTGAAGAGGTGCGCTATCATTTGAAACTAATAAGTCTAACGTTTTTATCCAGGTAGATAATTCTAAAAGATTTGTTTTCCCTGAAAGGTCTATGAAATGTTTTTTCACAGATTTTTTAATTTCTTCCACTACAGATACCTCTGATTTTGAACCAAAAACAATTGGGATACAATTATCAGGTAATAAATCGATCAAGTCCGCATAGTATTCAGCAGGCCACATTTTTGTAGGCCAAACACTACCTGGTGCAATACCTATATATTTTTTGTTTGAAAATGTAATTTCTAAAAACTTTTTTATGTTGTTAAATATCTTTATTGAGTAAGAAATTTCAGGCTTTCCTGCGATTGTTTTAATTTCTTTAAGAGAAAAATTATTTACAACTGGTTGCAAAAGCATTAAGTTTCTTTCCACTTCATGTAAAGACATATCCCTATGAACAGTCGAAGTATATAAAAAACTTAATGCTGCTTCTTTAAAACCTACAGATTGTTTTGCTTTTATCAAATAGCAGGTAAGGGTGCTTCTCAAAGATTTGTGAGCAGAAATAAGTAAATCTATTTTTGTTTCACCGTTTATTTTTTTTACAAACGATTTTACCCCTTTTAGACCTCTTTCTAGTCCTCTTTTGTCAAAAGTAATTACATTGTCTATAAAGTTGAGATTAACAAACAGTTGTCTTGATTCAGGCCTTACACAAAAAAAAATCCTACTGTCAGGATAAAGCTTTTTTAAAGCTTTGCACAGAGGGGTAGTGAGTATTGAATCACCAATAAAAGAAGGATTAAAAACTAAAATATTCATTTAATTTTTTAGAAAGTTAAGACTTGATAACCTTCTTTCAATAAGTTTGAGATATATTCTCCCACATAAATTACTTTAGCACCTTTTGACTCTAAATCTTTTGTAATATTCATTTCTTCTGCTACAAACTTGCAGTAAACAGTTTCAACATTATCTTGTATTTTGCTAAAAAGCTCTTCATCTTCAAGCATCAGTTTTTCAGCTTCACCAAATACTACGAATTTTACATCGTCTACCCAGCCATACTTTTTAGCATTTGTTCCGTATAAAATTCCTGGATTAAGTTTTTCTTTTTCTCCTGATGCTAGCCATATTAAAATCTTTGCCATAATAGCCTCCTAATATGTGTTTTATTATACTAGATTTAACATAAAAAGAAAGTGCATAAAACTGCCTAATAGTACAAATATATGAAAAATCTCATGAAAACCTATGAATTTAAAAAAATTAGGTTTTTTTGTGGCATAAATAAGTGCTCCAATTGTATAAAATATTCCTCCATATACCAGCAACATAAAATGATTAAACTCAAGAGCCCTATAAAGTGGTTTTATCGCAAATATTGCAATCCAACCCATTATTACATACAGCAGTGTTGAAAAATATCTAGGAAGCTCTTTAAATTTAAATTCTAATAAAAAACCAACAAAGGCAATAGCCCAGATTGAAAATAGCATTAACCATTTTAATTTTCCTCCTAAAACTAAGATGGTAACAGGTGTATAAGTAGAAGCTATAAATACATAAATCATTACATGATCAAGTTTCCTCAATTTAAATATAACTTTTTCATCACCATAATAAGCGTGATAAATAGCACTTGAAGTAAAACTTGCAAACATACCTAATACATAGATTGTAAAAGAGATATATTGAGATATTGTGGTACTTTTAGACATTAAAATATAAAATGCAAAAAAACTAAATATTGTACCGATAAAATGTGTAAAACTGTTTATTGGATCTCTAATCTTTGCAGTCATATTACTATTTAGAGTAATTTTCTACTAAATAGTTTAAAATGTTTTTATACTCATTTGTACTTAAATTAGCACCGTTTGCTTGCATTTTATCTAAAATTGCTATCCATTCAAGCCTTGATAGTCGTTTATCTTTTACTATTTCGTAAGTGTGGTGACATCTTGAACATTTAGTTTTAACCAATTCTTCTGTTGTCAAATTTTTTTTATTAAAAGATATAAAATAAGCGGCAATAAAAAGTATTGCCGCTAAAATTAATAAATTTTTTCTTTGTTTCATAAATACCTTTCGATTTTATCCTGTTTTTTCCAATTTTCTATATTACTTTTAATCATGGTTTCCAATTTCTGATCACTCAAAATTTTAGTTATTTGATCTTTAACCTCATCATAAGATAGTTTTTTCCCTTTTTTCTTATCGACAACCTTTAATATGTGGTAACCAAATTGGGATTTAAAAGGTTTACTAATTTTACCCACTTCAGTTTCAAAAGCAACTTTTTCAAATTCTGGTACAACCTTACCTCTAGTAATATAACCGAGATCACCGCCCATTTTTGCAGAACCATCTTCAGAGTACTTTTTAGCTAAATCTTCAAAGTTTACACCTTTTTTAAGTTCACTATAAATTTTATCGATAAGTTTTTTTGCTTCTTCATCACTTCTTTTATCGCCAGTTAACAACACAATATGTTTAACATGTACACTATCTTTAATCACAAATTTATCTTTATTTTTATTATAAAAATCTTTTTTCTCTTGTTCACTTACAGTGATTTTAGATTTATATGAATCAAGCTGTTTTTTTACTAAAATATTCTTTTTTATTTTTTCTTTTAATTCAGTTTCCGTTAGGTTGTTTTTTTGTAAAGCATCTTTATACTCTTTATCAGTTTTAAACCCTGATTTGAGTTCATCTAGTTTTTTATTAACATCATTTTCAATACCTTTGTAAGTAAATGTTTTAGAATGCTGAGCTAAAACTTCTCTATCAATAAGTTGTTCCAATATCTTTTTCTTAATTTCAACTAACTGAGGATTGTTAAAATCCACGCTACTTGGTGCTATTCCATTTTTCAATAAAAGCTCTGCAATAACAGTATTTACTTCTGACTCATAAATTGCCTTTCCATTGACTTTTGCTGCAACCTTCTCTTCTGCAAAAGCAAAAGAAACAATAAAGATTGCCAATAAAAATCCTAAAATGATACTTCTTTTCATAACATGTTCTCCTTTTTCACATTAAAAATTAGCAAAATACATTGCTGTTTAAACTTTGATATAATTACACCTGAAAAGTTTTAAATCAAGCTAAATTTTTTCAAAACAAAAGAATTTTGCGTAATAAAAGCAATCTATATTTAAATAAAAAATAAGCATACTATTTTACTATACTTGCAACAAATAATAGATTTACTTTAAAATTTAAACTTTGAACGTTGAACATAGAACTTAGAACTTCGTAACTTATTACTGTGGTGGTATTTCCTGCCAATCTATTATTATATCTCTACCTCTATAAATACCAAATGTTGCTGTACCACAAGATTCGTTATCATTCAAATAGTTATAAATAATAGATGAAGTATCAATGCAAATATCAACAGTTCCATAATTATTCTCACCAGGTGTAGTTAAGTGTAAGCTACCTTTACCTTCACTTATGCCAGTTACATTGTCTATTAAAGAGTTTCCGCTATTTAATTTGTCGGTGTAATTGTCCAATTTAAAATCATTAATACTTAAACTGTAGTGTGAATCATCAGTATTTAATACCCAATATTTCCCATCCCAATACTGGGTTTCTATATCTAATTCTAAATCTTCGGTTTCTGGGCCATAATTATCATAAATTTTTAATCTGCCGTATCTCATTTCACTACCAGTCACAGAAATATTGTCTGGGAGGTTTATGCCAGATACGCTATCATTATCTATAATGCTATTTATTTTAAAAGTAAGTTGAGGAATAAATGGTGCAACCTTAGAATTATTATCTCTTATATAAGTAATATTATCATCTCCAAAGGTATAAGTTGCTGAACCATCGTTATTAATGGTAAATGTAGCAATTGCTCTATTAATATTTACTGATAGTAGATTACCATCATTGCCAGTAGTTTTATCATCAGTTGTAGGATCGATTATACTTATTCCACCAATATCTAATTTAAAAAAATCACCACTATAATTTTTAGTTGTTTGATTGTCTTTATTTTGTGCTTCAATAATAAATTCTGGTTTAGTCAAGTAAGTTACCGTTTGTCCAGTATATATAAAGTTTCCATTATCATTTAAAACACCATTGGTTTTTGATTTAATAATAAAGTGATCTGGTATAAATCTACCTATGTTTGCACTTGTGCCAGTAATACTACCTGCACCGAGAAAATCATTGTCAGTGACAGTAAATTTAATTATTCCTACTTCACTAAAAGTTTGATTAGCAATTGAAGTTATTCCATTTGTAAAATCAAGAGATGTAACACCAATTGTTCCATTATTACCACCAGAAGGTGCAACTAATGTATGAGTTACAGGTATATTATTTTCTTGATAATTCTTAGTTACAGGGTTATCTGATAAATCTGTATCAGTATCACTTTGCCAACCTACCGCTTTCACAGTTAAATTGAAATTTTCACCTGCTTTTTTGAATACTGTACTATTTGCACCATTATCAGCTTGCCAGTTATTATCAGTAGTATAAACATAAAAACCAAATGGCTTAAAAACCGCTGTATCAGAGCCAACAGCATAAACAGTTCCATTATCATAAGTAGCTGTAAAACTTAATTTACCAGCCTCTTTGTAAACAACATTAAAAATGGCTGCCCCATTGTTATCAAAATTAAGTGTGATGTTATTAGGAAGTGTAATATTATCTATTTCAGGGGCAGTATTTGTTGGATTTGCACTCAAATTATCAAATGTAAAATTAATATCAAGGCTTGTATTTTGAAAAGCAGGCACACAGGCTTGGGTTTGGTCATCTTTACGCACAGCCTTAATTGTCACATCTTGAGGTTTATAGGAATATGTATTTTTAATATCAAAAATAAACCCTGAATCGTAGAAAGTTATATCGCAAGAATCTAAACCTGTTGTAGTATTGTAGCATTTATAACCATTTGTTGCTATAGGATTCATATTTGTCAAAGAAAGAGTAATTGTCCCTGCATCATGATGGATTACATCAGCTTTTGTTTCCCCTGTAAAAGAATAGTTTTGTGGTGTAGAATTGTAATTAAGTGTTACATCTGTAGTTGAAGTATATTCAGTACAAGAAGTTGCATTGTCTGTACATGCTTTTATTGTCACTTTTTCTGGTTGACATGTAAGTCCGACCCCATCATGCTCAATTAGATAATGATCTAAGATAATTTCTCTTTTTACGAAATTATCACTAAATACAAAAATACTACCTGATTCTTTAATATGGGAGCGTTCAGAGTCATGATCTTTGTCTTCATCCACAACAAAACCAACTTTATTTTTATCCAGCGAGCATATTCTAAACCATCCTCCATCATCTTCCTTTCTGCTATTCTTCCATCCAGCTATTAAAGGCGTTTTAGAATAATTATTTTTGAAGCTTACTGTATTACAGTTATTACTCCATCCTTCAAAATATGGTTGTGTTTTAATAGTTTCATATAGAATTGTGTTATTATCATCATCTACAAAAGAGTCCTGAATATTTCCTTCCGAAACCATGTATGCTACAGTTTCATCTTTGTTAATTAATCCATCATTTGTTTCACTCATGTCTAATGCTAAATTAAAAGAGTTGGAAGTGATATTGTCAATGACTGCTGTTGACCAAGGAATTAATGCTTTATATGGTGGTTGTTTTTGAGGATCAGAACTATTTAAGTTGTTTAATGTTTGTATATTAGCAACAACAGCAGGATCACAAAAGTTTACTTTAGTAGTAACTTTTTCCCACCCGATTATACTTCCATTTGGTGTATATTTCCCTTGAACTTTTTTAGTATTTATTTCACCAACTTCTATATATTGATTACCTAACTTATGAACACCTTTGTTTATTGCTAAATAGCTAAGTGATTGGGAAATATGTGGGCCATCATACCCTGGGGGTTCTACAATTGTTATATCAAAACCTGTTTTGGTTATGTTTTTCATTCTAGCGCTTGCGGCATGACCTCCAGTTTTATCTATAACGACAAAGACAGCTGGTGGTTCTCTAAAAGGTTTTTGAAATGTTATATGATCCCAAGTTTTATTATTATATGTGTTAGTCGTTGTAAATCTACCCCCTTCAAATTCAATTGGTGTTACAATTCCATCATATTCAGGAGTACAGGTACAATTTATAGGTTCTCTTTCCGTTCCATCCCAATTTTTTCCAGCTTTTTCATTGTTATAAATTGCTTCAATTTGATTTTGAGTTAATAAGCTGTCAAAAATTTTAAATTCATCCATATAGTTTCCGATCGTTTCATCTTTAGTAAAGTCAGTTGAGCTACCAATAATTGATAAAGCTCCATATGTTGCAATATTAACACTATATTCTTGTGAATTTCCGTCAATGTATAATTTTGTTTTATCGTTTTCTACTTTTATAGCAAAAAAATGCCAGCCATCGCTTAAAGAAGGTAAATCAATTTCTTTTACATTACCATTATTATCATAAACGGCAAATCTATAATTCCCATTATTATCTTTCATAAAAAAACCTATATCTCCAGTACCTTCAACACTCCCAATGATATAAACTTTATATCCTTGATAAGTATATTGACTTTGGCTTCCTATCAATGGGAATTTTAACCAAAATGTAGTTGTATAATTTGCAGGAAGTTGAAAGGGCTCATCAATTGTAATGTATTTTCCATTGAAGTTTGCAACTCGGTAAATTCCTCCACCTGCAGTTATATTATCTATAACATTTGCATTATTTTGTGCAGTGGCATTATGGTTATTTCCACTACTATCTTTTACTTCACCAGGTGTTCCATCCCAGCTACATTCATCAAAGTAGTAGTCAGCAATTGGTTTTGGTAAGACTATAATATCATTTATTGCTGCATAACCAAAATTACATTTAGATTTCGAACCACTAGATACATTTTGAGGTCCTGAACAGTTAAGTGAATTATTTTTATTCTGTTGGTACACTACAGTATACGGAACATCTAATGAACCATCTCCATCATTGTCTATACAACTTACAATGACATTATTTACTTTTACAGTAGAATTGCCGTTTTTTTCAAAATCACTACAGCTATCATGATCCACATCAATCCATGAGTCAAATATTCTTTGATTACTATCAAATGTTGCAACCGAGCATTGACCAGTTTGCAATCTAGGGTCATTATTATTTTCTCCTACAAAAAAACCAATATCATACCTTTCAGCTTTATTATCTTTTAGTGTTAATATTATATCAATTGATAATGATTGTCCTTCTACACAAGTAGTAGATTTTCCAGTTGTCAATATATCAACAATAGTTGTAAATTCACCAGCATTACAATTCAAATCTTGGTTAGTTCTTGAACCAGCACAAGTAAGATTATTAGCTGCAGTTACTTCGTAATCATATGAAAAAACATTGTTTAAGTTATAAATAAGCGAAAAAAGTACTATTAAAATCAATTTGAGTATAGGAATATTTCTATTCATTAAAACTCCAAATAAGTAGTTTTATTTTATATTTTTTGAAATTTGAATTTTTTTTTACTTCTTGAGAATTAATAAGTAGAAATGAATTAAAATAACACTTAATTTCTTCAATTAAATCAAAATTAGATATTTTCATAGAGTTTTGATATTTTAAATATTTAATTATTTTTGTTAACAAACTCATAGGTTCTCCAAAAACTGTTGTGATATTCACATTTTACAATTTATTTTAAATTATTTCAAGGCTAATGAGTTTTTTGGAAAACTGCTCCGAAAAATGAGTCCATACCGTTTATTTTTGGTGAAGTCTTGAAAAATTGATTATGAATAAATGTGTTAAAATGATTGTCAGTTAAAATATTGGATATATTTATTAACTTAATGTTTTTATGATTTTCCAAAAAGTATTCCACCTGTTTTTCATTTTCTTCTTTTAGAAAACTACAGGTTACATAAATTATGTATCCTCCATTTTTTGCCGATTCAACAGCTTTGTTAAAAATAGTTCTTTGAAGATTTAAAACCTTTTTTAATGACCTTGGTGTGGTTCTGATATTTAAATCTACATCTCTTCTTAAAGTTCCCAAGCCAGAGCAGGGCGCATCTATTAATACTGCATCATAAAAGTTTGTTTTTGGCTTTTTGATAATTTTTATTTTTGCATCAGCAATTTTACTTCTTTTAGCTAATTTTTGTAATCTATTTTTATCTATATCAAAAGCTTCAATGTTTATAGAGTTGTAAAAATGAGAAGCAATTGCCAGAGACTTTCCACCTGTACCAGCACAAATATCTAAAATATTATTACCTGGTATTATCGGTAAAAGAAATGTGATGAGTTGGCTTGCTTCATCCTGAATTTCGAAAAAACCTTTTTTAAATTTTTCCATAACTCTGACATTGATATGACTATCTACAGTTAAACCATATGGTGAAAATTGTGTCGTAATTGTCTTATATTTTTTAAATTTGTTCTCGAATTCTATTAAAAGTTTTTCTCTGGTGGTTTTTATCATGTTTGCCCTGATTGTAAGAGGTGCACGCTCTAAGAAAAGTGAAAAATCATCAATTGGTATGCTGTCTAAAATAAGTTTTGATATTTCTTCATTAAATCCAAGAATATTTACAAATGAACTTTCATCTAAGATTAAATTGTTTTTAATCTCATCAAGCTGCTCTTTAGTTATTTTAAAGTCATGGTTTTTAACAAAACCGATAAATCTTATACAATCGTATATAAAATCTAAAATTTCTTTTCTCTGTTTTGAGTTTATATTGAGATTTCTTATAAATTTATCAACAGCAATACGAGCTACTAATTTTTCATGATAAATCTTTTTTAAAAGCTCTGAAATTTGTTCTGAAAAATTCATTATTCAACAAAGGTAAATCTATTCCTACCAGAATTTTTACTCATATAAAGTCCAATATCTGCATTTGCTAACATTTCTTTTGCTGATTTATATTTGTCATTATATTCAGTAAAACCAGCGCTAAAGGTTATTTTTATTTTGTAATCTTCAAATTCAAAAATATGATTTGTTACTACATCTTTGATTTTTTCTAATACTTTTTCTGTACAAGTTTTATCACAATCTGGAATTATTATTCCAAACTCTTCCCCACCATATCTTGCCACAATATCTGTTTTCCTCGTGTTTTCTTTGAGTATTTTTGCAAAATCTTTTAAAACTTTGTCTCCTGCAAGATGTCCATATGTATCATTTACTTTTTTGAAAAAATCTATATCAAGAATCGCAACATTAAAAATTTTATTAGTCTTTTTGGCTAAGGTAAAATACTCACGTAATTTTTTTTGAAAAAAAGAATGATTGTATAGGTTTGTTAAATTATCTTTATTTACAAGATCTTCCATTTTTTCTTTTTCTTCAAGGACATATGTAGATGCGAATGCAAGGTCAAAAACATTATCATAAATCTCATTTATTTTTTTATTTTTATTTTTTAGCATATTTAGAATAGAATTCATAAATAACTTTGAATCATCTAAATAAAAAAACTTTTCGTGGACTAATACAACCTTCTGTGCCATCATTTCTTTTATCTCTTTATCTATGAAATCATCATCATAAATAACAAAGATATCATTATCATGCCTTAATAAAGTAGAAAATAAACCACTTTGTTTTATACTCACAAATATTATACTATCTTTTATATTTAAAAGGTTATCAACTTCCGCAATAATTTTACATCCTATATCAGATAAAAATTTTTCACATTTATTATTTAGTCCATCATTATACGCATAAAAGCTCATATATCTTCTGGTCTCATATGTGGAAAGAGAATAACTTCTCTAATAGAATTTTTATTTGTGAACAACATAACAAGCCTATCCACTCCTAAACCCTGTCCAGCTGTAGGAGGTAAGCCATACTCAAGGGCTCTAATATAATCATGATCCATCATATGAGCTTCTTCATCACCAGCTTCTTTTGCTTCTACCTGCTTTTCAAACCGCTCTTTTTGATCTATTGGATCATTTAGCTCGTTAAATCCGTTTGCAACTTCCATGCCTGCAATAAACAATTCAAATCTTTCTGTAACATCTGGATTATCAAATTTTGATTTTGCAAGAGGTGAAACCTCTTTTGGGTAATCAATTATGAAAGTAGGTTGAATTAATTTGTGTTCTACAGTTTTTTCAAAAATTTCTAATACAATTTTGCCTCTACCCCAGTTTTTTTCAAGCTTAATTTCAAGATTTTTTGCTACTTGTTTAGCACTATCAAAATCTTTTAAATCATCTTTTTTAATATCTGTATATTTTTCAATAGAATCTTCTAAAGTCAGCTTATCCCATGGTGGTGTTAAATCAATTTCGTATTCTCCAAAAGTGATGGTTGTTTTACCGAGAACATCTTTTGCAATTGTATAAAGCATATTTTCGGTAAAAGCCATCTGATCATAATAATCAGCATAGGCCATATACCATTCTACCATAGTAAATTCTGGATTATGTTTTGTAGAAATACCCTCATTTCTAAAATTTCTGTTTATTTCAAAAACCCTTTCTAGACCACCAATTACAAGCCTTTTAAGATACAATTCAGGAGCTATTCTTAAGTAAAGGGTCATATCCAATGCATTGTGATGAGTGATAAAAGGTCTTGCAGTAGCTCCACCAGCTATAGGCTGCATCATAGGTGTTTCTACTTCAATAAACTCATTTTCAATAAAAAACTGTCTCATCCTCTGGATTATTTTACTCCTTAAAATAAAAAGTTCTCTAATTTCATCATTTACTATTAAATCAACATATCTTTGTCTGTATCTCTTTTCTACATCTTTTAAACCATGCCATTTTTCAGGCAGGTCTCTCAAAGCCTTTGTAAGTATTTTATAGGTTTCGGCCAAAACAGTGAGCTCACCTGTCTTGGTTTTAAAGAGATATCCTGAAACTCCAATAAAATCTCCTATATCTGTTTTTTTGAAAATTTCATATTCCTGTTCACTTAACTCTTTTTTTGCAATATAAACTTGGATACTTCCACTTCTGTCTTTTATATTTAGAAACGCTGCCTTCCCAAACTCTCTAATTGCCATTACACGTCCAGCAACAGTAACTCTATATTTTTTATCCAAAAGCTCAGCAGAAGATGTGTTTATATATGCCTTTTTTATATCAGAAATTTTATTAGTAACTTTAAAAGAGCTGATGTATGGGTTTATCCCCATCTGTTTTAACTCATTTAATTTTTCAAAACGATGATTGTCCATTTACTACCCCTTTTTGTTTTTTTCTTTCAAAGTAAAAGAATTATTGCATTTTTTATTTTTTTTCAATAGTTATGTTTTAAAACCTTTAGGTAGGTGTAAATGAAGGACAAAATAATAGTTGCAATGAGTGGTGGAGTTGATAGCTCAGTTGCTGCATATAAAATGTTGAAAGAAGGGTTTGATGTTGTTGGTGTCACATTAAAATTATTTGACAGTGAAAACACAGAAAAAATGATTGCAGATGCAGAATCAGTGGCAAAATTACTTGGAATAAAATGGTGTGTTGCTGATTACAGTAGCTATTTTAAAGATGTAATTTCTTATTTTATCAATAGTTATAGAAAGGGGGAAACTCCAAACCCTTGTGCATATTGTAATAAAACTGCTAAGTTTGTTTATCTTTTTAATGAAATGCAAAAAAACAATGCAAAGTATATTGCTACAGGTCATTATGCAAAAATCATTGAGAAGAATGGGAAAAAATATATCGGCAAAGCAACAAATTTACAAAAAGACCAATCCTACTATTTAGCTTTATTAGATAGTTTTCAGATTAGTTTATTGAAATTCCCTTTAAGTGAGATTGATTCAAAAGATGAAACAAGACAAATTGCTAAAGAGATAGGTTTGCCAGTTTCAGAAAAAAAGGATAGTCAAGAAGTTTGTTTTTTATGTGGTAGGAATTACAGAGAGTTCTTGTCAGAAAAGGTGGATAGTAAAAGGTTTAAAAAAGGGTATATGATTTATAATGGTAAAAAATTAAGAGAACACGAGGGGGTTGAGTTTTATACAGTAGGTCAAAGAAGAGGTCTTGGATTAAACTATCATGAGCCCTTATATGTCAAAGAAATTGATGCTAAAAAGGGTAATATTTATCTTGCTAAAAAAGAAGAAGTGGTTAAAAGAGGGGTGAAATTAAGAGATGTTAATATGGTAGATGATAGGTTACGGGTTTTTAAAGCTAAGGCAAAGATAAGGTATAGAATGAATGAAGAGGATTGTTTGGTGGAAATATTACCAGAAAGTAAGGCTTTAATCTTGTTTGAAAAGCCACAATTTGCTCCAACTAAAGGCCAATTAGCAGCAATTTATTTAGATGATATAGTTGTTGGTGGAGGGTTTATCTATGAAACATTTTAAATTGGAGGTTTAAATTGCCTAAAATAGCTATAATTTCAGACTCACATGATAATTTGTTAAATCTTGAAAAGTGTGTTAAATATTTAAATGACATAAAAGTAGATTTTTTGTTTCATTGTGGTGATATTGTTTCACCCTTTTCATTAAAAATTTTAAATGAATTAAATTGTGATTACAGAGCAGTTTTTGGGAATAATGATGGGGAATGGCTATTATTAAATCAGGTAAGTAAAGGTAAAATATTTAAACCACCTTACTATTTTGAATTGTTCAATAAAAAATTTATACTATTTCACGAAGGTGATATCGCTAACTATATAGATGACTCGATAGATTATGTTTTTTATGGACATACCCACAAAACTTATTTTGAGAAAAAAGGTTCTCAACTCATTGTAAATCCTGGAAGTTTAGCAGGTTATCTAACTGATAAACCTACTTTTGCAACTTTAGATTTAGAAAGCAACATGTTGGAAATTATTAATGTTGATACTATCTGAAAAATTTGCTAATGTTAATATTTGGAGGTGTTGAATGATTTTTAATAAAATTTTTGATCTATTTTCAAATGATCTTGCAATAGATTTAGGTACCGCGAATACTCTGATATATGTAAGAGGTAAGGGGATAGTTTGTAATGAGCCCTCTGTTGTAGCTATAAATAAAAATACAAATGAAATACTTGCAGTAGGGAATGAAGCTAAAAGCATGCTCGGTAGGACACCTGCAAATATTGTGGCTATTAGACCTATGAAGGACGGTGTCATTGCAAACTTTGAAGTAACTGAAAAAATGCTGCGATATTTCATACAAAAAGTACACCACAGGAAATCTCTGGTAAGACCACGAATAGTTGTTTGTATCCCATCGGGGGGAACACAGGTTGAAAAGAGAGCTGTCAAAGATTCTGCTATTCAGGCTGGAGCAAGAGAGGTTTATTTAATTGAAGAACCAATGGCTGCAGCTATTGGCGCAGGACTCCCAATTCAAGAGCCAACTGGTAATATGGTAGTAGATATAGGTGGTGGAACCACTGAGGTGGCAGTAATATCACTATCAGGCATTGTTTATGCCAACTCTGTAAGAGTTGGTGGGGATGAAATGGATGAAGCAATAGTAAATTATATAAAAAGAAAGTATAATTTACTTATTGGATTAAATGCAGCAGAACAAATTAAAATAAAAATAGGATCAGCCTTTAAAACAGATGAGGAAATGAGTGTTGAAATAAAAGGTAGAGATTTAGTTACAGGGATTCCTAAAACTATCGAAATTACAGATGAAGAAGTTCGTGAAGCGTTAAATGATTCTGTTGTAAAAATAGTGGATGCTGTAAAAATAGCACTGGAAAAAACTCCACCTGAACTTGCAGCAGATATTGTCGATAAAGGTATTGTTTTAACAGGTGGTGGGGCACTATTAAAGGGGCTTGATAAAAGATTATCACATGAAACAGGTTTACCCATAATTGTATCAGATGACCCTTTAACAGCTGTAGCAATAGGTTCTGGTAAGGTATTGGAGGAGTTAGATCTATTAAGAAAAGTATCAATTGACTGATGTTTAATATAAAAAAAAAATATGTAATAATTATAATATTGATTTTCTTATTAATTTTAGTTCAGTATAAAATTCCTTCAACTTATAGGCCAATAAAAGGGTTGTTGGGAAATATATTAAACCCATTTTTATATTTAGTCGATAACACAGCTGATTTTGTAAACAAGACTTTAGATAATTACATTTTTGTAATCAATGTAAAACAAAATAATATTCAACTGGAGAATAAAATTCAACAGTTAGAGTTGGAAAATTCTATACTTAAAGAAAAAGTAAAAGAGTTGGAAAGACTAAAAAAACTGTTAAATTTTAAAGAAGCTTACAAGTTTGATACTGTAGCAGCTAATGTCATAGGTAGAAATAATTTAGGTTTCATAAAATATCTAATCATAGATATGGGTAGTAAAGATGGAATTAAGGTTGATTTGCCTGTTATAAGTTCAAAGGGTTTAGTAGGTAAAGTCGTTGATGTTTATAGGAGTAGTTCGAAAGTAAAGGTTATTTTAGATAAAACATTAAAAGTATCTGTAATAAATTTTAATAGTAGAGAAACAGGGGTCGCAAGTGGTTCAGATAATGGTTTGATCGTTGTTGATTTTTACTCTAACCTGGGTCAAGTAAATATTGGTGATTTGTTTATAACTTCTGGTTTAGGGATGCTTTATCCTAAGGGGATTCCTGTTGGGTTAGTTGTTAAGATTAAAATCCCCGATTATGGACTATTCAAAAAGGTTTACTTAAAACCATTAGTTGATTTTAATAAGTTAGAAAATGTATTAGTGATATTAACGAAATGAATAGATTAAATAAAGCTATTATCTTGCTAATAATACTAATTATATCATACAGTATAATAAACTATTATGATGGCTGGCTTAATATGATTCAAGTTCCGTTGGTTTTATTTATTGTATTTGAAAGATATAAAGAGAACGACATTAACTATATAGATGTTATCTTATCGATTTTTTTGGATTTTGAAAATAATTTATACTTTGGTACGAGCTTATTAATTTTTATTTTTATTAAAATATTATACACAATTATAAGTAAATCAATTTCTGAAAGACCAGTTTTTATGTTGCTAAAGCAATACCTTTTTGTTTTAATATATTTTGTATTTTTAAATATAATATATAAAAACAATAATGTTGAACTTGTAATGTTTTACTTAATCGTAAACATTACAGTCATTACAATTTTTAAATTCATAGGTAGAGGCAATCTTGTTCAAAGCTTTAAGTGATTTAGTTAACAACGTTTACAATAAGAGATTAATCTATTTTTTTATAGTATTTTTACTATTTTTTGCAGTTTTGTTTTTGAGGTTGTTTTATCTTCAAATTGTCAATTATGAAAAATACAAATTACTTTCAGAAAACAACCGAATTAGAATTATGAGAATTAAAGCTGATAGAGGTTTTATAAAGGATAGATATGGGAAGTTTTTAGTGGTAAACCGCCCATCATTTAATTTGCTTGGCACAAAATCGGACATTAAGAATCTTGATATAATTATTCAGAAGCTGTCTCAACTAATAGATGTTGATAATAAAACTGTAAAAAAAAGATATAAACAAACATATTATTATGGTGATTTTCTAATATATAGAGGTTTAAATGAAAACCAAATAAACTATTTGTTAGAACATCATGAACAATTCCCTGGTATCAAAATTGATGTTGATTCTGTGAGAGAATACTCCGATAGCAAAGTGTTGAGTCATGTAATTGGTTATATGGGAGAAGTAACAGAAGATGATTTAAAGAAAAACAAAGGGTATCAAACGGGAGACTTAATAGGTAAATCCGGTATTGAAAAAGTTTATGAAGATTTTTTAAGAGGAATCGATGGTGCAAAACAGGTAGAGGTTGATAGCTTAGGTTTTGTCATTAAAGAGATGTCGGTTAAAAAACCTGTAAAAGGTAGCAATGTTGTTTTAAGTATAGATTATGATTTACAAAAAGCTATAAATTCTATTTTCAAAGATAAGGTTGGTGGAGTTGTTGTTTTAAATATAAGAACCGGTAAAATATTAGCTCTTTACTCAGCTCCAACTTTTGATTTAAATAAGTTTGTCCCATTTATTACAAAAAAAGACTGGGACTCAATAATTCATAATAAATTAAAACCTCTTACGAATAGAGTAATTGAAGATGCTTATCCTCCTGGTTCTGTTTTTAAAATTTTGATGTCCTATATAGGTTTAAACGAAAATGTAATTAACTATAATACGAAGTTTTTCTGTAGCGGATCTCTTGACTTTCATGGTTATAAATATGGATGCTGGAAAAAAGGTGGTCACGGAAATCTGACTTTACATGATGCTATCGTTCAATCTTGTGATGTTTATTTTTATAATGTTGGTTTGTTGTTAGGTATAGACAAAATTTCAGAATACGCTTTTAATTTCGGCCTTGGTAAAAAAACAGGTATCGATCTGACCAACGAAAAAGATGGATTATTCCCATCAAGAGAGTGGAAGCAGAAAAGGTTTCATGCCCCTTGGTACCCAGGAGAAACAATTATAGCATCAATTGGTCAGGGGTATATTTCCACAACCCCTATTCAAATTGCCGTGATGCTTTCCTCATTGTTCAATGGTGGAAATGTTTTCAAACCAACGGTTGTTTTAGGTATAGAAAAGAATGGGGAAGAGTTTATAGAGAATAAAACAGAAATTGTAAGAAAATTAAATATAAATAATCAGTATGTAAAGTTTATTTTAAATGCTTTGTATGATACTGTTTACTCTAAACATGCGACTGGATATAGAGCAAGAGTAAGCAAAGTTAAAATTGGTGGGAAAACAGGTACTGCACAAGTTGTTTCACTAAAGAAGTTTAAAGATAAAGATGAGAATGAAATCCCTTGGAGATTTAGGGATCACTCATGGTTTGCAGGAGTTGTTCCAGTTAGTAATCCAGAATATGTTGTTGTTGCCTTTGTGGAACACGGTGGTTCTGGTAGTAAGGGTGCCGCACCTGTTGTGGGAGCTGTAATTAATAAATTGGTGGATTTAGGTTATGTTTCAACTAAATAGAAAACATTTTAAATATTTTGATTATATTTTGACGCTAATTGTTTTAACAATTGCCACAATAGGTATTTTTGCTATTTATTCTGCTTCATTTGATTTAAATTCTGGTAAGTTTAGTAGTTTTTATTTAAAACAGATGATTTGGTTATTTGCTGGAATATTAACCTATCTATTATTTACAATTATAAATTACAGATTTTTAGTAAAACATTCATTTCTTTTATATTTACTGAGTCTTGCAATTTTACTCCTTGTATTGATAAAAGGTCATATTGGTATGGGAGCTCAGAGGTGGATTAATATAGCTGGATTTAGATTACAGCCTTCCGAATTTATAAAAGTGGTATGGATACTTTTTCTTGCAAAACAATTTGCTACAAACAAAATTGAATATGCAACATTTTTAGATATTTTTAAAAAGTTGATTTATTTAATTCCAATATTTCTTTTGATTTTTTTAGAGCCTGATTTAGGCACCGCTCTTGTTTATGTTTATTTATGGGGGATAGGGGTATTATATTTGGGAGTTAAAAGGTACACTGTATTCATAACATTGATAATAATTATTATTGCCTTACCAGTTGGTTGGAATCACTTAAAAGATTACCAAAAAAAGAGAGTTATAACCTTTTTAAATCCAGAAAAAGACCCCTTTGGAGCTGGATATCATGTTATTCAGTCAAAAATTGCTATTGGGTCAGGTGGCCTTAAAGGGAAAGGTTTTTTGAAAGGTACTCAATCACATTTAAAATTTTTACCTGAAAGACACACCGATTTTATTTTTTCTTTAATTTGCGAAGAGTTTGGATTTATAGGTGGGGCAACTCTTCTTTCACTATTCCTTTTGTTACTAATGAGAATAATATATATTGCGATATTAACTAAAGAGCCTTCTGGTAAACTGATCGCTTTATTAACAGCAGCTCTTATCTTTTTTCAAACATATGTAAATGCTGCGATGACAATGGGAATAATGCCTGTTGTTGGTATTCCAATGCCGTTTGTAAGTTATGGTGGATCATCGTTGATTACACTATGTAGTTTATGCGGTATTGTAAATTCTATAGCATTAAGGAGATATGACATTGTTTCATAAAAATGAGTTATTATTAGTTTCAAAGCCGTCCAGATATTTGGGTAAAGAAATAAATTCCTTTAATAAAACAGATTACAAAGTCCATTTCTGTTTAGTGTTCCCTGATGTTTATGAAGTGGGTATGTCCCATTATGGTCTAAAATTACTTTATGAAAATCTAAACTCACAAAAGGATATATTTTGCGAACGTTTTTTTATGCCCTGGATTGATGCAATATCAACTTTTAATAAAGATATTTTTATATCATTAGAGTCAAAAACTCCATTGTCTAATTTTGATATATTAGGGTTTTCTTTACAGTATGAACTTTCATATACAAACATGTTATTTATTTTAAATAAATCAGAAATCCCTATAAAATCTGCAGAAAGAACAGATCAACACCCATTAATAATTGCTGGAGGGCCCTGCACTGTAAATCCTGCTCCTGTAAAGGACTATATAGATGTATTTTTTATAGGTGAAATGGATGAAAAATTAAGTGAGATTTTAAATTCTTATAAAAATAAGAGTTTTAAAAATAGATTAGAAAAACTAAAATTTTTTGATTCTTTTGAGTTTACATATGTACCATCATTAAATCCTGACAAAAAAATAAAAAGATTTATATATAACAAGTTTTCCGAAGAGGGATTTATTAAGGCTCCGTTAGTGCCTAATTTTTCAGTTGTACATGACAGAATAAGTCTTGAAATTAGCAGAGGTTGTACAAGAGGGTGTAGGTTTTGTCAGGCTGGTTTTATTTACAGACCATCAAGAGAAAGGGATGTAAAGTCGTTAATTAATAATGCGTTAGTTCAACTTGAAAATAGTGGTTATTTTGAAATTTCTTTTTTATCTCTTTCTGCAGCCGACTATACTAAATTAGAAGAACTTTTAGATAAACTAAATAGTATTGTATATGATAAAAACGTTTCCGTTAGCCTACCATCAGTGAGAGCAGATCAGATTAAAAGCTTTATCTTTAGGGAGTTATCGAAAGTTAGAAAATCAGGCTTTACTATTGCACCTGAGGCTGGCTCACAAAGGTTAAGAAATATTATTAATAAAAACTTAACGGAAGAAGAAATAATTGAAGCAGTGAAATTAGCAAAAGAGGGCGGCTTTAATCATGCTAAGCTATATTTTATGATTGGACTCCCTTTTGAAGAAATCTCTGATGTTATCGCTATAGCAGATTTAGCATATAAGATAAAAAAAATAGTTGGAAAACGATTTGATATTTCAGTTTCTGTATCAAATTTTGTTCCAAAACCTCATACACCTTTTCAATGGTGTGGCCAAGATAACTATAAAAATTTAGAGTATAAACAAAACTTGTTAAAAGAAGAGTTTAGAAAACGAAGGATAAAACTAAAATTACATGACATTGGTCAAAGTATTCTTGAAGCTTGTTTTTCTAGAGGTGGAGATGAACTTAATAAAATTTTATATGATGCCTTGAGTGAAAATATAATTTTCGATGGATGGAGTGAGTTTTTTAATTTTAAAAAGTGGGAACAGATTTTTAACAAAAATGGCTTAAACATCTATGAATATGCATCACAACTATTTGATTTAGAAGATAATTTACCATGGGATCATATTGATACTGGTATTTCTAAAGATTTTTTAATCAAAGAATATCGTAAATCATCTAATGGGTTAGTTGTTAATGATTGTAAAACTGATAAATGCTATAACTGTGGGGTATGTGATTTTAAAAATATAAAAAATATATTTGCTAAAGATTATGAGCAAAAATCTAAAGATATTAAGATTGATAATAATAAATTTAATAAATATTTGATAACTTTCGAAAAAGTAAATGATTCAATATTTTTTTCTGCTCTTGATACTTCACGATATTTTCAACATATATTTTTAAAAAATGGTGTTAATCTAAAATTTACTCAGGGATTTAATCCACAGCCTAAAATAAATTACATTTACCCTTTACCTTTAGGTATTAAAGGATTAAATGAGCTTATGATTATAGAATCGGACAGTACTGTATTAGATTTAAAAGGTTATATGGATGAAATTGGATTTAAAATTAAAAATATTGAAATGTTAGAAAATAAAATTTTTGATATATGTGTTCAGGAATTTATTTTTGATAACGATTCATTTGCCTTTATAAAAAATTTATGGGATATTGATAAGTTGTATTATAAAAAAGTCACTAAAAAGGGGAAAGAAAAAATTGTCAATTTAAAAGATTTTTTAGTAAAAATGGATAACAATTTTATTTCAGTAAAGATTTCTCCGACAGGGAGCTTTAATTTTCTTGATTTTTTTAGATTTTGGGATTATAATATTTCTAAATTAGAATTATTGAGAATAAATATATACCCAATAAAATAAGTCAAAGGAGCCGAATATGTTTAAAGAAAAAGCAATCGAAGCAATGAAAAGAGCTGGCTACAAACTTACAAAACCAAGGATGTGGATTGTTGAGTATCTTGATGGCAATAAAAATCACCCATCTGCAGTTGAGATCTATGATGATTTAAGGAGAGAAAATAAACAATTCTCATTTGCTACAATCTATAATACATTAGACACACTCGTAAAATCTGGTGCTATTAAACAGATTACAGTTGATCCTTCTTGCAGTAGGTTTGATCCAGATACTTCTGATCATGGACATTTTGTTTGTAGCGTTTGCAAAAAAGTTTATGATCTTGAAAATATAGAGGTAAACTTTGACAACGATATAATTGCCGAAGTTGAACATATTGATTTACATATAAAAGGTGTTTGTAAAAATTGTAAAAAGCAGTAGGAGGTAAATTTATGGCTGTATTTAAATGTACCAAATGCGGTTATGAAAAAGAGGGTAGGTGTAAACCAAGAAAATGTCCTGAATGTGGTTCTCAAGGAACTTTCGAAAAAAAAGAATAATTTTGAGCGAGGAATTGTTACCTCGCTCTATTTATTTAAATGTTATCATTTTTAGAAAAAATTTATCATTATTATAATCGAAAAGAATTTATCTCAACAGATCCTATTATTTATCCTCATACTATCAAAGGTGATATTGAGTTTATTGCGTTTATATCATCAATCTTTGCTTATGGAAGAGTCGCGTCTATAAACAAATTTTTAAAACTTTTCTTTGATTTGTATGGTTTTTACCCTAATAGAGTAAAAACGAAAAAAAATATATATTATCGATTTCAATCAAGTGATGATATTTATAATTTTTTAAATTTCTTAAAAAATATTTTTCAAAGTTATGGCTCGTTATATGATTTTTTGCTAAAAATAAATCCAAACGATTTAGATGCAGCTTATAAAGGTTTTCATGAATATTATTTAGAATATTTTGGGAATAAATTAACTCAAGGTCTTAGATTCTTGCTACCAGATATTACAAAATCATCTGCAAAAAGGGTAAGAATGTTTTTTAGATGGATGGTAAGAAAAGATAATATAGATTTTGGTGTATGGGTTAAATATGATAAAAAGAGCTTGAAATTCCCTTTAGATATTCATATATTGACATATGCATATAATAGAAATATTATAAGAAATAAATCTAACTCTTATAAAAATACATTAAAGGTTACTGATTATTTTTTGAAAATAAATGAGATAGATCCAGTAAAGTATGATTTTGCGCTAACAAGGTTAGGGATGATAGAAGGTTGTAAGTTTTTAAAAGATGAAAGTTGTAAAAATTGTCGATGGTTTAAAGTGTGCGTTTTTAATTGACAATTGGGTGATAAGATATATATTAGCGGGTGAATAACAAAAGGAGGTACGAAATATGGCATTAACTTTTACAGAAGAGAATTTCCAAAAGGAAGTATTGGAAAGTGATATCCCAGTATTAGTGGATTTCTGGGCAGTATGGTGTGGACCATGTAAAATGCTTGCCCCAACTATTGATCAGTTGGCTAATGAACTTGAAGGGAAAGTTAAAGTAGGAAAAGTAAATGTAGATGAAAATCAGAGTTTAGCTGCAAGATATGGTATAATGAGTATTCCAACTGTTATGATTTTCAAAGATGGTAAAGTGGTAGAACAATTTATAGGTGTTCAACCAAAAGGTGTATATGTTGATGCGTTAAATAAATATTTATAGAGGTGTCTTAAAGATGCCAATATATGAATACAAATGCAAGGATTGTGGTAAGCAGTTTACAAAACTTGTATTTAAATTAGATGAAGAGGTTGAGTGTCCATCCTGTAAAAGTAAGAATGTAGAAAAAATGATTTCTACCATTTCCAGCATATCTGGTGGAAGTGGTTCTTCTTGCAGCGGTGGACCTTCAGGTTTCAGCTGAGCTTAGTTTATAATACGCCAGGTTGGCGTTTTAAAAAAGCTCCCGTTTGGGAGCTTTTTTTTTATTTTAACTACAGTGTGAATATCCGCAGGAATAGCAAACATCACACCCTTCTACGTAATTTAGAATACCGCCACATTCAGGACATGCACCATTTCTTGGTGTTGCATTTTTTATATCCTTTTCATCTTTTTCTACTTCTTTTAAAAGCTTATCTACAGTTATTTCTTCCTGCTTTATTACCTTTATTTCAGTTGGCATATTCAACGCTTGCTCAATAGCCTTTCCAACAGCATCAGCACAACTTAACACTTGATTTGGCCCAAAACCGTATCTCATATGACAAGAAATACCTTTTAATTGTTTAATTATTGTTTCAGGTTCACCACCACTACGGAGAACCAAAGAAATCAATCTTCCTATAGCCTCGCATTGACTTTGAGCACATCCGCCAGCTTTCCCCATACTCGTAAAAACTTCAAAAGGTTCTCCATTTTCATCTTGATTTATAGTAACATACAATTTTCCGCAACCAGTCATCATCTCTATAGTTTTACCCACAAGTACTTTTGGCCTTGGTCTTGGCCTAAATTGACCCCTAATTTCAACCGTTTGAGTTTCCTCTTTTTTATCTTTCGTTCCTACATTTATAACTTGTCCTTCTCGACTACCATCTCTATAAATTGTTATACCTTTACAACCCTCTTTATAAGCTAATAAATATACTTCTCTAACATCTTCTACAGTAGCCTCATTAGGGAAATTTACAGTTTTGCTAACTGCATTATCAGTATATCTCTGAAATGCTGCCTGCATTTTAACATGCCATATCGGAGATATTTCATGCGCTGTAACAAAAACCCTTTTCCATTTTTCAGGAACTTCATCTATATCTTCTAAATGTCCGCTTTCAGCAATTTTTTCCATCAGCTCATCACTATAAAACCCTTCTCTTTTAGCAATCTCTTTAAAAATTGGATTTACTTCAACAAGTTTATCATTATCTAATACATTCCTATAAAAAGCTATTGCGAAATAAGGTTCTATACCTGATGAAGCTCCAGCAATAATTGAAATAGTCCCTGTTGGAGCTATAGTTGTTACTGTAGCGTTTCTCAGCATTTTAAAACCTTTTTCAGGATATATGCTATCCTTAAAATTAGGGAAGCTTCCTCTTTTTTCTGCAAGTTTTACAGAAGCATTTCTTCCTTCTTCTTGAATAAAAGACATAACTTTTTCTGCCAATTTTAATGCATCTTCACTATTGTATGGGATTTCAAGTAAAGCCATCATATCAGCCCAACCCATTACACCTAAACCAATTTTTCTGTTTTTCTTAGTCATTTCTTCAATTTGAGGTATAGGATAATTGTTCATATCAATTACGTTATCTAAAAAATGAACCGCAGTATGTATTACTTTTTTCAGCTCATCCCATAATATTTTCTTATTTTTTACAAACTTGCCAAGATTTATTGAACCTAAATTACAAGACTCATAAGGTAACAATGGCTGCTCACCGCATGGATTAGTAGATTCTATTTCACCTTCTTTAGGTGTAGGGTTGTCTTTATTAATTCTATCTATAAATACAATACCAGGATCTCCACCTTCCCAAGCAAGTTTTACCATTTGGTCAAAAACTTCTTTAGCATTTAATTTTTTTACTACTTTGCCATCTTTAGGGTTAATCAATGGGTAATCTTCACCTTTTATTACCGCCTCCATGAATTTTTCTGTTACAGCAACAGATAAATTAAAGTTTGTTAATTTTGTTTTATCTTTTTTGGCGTAAATAAATTCCATTATATCAGGGTGATCAACCCTTAAAATCCCCATATTTGCACCACGCCTTGTGCCACCTTGCTTTATTGTTTCTGTAGCAGAATCAAAAACAGTCATAAAAGAAACAGGGCCACTTGAAACCCCTTTTGTTGTTTTAACAACATCATCTTTAGGCCTCAATCTTGAAAAAGAAAAACCGGTCCCACCACCAGATTTATGAATTAACGCTGTATATTTTACAGCTTCAAAAATTTTATCCAAAGAATCTTCAACCGGTAGCACAAAACAAGCAGATAACTGTTGCAATTCTTTGCCAGCATTCATAAGGGTAGGGGAGTTGGGTAAAAATTTAAGAGAAACCATAATGTCGAAAAACTCTTTAGCAGTTTTTTCAATATCAGCATTTTTATCATAATTAAGATCTGCCAAAGCAATATTCATTGCTACTCTTTGAAACATCCCTTTTGGAGTTTCTACTATATTCCCTTTTTCATCTTTTTTAAGATATCTTTTTCTCAATACAGTTAATGCATTTGCAGATAATTTTGGCTCTTCGTCTAAAAGTTCGTAAATCTTTTCAGAATACATCAAAAATCCCTCCAGTTCTATAAAATATTGATAATATTTAATAATTATATCCAATAATCATACATTAAGTTTACTTATTTCTCAAGTGATATTTAAAATTTTTAGTTTGTAACAAAAAAGCAGGAGAGAAATCTCCTGCTACAAATAAAACTTATTTATTAGCAAGTTCATACTTCAATTTAATAATTAAATAATAAAGAGTAGCTAACAAGGCTACAAATAATATTATAAAAATAATAAATATCCCCCATTGAGGTTTAACACTTAAACTCATATAGTCAAAGTATTTTGAAAAATATGTGCTTTCTATAATTCTTCTAACAATTACCATACTGAACACCGACAATGTAGCAGCTCCAAAAACAATTTTTTCATTCTCTTTTTTCACAAGTATTAAAAATGCAGGATAAAGTGCCAAAGCAATTCCAATAACTAAAAACAGTATTAAAGTTGGATTTGAATAAAAATTTGCAGGGTGAGAAAATAGAAACCATGTTCCTACAATTAACTGCACTAAAGTAGGGATCAAGAATGAATATTTACCAAGAGAATACATCTTATCTGACAATTCATTACTGTATTTTTTTCTCATTCTTGAATATATCATCAAAAAAGCGCCACTAAAGGCAATGGCAGCAAAAATAAAATGGAAAAATCTCAAAGTAAGAGTTTTTGCAGAAAAAACAGATAATTTTCCTAAATATATATCTTTCCATAGTTCTGGTTGCATAGATAAAAGAGTATAGGTCACAAGCATCAAAGCAACATATAAAAATAGTATAGCTGCAAATACTATGAAAATAAATCCTCGCCCTCCAGTATACTTCAACCTAAAAGGCTTAAATTTAAATAGATAATAAAAATAATAAGCTAAAATAATTGCTAATAACACAAATAACCATTTCCATGATAGTAAAACAGAAGAACTATAAAAAAACTGACCATACAATACCTGCAAGAAAAGTAAAGGAGCAACCCCAGTTGTAACCGTAAGTGATATATTAAAAGTATTTAACCAACCAAGCTCTTCAGCAATTTTATCATAGGTACTATCACCTTTATTTTTAGAAATATACTTAGATACCAATATCAGAATCGTACCTCCCAATGTTAGATTCATAAAGATAAAATGTATAAATAATGTAACAACAAGAAAAAATAGAAATATATATTGATGACTTGGAATAGGTATTAAATCTGGTGATGGTATATAATTCAAAATTTCATTCATATTAGCCTCCTACTTCGCTATTTCTGCTAAATAAGCAGCTAAAGCTTCTCTTTCTTTCTCAGTACCAATAAAAGGTGGCATTAATGGGTTTGAATCTAAATCCATTAAAATACCATCAAGATCTTCAGCTTCTAACCCTTCAATTTTAGGTCTTAAGGCATTAAACCCATTTAGGGAGTGGCAAATTTTACATTCAGCTACAAATACAGCTCTTCCCACTTTAAGTTTATCCTTGTAACCAGCTATGTTTGCCCATTTTGCTTTAGATAAAACACCATTTTCATTTAGCTTTTCAACCTCAGAAACAAGAATTCCGTTAGAATACATATAGTCTCTTATAATAAATGGTTTTCTAACCCTTTCTCTTGCAAACTCATAATATCCAAAACTGATTTGAGCTAAAATCAATACAATTAATGCAATTGCAATATTTATGTATCTTGGCACTACAAACATAAATAAAAGCGATAGTATTGTGATAATAGCGGTAATCCATCCAGAATAGTATAAGAAGTTAGTCAATATTTCATTACCACCCAGCATCTGTTCTCTAACATCTACAGGTATAGCATATACCCACCATGTCATACCCAAAAAAGCTAAAATTGAACCAGCTAACACAAAATAGCCTGCAAAATGGGAAGCATCCTTTTTTATATTTTGATTTTTAATAAAAGATATTGTAACCATTGCATATAGACCAGCTAATAAAAATGCAATACCGGTTCTACCAATAACTGATGGAATATAGGTTGGATTGAAAAACGCATCAAAGAATGATCTTGTTTCTACCCACTTACCTGGTGTTAATTGAAATGTTATAATACCTACAATAATAACCAAACTCATAAATGCACCAACAAAATATAACCAACCAAGTAAAACATGGTATTTATCTGAGACTTTGTCCCATGTATAATAATATATGAGTATGGTTACAATCTCTAATACAAAGAATATCCATTCAGTGGCCCATCCCCATACAAAGTTGTGAATTAATGCTGATGTCCCTGCAGGTGAAATAAGCGCAATAGTAAACCATATACCAACTCCTGTAAGAGCACCAACAACAGCAGAAACAAGTAAAACAAGGCCACTAGTTTTCTTAACAAACTGTTTAAGGTCATCATTGCCAAGTTTTATTGCTTTAAGCTCTGCTAAAACTAAAAACAATCCCATACCAACAGCAAAATGAGAAATAAAGACATGAAACACTGCTACAATAGCAATTACCAGGGCTCCTGGAATGTCACTATTAGCCAACCAAAGGGGGTAATCCATAATACACCTCCAAATAAAAATTTATATATTTTAATTATATCATTTAAATTAAATTTTTAAAGGATGATTTTTAAGTTAGAAAAATTAAAAATAATATTATTCAAAAATGTTTGATATTTTGAAATAATTATATTATTTAAATCAAAGAAAAAATTTATGAGGTGAAAAATGATAATAGGAATACCAAAAGAGATTAAAACTAATGAAAACCGAGTTAGTGTTACACCTTCTGGTGTAGCTGAGTTTATAAAAAATGGGCACAAAGTTATAATTGAGAAAAATGCTGGTTTAGGTAGCGGTATTACAGATGATGAGTATATCAAAGAGGGTGCTGAAATAGTTGAAACTGCAGATGAAGTTTTTAATAAAGCTGATATGATAATCAAAGTTAAGGAACCACAACAGGTTGAAATAGAAAAAATGAAAGAAGGGCAAATTATTTTTACTTACCTTCATTTAGCACCAGACAAAGAACAAACTTTGGGGTTAATGAAAAAGAAAGTGGTTGCAATAGCTTATGAAACAATAGAAGTAAACGGTAAGTTGCCTCTACTTGAACCAATGAGCGAAATTGCTGGCAAAATGTCATCAATTATGGGTGCATACTATCTAGCAAAACCTTATGGTGGAGCTGGTGTTTTAGCTGGAGGTGTTGCTGGTGTTCATAGTGCTAAATTTGTAATTTTAGGTGGTGGGACAGCTGGTTTAAACGCTGCAAAAATTGCTGCTGGACTTGGGGCAAGAGTAGTTGTTATGGATATAAATTTAGAAAGAATGAGATATCTTGAAGATATTTTACCAAAAAATTGTGAAGTAATTATGTCTAACAAATTAAATATTTTAAAAGAGATTCAAGATGCTGATTGTGTTATAGGCACTGTTCTTATACCAGGCGCAAGAGCTCCTAAATTGATTACAAAAGATATGCTAAAGCTTATGAAAAAAGGTTCAGTAATAGTAGATGTGAGTATTGATCAAGGTGGTTGTGTCGAAACATCAAGGCCTACAACTCATCAAAAACCAGTTTATGAGGTTGATGGAGTTTTACATTACTGTGTTGCAAATATGCCAGGAGCATACGCAAGGACATCTACATTTGCACTAACTAATGCAACACTACCTTTTGCCCTTGAATTAGCTAACAAAGGGTGGAAGACTGCTTGCAAAGAAAATGAATCATTAAAGAAAGGGCTTAATGTTGTAAATGGAGTAATAACATGTAAACCAGTAGCTGAAGCTCATGATTTAGATTTTGTTGACCCAGATGAGTTGCTATGAATTGATTGAGAATTCATACAATTCTTTTGATTATAAAGTAAAGGTATGTTAGCAATAGTTTTAAAAGTAAATTTGAGGTGAGTTATGGCGATTCAACCTTTACCATTTGAAACACAGATTTTTGAGCTTGAAAAAAAGATTGAAGAGTTAAAGAAAGTTTCTGAGCTTTCAGATCAATCTTTAAGTAAAGAAATAGAAAGTTTAGAAAAAAAATTGGAGCAGGTTAAAGCAAATATATATAAGTCTCTCACTCCTCAGCAGAAAGTTATGGTTGCTAGACACCCAAACCGTCCTTACACATTAGATTTTGTCAAATATATTTTTGAAGACTTTGTTGAGCTACATGGTGATCGTCTTTTTAGAGACGATCCAGCTATTGTTTGCGGAATTGCAAAATTTGATGGTGAACCTGTTACAATAGTTGGTCATCAAAAAGGTAAAAATACAAAAGAAAATATATATAGAAATTTTGGGATGGCACATCCTGAAGGGTATAGGAAAGCTTTAAGAGTATTTCAATTAGCTGAGAAATTTAGAAGACCGATAATTACATTTGTAGATACACCAGGGGCTTTTCCAGGGATAGAAGCAGAGGAAAGAGGGCAGGCTGAAGCTATAGCAAGAAATTTAAGAGAAATGGCAGGTTTAACTGTTCCAATGATTACTATAATAACTGGTGAAGGTGGTAGTGGTGGAGCTTTAGCAATTGCAATGGGCAATAGAGTTTTAATGTTAGAGCACTCTATTTATGCGGTTATCAGTCCAGAGGGGTGTGCTTCAATACTATGGAAAGATGCTTCCTACTCTGATAAAGCTGCAGAAGCATTAAAGTTAACTGCTCAAGATTTATTGAAATTAAAAGTAATCGATGAAATAATAAAAGAACCAGTGGGCGGCGCACATAGAGATCATTTAGAAACTGCTAAAAATGTAAAATATGCTATCAGAAAGCATCTAAACGAGTTGATGGCTATGTCATCTGATAAACTGTTTGAAGATCGTTATATGAAATATAGAAATATTGGGGTTTTTGCTGAAGCTAAATGAGGAAAATAAATGTTTTACCTGATGATGTTGCAAATAAAATTGCAGCTGGAGAGGTAGTAGAAAGACCTTTCAATGTTGTAAAAGAGCTAGTAGAAAATTCTTTAGATGCTGGCGCCACTAAAATTGAAATAGAGTTGATTGATGGTGGGTTATCTCTAATTAAGGTTGTAGATAATGGATTAGGGATAGATGAAGAAGATTTACCTCTAACAGTTCAAAGGTTTGCTACAAGCAAAATTACAAAATATGAAGATATTTTCTCTATAAACAGTTTTGGATTTCGTGGAGAGGCACTTTCAGCAATAAGTTCAGTAAGTGATTTCAGTATAAAAAGTAAAGGGAATGAGTTAAGAGTAAGTTTCGGAAATATAATAAGTATATCTCCAGCAGCATATACAAATGGTACTATTGTAACAGTAAAAAATCTTTTTGAAAAAGTACCAGCTAGGCACAAATTTTTAAAATCTCCCACATCGGAATATAAAGAAATTTTAAAATATATTAAACATATAGCCTTATTAAACTATAACGTATCATTTAAAGTGATAAACAATGGAAAAGTGGCATTAAACTTAATAAACGATAACAACCTGTTAGATAGAGTAAAAAAGATTATTGGTGAAGATTATTCGTTTATTGAGCTTAATTTTGAAAATAAGGTTAAAATTAGTGGTGTAGTTACTACGCCAGATGTTCAAAAATTTAGGAAAGATAGTATCTTGATTGGAGTAAATAATAGAGCTATTAAAGATAATCTAATACAACAAGCAATTTTACAGGCATATCATAGAAAATTGCCAGAAAATAGATACCCAATCGCTGTTTTAAACATAGAAATCTCACCAGATCAAATCGATGTTAATGTTCATCCTGCTAAGCTTTTTATAAGGTTTTACAATAGTAACTTATTGTTTAAAGATGTTTATAAAGCAGTTGAAAGTTGTCTAAAAAATTATGATTTAAAGAATAACTCGAAAGGAACTTCTGATATACCTTTGGATGAGTTGAATTTCGGTGGTGTTAAAGAGGATGAAATCAAATATACAGTTGATTTATCAAATATTGTAGATGTTGTTGAAATAAATAAAGAAAAAAATACTAAAAACAATGATCTCAATTTGAGTTATAGGCAAACTCTAAATAAAGAGTTTAAAATAATTGGGCAACTTTTTGATACAGTTATATTAGTTGAGTATAATAATGAGTTATGGCTGATAGATCAGCATATAGCACATGAAAGAGTTTTATATGAGAAATTTATGAACAATGCCGATTTCGTTTCTTCGGTATACCTTACAGAACCGCTACTAATTTCCATTGATGAAGAACTTGTAGAATTTTGTATAAAAAATCAAGCAAAACTTGCAAAATGTGGCATTGACCTTGAGCAATTTGGCAAAAATGTTATCAAGATAAATTCTGTACCATCTCAATTTTTAAATAAAGATATAGAAAAAGAGATTAAAGAATTTATTAAAAACTCAATGGAAAGTATCTTAGATAATGATTTGAATGAACCCATATATTTAAATATGTCATGTAAGTTAGCCATAAAAGCAGGAGACAAACTATTAGAAGAAGAAATGAATGATATCGTTTCAAATCTTTTAAAATGTGAAAATCCTTTTACCTGCCCACATGGCAGACCAATAGTTTATAAAATAAAAAAAGAAGAAATATTTAAAAAGTTTAATCGTCAATGATTCCAGTTATAACAGGACCTACTGCTACAGGAAAAACAGATTTTGTTTTAAATCTTGCAAAGGAAATAGATTTAGAAATTATTAATGCAGATGCCTATCAAGTTTATAAATATATGGATATAGGTACTGCAAAACCATCTTTAGAAGAAAGAAAACAGATAAAACATCATTTAATAGACATTTTAACACCAGATAAAACTTACTCTGCTGGAGATTTTTTCGACAATGCAGAAAAACTAATAGAAGAGATCTTAGCTAAGAATAAAAAACCTATAATTGTTGGCGGAACGGGTCTATATGTTGAAACATTACAAAAAGGGTTATTTAAAGGTCCTCCTAGGAATGAGCAAATCAGAAATGAGTTTAGGAACATAATAAAAGATAAAGGGCTACAATATCTTTATGAGCATCTTAAAAAGATTGACCCAGAATACGCTTTAAAAATTTCAGAGAACGATTCTGTAAGGATTATAAGAGCATTAGAAGTCTATGAAATCTTAAAAATCCCTTTTACAGAAGCGCATCGTATTTATCATAAATATCCAAAATTCCAGTACAAAATTTATGTTTTTTATAGGAAACGACAAAATCTTTATGATAGAATCAATAAACGTGTTGATACCATGATTAAGTTTGGGTGGGTTGATGAAGTAAATAATTTGAAAAATATGGGATATTCAAAAGATTTACCTTCTATGAAAGCTATTGGCTACTGTGAAATCTATGATTATATCGAAGGTAAAATGGATTTGGATGAAACGATTCAAAAAATAAAAAAAAGAACTCGTAATTTTGCAAAAAGACAACTCACTTGGTTTAGACATATGCAAAATGTTGAATGGGTAGATGTGGAAAATTACGATATGAAAGATTTAATAAACAAGATAATATCAGACTATGATTGTAGTATATAATTATATATTATATTTTGATATTTTGATTAAGCACTACTTGACTTTGTTTAGTCTTGGTAGTAATATCCCCTAAATTTTTAGGAGGTAGTAGCTATAATGCATTCGGTTAATGTTGGGATAATCGGTTATGGCACTGTTGGTAGCGGAACTGTAGAAGTTTTAATAGATAACAAAGAAACCATAAAACAAAAAACAGGGATTGAAATTAATATTACAAAAATTGCTGATTTAAGAATTGATAAGATTCAAGATAAATATTTAGATCAAATCCCTTTTAAAACAAAAGATGCTTATGAAATAATTAATGATGATAATATAGATATTGTTGTTGAGCTAATTGGTGGATATGAGCCCGCAAAAACCTTTATTATGGATTCATTAAAAAATCAAAAACATGTTGTTACAGCTAATAAAGCATTACTTGCTGTAGATGGATTAGACATTTTTAAACTTTCTGATGAAAAAGGTGTATATTTAGGCTTTGAGGGTAGTGTTGGAGGAGGTATCCCTATTATTAGGGTTATAAAAGAAGATTTAGCTGCAAATAATATCAAAGAGATATATGGAATAATTAATGGTACTGCAAATTATATTTTAACCAAAATGGAGCAAGATAAAAAGGAGTTTGATGAAGTTTTAAAAGAAGCTCAACAGCTTGGATATGCAGAAGCTGATCCAACTTTTGACGTAGAAGGGATTGATACCGCTCATAAAATCACTATTCTCTCCACATTAGCTTTCAACACAATTGTACCTTTTGATAAAGTTTTTGTTGAAGGGATATCAAAGATAAAACAGGTAGATATAGATTTTGCAAATAAATTGGGGTGTAAAATAAAGCTTCTTGCAATTGCTAAAAAACATGAAAATGATATTGAAGTGAGAGTACATCCAACAATGATACCAAATAGATATATTTTATCCAAGGTAGTGGATGTCTTTAATGCTATTTACCTTATTTCTGATAAAGTGGATAGAACAATTCATTATGGTAGAGGTGCAGGAGCAAAACCCACTGGTAGCGCAGTTGCTGGAGATATAATAGATATAGCTAGAAAACTCGTTTCTGGATGTCAAAAAACAGTTTCTACATTAGGGTTTACTGGGAAATATACACAATATTACCCAATAAAAGATATAAATGATATTAGATCATCATTTTATCTTAGGTTCAACGCTTTGGATAAACCAGGAGTTTTATCTAAAATTGCCGGTATTCTTGGCAAATATGGAATCAGTATCAGCTCGGCAATCCAACCTGGAGAAAGCTCACCAGGTGATGTTGTTCCTCTTGTTTTTATGACTCATGAAACTCTTGGTAGAAATGTAAATAATGCAGTAAATGAAATAGATAGTTTAGATGTTGTAAAAGATAAGACTGTAGTAATAAGAGTAGAAGGGAAGAAATAATGAAACATATTGTGCTTTTATGTGATGGGATGAGTGATCATAAAATTGATAAATTAGATAATAAAACCGTTTTGGAATATGCAAACACACCACATTTTAACCAATTAGCAAAAGAGGGGATTTGTGGATTAATTCACACAACACCAGAAGGGTGGTATCCTGGAAGCGATGTTTGTAATCTATCTGTATTTGGGTATAACCCAAAAGATGTTTATACAGGCAGAAGTCCTATTGAGGCAGCTAGCATAGGTATAGATTTAGGTGAAAACGATTTTGCTTTTAGATGTAATTTGGTAACTCTTGATAGCCAATTTAAAAAGATGGAAGATTTTAGTGCTTTTCATATTGATAATGAAACAGCAAAAAAAGCTATCGATTTGCTTAATGAACACTTCAAAGATTCAAATATAGAGTTTTATCCGGGTGTTGGATATAGAAATATTATGGTTGTTAGAAATATGGATTTTGATGTAAAGACAACACCTCCTCACGATATTATGAATCAAAATATAGATAGTTATTTACCTACAGGTAAGAATGCTGATTTCTTAAATAAAATTATTAAAAAATCATGGGAATTGCTTGATGGAGAATTTAAAGAAGCTAATTCTATATGGTTGTGGGGTGAGGGTAAAAAACCAAGTTTAACACCATTTGAAGATAAATTTGGATTAAAAGGTGCTGTTATTGCAGCTGTAGACCTGATTAGAGGTATAGGTAATTTGGCAAAAATGACAGTAATTGATGTACCAGGTGCTACAGGGTTTATAGATACAAATTTCAAAGGGAAAGCTGAGTATGCTATTAAAGCTCTTGATGATGTTGATTACGTATATATCCATGTGGAAGCACCAGATGAGGCAGGGCATATGGGCAGTATAGAAGAAAAATTAAAAGCAGTTGAAAATATAGATAAGATAATGCTTCCAATAATTATAAATGGGTTAAAAAAATTTGGAGAATATAGATTATTAATTACTCCAGACCATCCAACACCAGTAGAAATCAGAACTCATGTGGCTGAGCCAGTTCCAGCAATAATTTGGGGTTCGGATATAGAACCGGATAAAAATATTGAGTATAATGAGTTTATAGTGCCATCATTTGAGTTTAAAGATGGTTATAAAATAGGAGATTTTTTCATCAGGAGGTCTAAATGAGCTTAGTTGTAATGAAGTTTGGTGGAACCAGTGTAGGAACTATCGAAAGGATTAAAAATGTTGCAAAGCGTGTAGCTAAGAAAAAAGATGAAGGGCATGATGTGATTGTAACCGTTTCTGCAATGGCAGGAGAAACGGATAGATTGATAAACTTAATTAAAGAAATAGACCCTAAGTATGATCCAAGAGAATATGACATGGTTGTCTCAACTGGTGAGCAGGTTAGTATAGGTTTGCTTGCTCAGGCATTAAAATCTATGGGGTATGATGCTGTATCTTTAACAGGTCCTCAAATAGGGATGATCACTGACGGTGCACATTCTAAAGCTAGAATTGTTGAAATTACCGGAGAAAGACTAAGAAAAGAATTAAAAGAGGGGAAAATTTGTGTGGTAGCTGGCTTCCAGGGTATTTATCCTAAAACAGGAGATATAACAACCCTTGGTAGAGGAGGCTCAGATACCACAGCAGTAGCTATTGCTGCCGCAATGAAAGCAAATGTATGTGAAATATATACAGATGTAGATGGAGTATATACTGCTGATCCAAGAATTGTTAAAAAGGCAAAAAAGTTGGATAAAATATCATATGAAGAGATGTTAGAATTAGCATCTTTAGGTGCTAAAGTTCTACAATCCAGAAGTGTTGAGTTTGGGATGAAGTATAATGTGGATATACTTGTTTTATCATCTTTAGAAGAAAAACCTGGTACATTAGTAACAAAGGAGGATAAAGATATGGAAAAAGTAATAGTTTCAGGTGTAACAAGTGACAAAAATCAGGCAAAAATTACAATTACTGAAGTTCCAGATAGACCAGGAATTGCTGCAGAAATCTTTGAAGAATTGGCAAAACAAAATATAAATGTTGATATGATAGTTCAAAATGTGAGTACTGAAGGTAAAACTGACATATCATTTACTGTAGCTCAAACAGATATTCTCAGAGCTTATGATGCATGCAAAGAAATAGCAAAAAATATTGGCGCTTCAAACGTTTTATCAGATGAAAACATAGCTAAAGTATCCATTGTTGGTGTAGGTATGAAGAGTCATGCAGGTGTTGCTGCTGCTATGTTTAAAACTTTAGCTGAAAACAATATTAATATACAAATGATTTCCACAAGTGAAATTAAAGTGTCTTGCGTAATCGATGAAAAGTTTTCTGAGCTTGCAGTTAGAGTATTGCATGAAAGATTTGTAGAGGAGGGGGATCATGTCTCGTGAAATAATATTATATGATACAACATTAAGAGATGGTACCCAGGCTGAAGATGTAAATTTTACTGTACCAGATAAGGTTAGAATTGCTGAAAAACTTGTAGATTTTGGTATACATTATATTGAAGGTGGTTGGCCTGGTTCAAATCCACGTGATATAGAATTTTTCCAGGCGGTAAAGAAGTCAAGGGTACCCATTGACCACATAGCTGCTTTTGGAAGCACAAGAAGAGCTAAAAAGAGTTGCGATGATGATGAAATATTTCAGGCTCTTTTAGCTGCTGGGGTTCCTAATATTACAATTTTTGGAAAAACGTGGGATTTACATGTAACTGAAGCATTAAAAATTACTTTAGAACAAAATTTAGAAATTATTTACGATTCTATACAGTATCTTAAAAAGAGAGTTGATACTGTTTTTTATGATGCAGAACACTTCTTTGATGGTTTTAAAGCCAACAGCGAATACGCTATAAAAACATTGCAGGCAGCTAAAGAAGCTGGTGCAGATTGTTTAGTTTTGTGTGATACAAATGGCGGGACAATGCCTGATGAACTTGTTGATATTATAGAGATAGTTAAAAAAGAGATTGGAGATTATCCGTTAGGGATTCATTGCCACAATGATAGTGATTGTGCTGTGGCAAATTCTTGTTTAGCTGTAAAACACGGTATTGTCCATGTTCAGGGGACAATTAACGGTTATGGCGAAAGATGCGGAAATGCAAATCTTTGTTCTGTAATACCTAACTTACAGCTTAAATACGGATATAAATGTGTAACTCCTGAGCAATTAAGAAAGCTTAAAGAAGTATCAAGGTTTGTAAATGAACTTGGTAATCTAAAACACAATATTCATCAACCTTACGTTGGTCGGTCTGCTTTTGCTCACAAAGGTGGTGTTCATGTTAGTGCAATACTTAAAAACTCTAAAACTTATGAACATATAGAACCAGAATTAGTTGGTAACAAACAAAGAGTGTTATTATCAGACTTAAGCGGTAAAAGTAACCTTATTTATAAAGCAAAAGATTTTGGTCTTGATATTGATCCAAAAGATGAAAGACTTAGTGATTTGTTACAACAATTAAAAGAGCTTGAAAATAAAGGATTTCAATTTGAAGGTGCCGAAGCATCTTTCGAATTACTAGTTAGAAAAGCCATTGGTAATTTTCAAAAATTCTTTGATCTTCTCAGTTTTAGGGTAATAGATGAAAAAAGGAGTGCATTGGAGCCACCTTTTGCAGAAGCCACTGTTATGTTGAGGGTAGGTGGAGAAATTGAGCATACAGCTGCAATTGGAAATGGCCCTGTAAATGCTCTGGACAACGCTTTAAGAAAAGCATTAGAAAAGTTTTATCCAAACTTAAGAACTATGCAACTTGTTGACTATAAAGTAAGAATCTTGACAGGAAAAGATGGAACAAAAGCTTTAACAAGGGTTTTAATTGAATCAAAAGATGACAAAGATACCTGGGGAACAGTTGGTGTTGCCCACAATATTATTGATGCAAGTTATCAAGCATTAGTAGACTCTATTGAGTACAAACTTTTTAAAGACGCTTACAAATAAAATTAAGGGGCTTCTGCCCCTTTATTTTATTTAAAATATTAAATCTAACCATGCAATTCCAACTAATAGTGTTATTATTGTAACAACAATACCTATTTTAAAAAACTGCATAAAAGTAATTTTTATACCTTTTTTTAAAGCAATTTCCAACACAATTATATTTGCAATTGAGCCTAAAATTGTAAGATTACCTGCAAAGGTTGATGCCATTGCTGCAGTTATCCAGTATTCGTGGCTATTTCCAATTGATTTTATAAAAGGAGCAAAAAGCATTACTGCTGGAACATTTGATACAATATTGCTGAGAATAGCTATAGAAAATGAAAAGAGATACATATTTGTAAACATGTACTTATTGTATAAAAGATAAATTGTTTTACTAATACCTGTAGTTTCTACAGAAGAAGTAATAACAAATAGTGAGGAAAAAAGTACAAGTAATGACCAATCAATCTTTTGAAAGATTTTTTCAGGTTTTATCCTTCTTGTAAATAGAAAAATTGAGGCTGCTATTAAAGCAGAATATGACACTGGATATCTAAATAAAAATAAAATAAACATGACAATTGTTGTCAATATAAATTTTAATAAAACTGGTTTGTATATTTTAAAGTTAGGAATATATTGATGTATTATTTCTCTTTCTGTAAATTCTTTTCTAAAAAAAAGTAGCAGGGTAAAATAGAGAATAAATAGCGAAATAATCGAAACTATAAAGAGCGGAATAACAAAATCTAAAAACTTAAGCCCAGAATAGCTTGCTATAAGCATATTCTGAGGATTTCCTACTGGTGTTATCGCTGAACCAATGTTAGCTGCCATTCCAAGTCCAAGTAAGTAAGGTATAGGATTTCTTTTTAAACTAATTAAAATAGAAATTGTTATAGGTGTAAACATTATCACAATCGTATCATTTAACAAAATTGCTGACAGTAAACCAGAACTAAATATTATGATAAAGAGTAATTTTTTGGGGGTATTAGCGTACTTTATGATCTTATGTGTAATAAGTTCTGAAAAACCGGAAATAACAAAATGTGCATTAACAATCATCATAGAAAATAATAATACAAGTGTATCTAAGTTTATTGATTTAAGAGCTGATTTGTAACTAATTCCTCCTGTTATAATTAAAAAAGTAGCACCAACCAGTGCAATTGTTGTTCTATTCATTCTGAATTTAGGAAAATATCCGATACCTATTGCAACCAGAGTGAAGGCAAGTATAATTTTAGGCAACATGATTTTTATTCTTTACATTTTATATGAAAAGTCAATAGATATCACTTAATGCTTCTCTATATGTTAATTTTGCAACTATTCTTCTAATCATAAAATTATAAAAAAAGTTGGCTTATTATAAAAAATAATCTAAAATAATGATTACAATTGTTAACAGGAGAATGTTTGTGAAAAAATACTTTGTTTTTATTTTAACATTAGTAGTAATTCTTTTTAATTTATTGATTTATATCGAAAAAAAACCGTTAATTCATGAAGAACCAAGAAGAGCCATTGTGGCACAAGAGATGCTTTTAAGTGGAAATTATATAGTCCCTACTGTCTATTCAAAACCTTATTTAAAAAAACCGCCTCTACAAAATTGGTTAATAGCAATATTAGGATTTAAAGATAAGTATGTTTCAAATTTTGATGCAAGATTTCCTTCTGTACTTGCTTTAATTCTAATAGGTTTTTTAATGTTGATTTTCATTGAAGAAAAAAAATAGCTATAACCTCTTCATTTGTTGCAATGACAAATTATTTAATGCTTTATTCTTATGGTAATAAATCTGAGCCTGATTTATTGTTAACTTTATTTACGTTATTATCTTTCTTTTTTTACATAAAATCACCAAAAAACTTTAAGTTTATCATTGTTTCCTCTATTTTTATGGGATTAGGAATACTTACAAAAGGTGTTTCTCCTTTATTTTTTTATCCTGGAATTGTTGTTTATTTATTATTACATAAAAGAAATCAGTTTTATAGTTATATAAAATTCTTACTTTTACATTTACTGTTATCATTAATATTACCAACATGTTGGATTATTTTATATTATTACAATGGAAATATTAATGATTTAATAACCGTTTTTTCATCAGAAGCAACAAGTCGAGCAAAAGGCGAAATTGGAAGAATTGTTACTCATTTTCTAGTATTTCCATTGCGAATATTTTTAGCACTATTTCCATGGAGCATATTATTGTTTTTTTATAAAAAATTTTCTTTCAAGACTAAAAATGATTTGTTTAATTCAGCACTGATAATTTTTATAGTTTCTTTTTTAATAATGGCTATATTGCCTGGAGGTAGAGGAAGATACTTCATGCCAGCAGTACCATTTTTCGCTATATCTATTTCACATCTATTAAATGATGATTTTAATCACAATATAAGTTGGAATAAATATATTTCTTATCTTTTGGCAACGATATTTGTAATTTCGGCAGGATTTTTAATCTATAATAAAGCTTATCTCCAAATTTTAATAATTTTTATAGGATTTTTATTGTTTATATTTTTGGTGAAAAATACAAAATCTGTCATTTATTTATTATTGTTTGTAAATTTGTTAGGATTCACTATTTTCACTAATACTTACGAGTATTATAGAGCAACTAATTATTATAACTATAAAAAAGCTGCTAAAAAGGTGATAACGAGTTTAAATGAAGATTTACCTTTAGTTGTAGATACCTCAATAAATCCAATACAATTATTATTTAATTATGAAAGAATGAGTAAAAAATTGGTTTATTCTTCTGCTGTTAATACTTTTAAAAAATATTATTTTGTTACAAATAAAAATTTAAAAGAATGTGAAAAAGTATTAGAATTAAAATATTCAAAAAAAAGACTGAAGAAGATATTTTTTTACAAAAGCCAAAAATAATAATAAAATTTTTTAAATTCATCGATTTTTAAGATTTTAAAGTTTGACTAATAATGAAAAATGCCCGGGGCCGGACTCGAACCGGCACGGGCTGAAAGGCCCACAGGATTTTAAGTCCTGTGTGTCTACCAAGTTCCACCACCCGGGCAGCTAAGATTTCCTCAGCTGTGCCTGGAAGTTATAATCATTTAGTTTATTTTTGTCAAGAAAGATTTTACTTCTTCTATAAATTTTTTAACACTCTTTTCATCAGTTGCCCATGAGGTAACTATTCTAATGGCACTTGTATTTTCATCAAGTTTTTCCCATATATAAAATTCAAATTTTTCTAATAAATAGTTTATCAATTTGTTATCGAGAATAGGGAAAATCTGATTGCTTTCCACTGGATATAAAAAATTAACCCCTAACTTTTTCAATTCATCAGCTATTAGAAAAGACATATCATTTGCATGTCTAGCTAAATCATAATAAAGGTTATTTTTAAACAATTCTAAAAATTGAATACCTAAAATTCTCCCTTTTGCAATCAAGCCACCTTTTTGTTTTATGTTGTATCTAAAATCTTCTTTAAAATTTTCATTACAGATAACAATAGCTTCGCCCAGCATAGCACCATTTTTGGTGCCTCCAATTGTGAAAATATCACAATATTCTGCTATATCTTGTAATGTCAAATTGCTTTTTGAAGAAACAATCGCTGATGCTATCCTTGCACCATCTAAAACCAAATAAAGATTATGTTGTTTGCATATATTGGAAATATTTTGAAGCTCTTTTAATTTATAGACAGTTCCTGTTTCAGTAGAATTGGATATGTATACTGCTTTTGGTTTTACCATATGCTCATCGGTATGTTTATCCAAAACTTCAATAATTTGCTCTGGATAAAGTTTACCATCAGTAGAATCTATCGTAATAATTTTATGCCCACAATTTTCAATAGCTCCTGCTTCATGTACATTTATATGGCCTGTATCAGCGGAAATAACAGCTTCATATGGCCTTAATATTGATGATATCATTATAAGATTTGCTTGAGTTCCACCTGTAACAAAATGGATATCTACATCATCATTTTGTAGATAACTTTTAATTATTTCTGCAGCTTTCTTACAAAATATATCTTGGGAATAACCTTCCGTTTGTAGAAAATTTGTTTCAGATAACACTTTGATAATATTTGGATGAGCTCCTTCACTATAATCATTTTTGAAACTATATTTGTTCATATTTTTCCTCATTTTTAGATTTTTATTGTTCAAAGAGAATAGTTAAATTAAAACTAAAATAAAATCAAACAAATTAAACGAAAAAGATAAGAATTTCTTGTTTTAATGGTTATTTGTTCTTGAATAGTAGACTAAATTTTAGAAATGGTCGGGGCGAGAGGACTTGAACCTCCGACCCTCGGTTCCCAAGACCGATGCGCTACCAAACTGCGCTACGCCCCGAACGGATGGATTGTATATTACAAATAATATTAAATGTCAACTATTTTTTAAAAGAATTTAATCCTTTTTCGATCAAGTTTGGATCAAACCCTTCTACTTTTTTACCATCAAACACTAAAACTGGCGTAGCTCTAAAACCATACTTTTCAGCAATTTTTTTCTGTCTTTCAATTCTATCCTTTATCTCTTGTGATTTTATAAGTTCTTTAAATCTTGCAGGATCGTTTGTTTTTTTAGCAAACTCATCTATAATCTCACTATCCTGTTTATTATCATATTTTCCACTATATAAATCATCGGCAAAATTATAACCCATCTTCATACCTGCCTCAAAAACTTGAGCAAAAATCATAGCTTTTTTATGAATAGGCAAAGGGTAATTCAGCATATAAAGAGCAATATTTTTATTATCTTTGATTTTAGGTTCTATATATTTATAAGCTCTACGGCAAAAAGGGCATTGGAAATCACTAATCTTTATTATTTTATGTTTAGCATTTTTATTACCCTGCATTAAAGTTAAATCTTTAGTAGGTATATCAACTTTATCGTATTCAAAAGTTAAATCTTTAACGAAGCTTTTACCATTTTGTAATTCTATAATATCTGGGATTACGAGTTTACCATCTGTGATTAAATACTGTGTTGCTTGCTTATTTCTTTTTTTATCTTTTATATTTATTTTTACAAAATAAAACCCTTTTGGACTATCAAGTTTTTTTAAAACTTTTGCATTAACTTCAACACCTTTTAATCCACGTTTCTGGAAATTAAGTTTAATATTTTTCAATAAATCCGTTTTAACATCAGCAAAAGCTGTAAATGATAAAGAAATAATTAAAAGTGTAACAAACAAAAACCTTTTCATATACTCCTCCGTTTTTTTTCTTTATTATACTTTTTATCAGATAATGTAAACTACAAAAAATTCATTATAAACTTGATTTAAAAAAAGTTTAGTGCTAATAATCTACTTCCGAAAAAATAAAATAGGTAGGGGAATGATGGATTATAAAGACACTCTAAATTTACCTAAAACAAATTTTCCTATGAAGGCAAATCTAACTAAAAACGAACCTTTAAGATTAAAAAAGTGGGAAGATTCTAAAGTATATGAAAAAATATTGTCAAACAGAGATGATAATAAAAAATATATTCTCCATGATGGTCCTCCATATGCCAATGGACACTTACATATGGGACACGCCTTAAATAAAATTTTAAAAGATTTTATAATAAAAACAAAATCAGGTTTTGGTTTTAAAACACCATATGTGCCTGGTTGGGATTGTCATGGTTTACCAATTGAGCATCAAGTAGATAAAGAGTTAGGTAAGAAAAAAGACTCAATTCCAAAACATGAAAAGAGAAAGCATTGTAGAGCTTATGCTGAAAAATTTATAAATATCCAGAGAGAAGAGTTTAAACGTTTAGGTGTTTTTGGAGATTGGGAAAATCCTTACATTACAATGGATTTTGCTTATGAGGCAAATACATTAAAGGAGCTTTATAAGTTTTTTAATAATGGTGGAGCATATAAAGGGTTGAAGCCTGTTTATTGGTGTATTTCATGCGTAACTGCACTTGCAGAAGCTGAAGTAGAATATCATGACCATACATCACCATCAATATATGTTAAGTTCCCATTACAAGATGATGCAAAAAAAGCTCTTGGAATAGAAACTGAAAAAGCCTTTGCTGTTATATGGACAACTACACCATGGACTATCCCAGCAAACCTTGGAATAGCATTAAACCCAGAATTTGAATATGCGCTTTTAAAAGTTAAAAAATCAAATAATAAAAATATTGATAACGATGATATTTTAGTTTTAGCTAAAGAGCTTGTAGAAAGATTGGTAGAAATATTTGAAATTGAAGAATATGATATTATCAAAACTTTTAATCCTGAGATTATTGAAAACAAAAACGCAAAACACCCTTTTTATGATAGAAACTCTCTTTTTGTTCTTGGAAACCATGTAACATTAGAGCAAGGTACTGGATTAGTACATACAGCACCAGGGCATGGTCAAGAAGACTATGAAGTTGGTTTAAAGTATGGGTTGGAGATATTAAATCCTGTAGATGATTATGGTAACTTTAAAAAAGATACAGAACTATTTGCTGGACAAAATATTTTTAAGGCAAATCAGGATATTATCAATCTTATGGATGAAAACAAAACACTTATTAGACAGGATAAAGTAGAACACTCATACCCTCATTGTTGGAGGTGTAAAAATCCAGTTGTTTTTCGAGCTACTCCTCAATGGTTTATTTCTATGGAAAAAAATGATCTTAGGAAAAAAGCTTTGGAAGAGATTGATAAAAATGTAACATGGATCCCTAAATGGGGAAGAAATAGAATTTATTCCATGATTGAGCATAGACCTGACTGGTGTATTTCAAGACAGAGAAGCTGGGGTGTCCCAATTGCAGTATTTCTATGTGGTGAATGTGGTGAAATTATTCTAAATGAAGAAATCCAAGAAAAAGTATTATCAGAGTTTTATAAACAAGGTGCAGACATTTGGTTTGAAAAAGATGTTGAATATTTTATAGGTGATGCTTCATGCCCAAAATGTGGCAGCAAAAATATCAGAAAAGAAACTGATATATTAGATGTATGGTTTGATTCTGGTGTAAGTCATGCTGCCGTTTGTGAAGTTAGAAAAGAACTTGGATGGCCAGCTGATATGTATCTTGAAGGTAGCGATCAGCATAGAGGTTGGTTTCATAGCTCACTTTTGGAAAGTGTTGGCACAAGGGGTAGGGCACCTTATAAGGAAGTACTTACTCATGGATTTGTTGTTGATGGTAAAGGGCTTAAAATGTCCAAATCACTTGGAAATGTTATTACTCCTGATGAAATAATTGATAAATATGGTGCAGAAATACTGAGATTGTGGGTTGCTGCAGAAGATTATACAGAGGATGTAAGGATTTCTAATGATATTATCAAAAGGCTTGTGGAATCATACAGAAAAATAAGAAATACTATGAGATACTTACTTGGAAACCTTTATGATTTTAATCCTGATGAAAATAGTATTCCATTTGAAAAACTTAAAGAACTTGATAAATATATTTTAATGAGATGGCAGGAAGTTAAAAAGAGAATATATAAAGCCTATGAAAATTATCAGTTTCACATTTTCTATCATACACTTATTAACTTTTGTATTAATGACCTTTCTGCATTCTATTTAGATATAATTAAAGACAGGGTTTATGCCTATAAAAATGACTCTTTTGAAAGAAGGTCTGCTCAGTCTACTATGTTCACATTGGCTAAAGAAATGGCTATTGTAATGAATCCTATTCTTTCTTTTACTGCTGATGAAGTTTGGGAGTTTTTACCTAATTTTGACGGGAAACAAGAATCTGTGTTTATACATACATTCCCAGAATTATTAAATATAGATGATAATAGTTTAATTAAGAAAATGGAAGCTCTAACCAACTTAAAAGCTGAAATAAACAAAGCTTGTGAGATTGCAAGACGTAATAAAATCATTGGACACTCTTTGGATGCCAAAGTAATAGTTGGTATTAAGAATGTTGATAAAGATGTTTTAGATGTTGATGAAGGTATAGAAAAAATATTTATTGTCTCAGAGTTTGTTTTAGAGGATTTTGATAAAATGAGTAATTGTTACACATCTGAAGATGGGAGTATAAAGGTTCAGGTTGAAGCATCAGCATTACCAAAATGTGAGCGCTGTTGGACTCATGCTGAAAGTGTAGGCAAAATTGATAAGCATCCTACGATCTGCGAAAGGTGTGCTAATCAGTTGATATAGATGGGAGCTTTATGCTCCCATTTTTTTTATCCAAAACCAGTTTGGGGGTTTTATGAAAAATAAAAAATTTCTTTTTTTAACATTAATTATCATTTTATTAGACCAATATACGAAATATATTATTAAAACTAACTTTGAACTATTTGAAGTAAAACCTATTATAAAAGGTTTTTTTAACCTAACTTATATACTCAATCCTGGAGCTGCTTTTGGATTTTTGGCAAAATTGGATGAAAGCTATAGACAAATCTTTTTTGTTTTAATTACTATAATTGCAATATTTATAGTTATTTATCTCTTTGTAAAGGAAAATAGGTCTCTTTTAAGAAAGATTTCCTACTCTTTAATTTTAGGTGGAGCTTTTGGAAATTTTATAGATAGGCTTATTATTGGGAAGGTTGTTGATTTCTTAGATTTTTATGTTGGAAGCTACCATTGGCCAGCTTTTAATATTGCTGATTCTGCAATAAGTGTGGGGATATTTTTTCTCTTATTGGATATAATATTTGATAAAAGGAGGGAAGAAAGTAATGAACTTAATTCCTAAAAGAGCTTTAATAAGTGTATCAGAAAAAAGTGGTATTGTAGAATTTGCCACAGAACTTGTAAATCTTGGTATTGAAATCATTTCTACTGGAGGAACAGCAAAACTTTTAAAAGAAAATGGCATTGATATCGTGGAGATTTCTGATTTTACAGGATTTCCAGAAATTTTAGATGGAAGGGTAAAAACTCTTCATCCTAAGGTTCATGCTGGAATACTGAATATTAGAGATAACGAAAATCATCAAAAAATCATGAAGGAAATGGGGTTAGTTAATATAGATTTAGTTGTTGTAAATTTATACCCTTTTGAGAAAACTGTTGCAAAAGAGGATGTGAGTTTTGATGAAGCTATAGAAAATATAGATATTGGCGGTCCAACAATGGTCAGAAGTGCTGCTAAAAATCATAAATATGTCGCAATAGTTGTTGATAATAATGACTACAACAAAATCATCGATGAGTTAAAAAAAGGTGGAATAACCTATGAAACAAGATTGAATCTTGCAAGGAAAGCATTTACTCACACAGCAGTTTACGATGCACTAATTTCTAATTATTTTAATAAAGTTTGTAATATAGTTTTTCCTGATGAAATCTCATTACCAATGAGAAAAGCTCAAGATTTACGCTATGGTGAAAATCCTCATCAAAAAGCAGCTTTTTATAAGTCACCATTGATAAAAGAGGTTTCGGTTTCAACATCAAAGCAGTTACATGGCAAAGAATTATCATTTAACAATATTATTGATATAAATGCTGCATTAGAGCTTGTTAAAGAGTTTGACAAACCTGCAGCAGTAATTATTAAACACACCAATCCTTGTGGAGTAGGGACAGCTGATAATCTACTTGATGCATATAATTTTGCATTAGAATGTGATCCTGTGAGTGCTTTTGGTGGAATTGTTGCCTTTAACAGAGTTTTAGATAAAGAAACAGCTGAAAAACTAAAAGAGTTGTTTTTAGAAGTTGTTATCGCACCAGATTTTGAAGAGGGAGCATTGGATATTTTGACTACAAAGAAAAATCTAAGATTGATAAAAACTGGCGATTTTAATCAAATAAAAGATAATGAGTTTGATGTTAAAAAAGTTATTGGTGGGTTTTTATTACAGGATAGAGATTTGGAAAATTTTGATAGAGAGCATGGATTAAAAGTTGTTACAAAAAGAAAACCCACAGAAGAAGAACTTGAAGCTTTAAAGTTTGCCTGGATAGTTGTAAAACATGTAAAATCAAACGCAATAGTTTATGCAAACAAAAATCAAACTGTAGGTATTGGTGCAGGTCAAATGAGTAGGGTAGATTCAAGTGTTATTGCAGCAATGAAGGCCAGAAAACCACTTAAAGGCTGTGTTATGGCATCAGATGCATTTTTCCCTTTTAGAGATTCAGTGGATGAAGCTGCAAAAAATGGTATTACAGCAATTATTCAGCCTGGTGGCTCAATAAGGGATAACGAGGTAATAGAAGCAGCAAATGAGCATAATATTGCGATGATTTTTACAGGTATGAGACATTTTAAACATTAAAAGGGGTGTTTTATGAAAGTATTGGTTGTTGGTTCTGGTGGTAGAGAGCATGCTTTGAGCTGGAAGATAGCTCAAAGTAATTTGGCAGAAAAAGTATTTGTGGCTCCAGGTAATGCTGGAACAGCTTTAGAAGAAAAATGTGAAAATGTAGATATAAATGCTAATGATTTTGATAGTCTTATCTCATTTGCAAAAAATGAAAAAATCGATTTAACAGTAGTTGGGCCAGAAGATCCTCTTGCAAAAGGGATTGTAGATGAATTTGAAAAGAATGGATTAAAAATCTTTGGTCCAAAAAAAGATGCAGCAATGATTGAGGCAAGTAAAGCATTTGCAAAAGAGATAATGTTTAGTGCAGGGATTCCTACAGCAGAGTATAAAGAGTTTTCAGAATTTGATGCTGCAAAAAAATATGTTGAAGAAAAGGGTGCTCCAATAGTTGTAAAGGCTGATGGACTTGCAGCAGGAAAGGGTGTAACAGTTGCTAAAACTATAGAAGAAGCCATTTCTGCTTTAAAAGAGATATTTATAGATAAAGTTTTTGGTAAATCAGGTGAAAAAGTAGTTATAGAAGAATTTTTAGAAGGGGAAGAGGCTTCCTATCTTGCTTTTACAGATGGAAAACATGTACTACCTCTTGTTTCAAGCCAGGATCACAAACCAGTATATGACAATGACGAAGGTCCAAATACAGGAGGGATGGGAGCTTACTCTCCAGCTCCAGTAGTTACAGATGAAATTTTTAGCTTTACTACAGAAAATATTGCTAAGCCATTAATAAATGAGTTAAATAAAAGAGGGATTGTTTATAAAGGGATTATTTATGCAGGGTTAATGATTACTCAAGATGGACCAAAAGTATTGGAGTTTAACTGCCGTTTTGGTGATCCAGAAACACAACCTGTTTTATATAAGATGAGGTCAGATATTATTCCAATTATTTTAAGTGCTGTTGATGGAAATCTTTCAAGTGTGAATGTAGAGTGGTACGATGATGCGACTATTTGTGTTGTTTTAGCCTCTGGAGGCTATCCAAAATCATATAAAAAAGGTTACGAAATAACAGGGATTGAAGATGCAGAAAAATTAGAGAATATCAAAGTTTTTCATGCTGGTACAAAACTTGAAAATAACAAAGTTTTAACAAATGGTGGAAGAGTACTTGGTGTTACATGTCGTGCTAAAGATTTAAAGACTGCTATTGATAATGTTTATAAGGCCGTAGAAAAAATTCATTTTAAAGATATGCACTTTAGAAAAGATATAGGAGCAAAAGCATTGAGGAGGTTGTCGTGAAAATAGGGATAATTATTGGAAGTAAATCAGACTTTCCTGTAGCTAAATCTGTCATTGATGTATTAAATGAATTTGGTGTGGACTTTGAACTGATTGTTTCAAGTGCTCATAGAACACCAGAGAGAACCACAGAATGGTCAAGAACAGCAGAAAGTAGAGGCCTTGAAGTGATTATAGCTATAGCTGGTGCAGCTGCTCATTTAGCTGGTGTGGTTGCAAGTGAGACTTCTTTACCTGTAATTGCTGTACCTGTGGCAGCTACATCTCTTGGTGGTATTGATGCATTGTTATCTATGGTTCAAATGCCAGGAGGTATCCCTGTTGCCACAATGGCTATTGGTAATGCAGGAGCAAAAAATGCTGCAATATTTGCTTGTCAGATTTTAGGAGTAAAGTATCCTGAAATAAATAGAAAATTAAAAGAGTATAGGCAACAAATAAAAGATAAAGTTATTAAAGATAACGAAGAAGTCCAAAAACTATTGAATAGCTAAATGATAATATATAAAGAAACGACTCAAAATTTCATAAAATTAATCAATCTTTCAAACAAAAATAACCAACCCTTTATTTATCCCACCGATACCATTTACGGTATCGGTGCTTCTTATTTGAATGAAGAAGCAAATAATAAAATTTATGAAATTAAAAAGAGGGACAAAGGGAAGACTTTTATAACTTTAATAGGTAGTGTAAAGCAACTCTATGATCTCATAGACAGAAGTTTTTTTACAAATACACATGAAAAAATAATCAATAGATTCTGGCCAGGTTCTTTTACATTTATTTTTTTTGCTAACAAAAAGTTGCCAAACTATTTGATTCAAGATGGAAAAATAGCAGTTAGATTGCCTTCAAGAAAAATTCTGTCTGAAGCTATTAAAAACACTCAACCAATAACTTCAACAAGTGTAAATATTTCAGATAAAAAAAATTTAAACGATTTAAAGAGTATCTATAAATATTTTAATAAAAATATAAAATATATTTTAGCTGGAAATACATCATCACATATACCATCATCGATTATCGATATTTCTGATATAGATAATATCAACGTAATTAGAAACCCAAACAATATAAATTTTAAAGAATTAATCAGATAATTTATCAAACTTATTGACATATAATACTTTTTTTATTAAACTTAAAATATGGAGGTGTCTTATGACTAAAGCTGACATCGTTGAAAAAATTTATAATCAGTTAGGTATTACTAAAAAAGATATTGCTAACGTAGTTGATATGGTTTTTACTACTATGAGAGAAGAAATTTTGAGTGGCAACAGTGTGAAAGTTTCTGGTTTTGGTAATTTTGAAGTCAAAGTTAGAGGAAGAAGAGTTGGTAGAAACCCTAAAACTGGCGAAGAAGTTATAATACCACCAAGATATGTAGTATCATTTAAACCAAGCAACCTATTTAAAGAAGAGGTTAATGCATAATTCTGATAAGTTGTATTATAAGATCAGTGAAGTTTGCAAAATTACTGGGTTGAAACCTTCTGTTTTGAGGTTTTGGGAAAAAGAGTTTAAGCAATTAAGACCTTCAAAAATAGGCAGTAGTCACAGATTATATACAAAAAAACATATTGATTTAATTTTGCAAATAAAGAGTTTGCTCTATGAAGAAAAACTGACAATAGAAGGCGCAAAAAAGCGCCTTTCTTCTAATAATAATTTAAAAAATAATCCCGATAAAGAGTTTATAAAAAAAGAGTTGCAAGAAATATTAAATCTGTTAAAAAAATAAACCTTGCAAAACGGGGCGTGGCGCAGCTTGGTAGCGCACACGCATGGGGCGCGTGTGGTCGCTGGTTCAAATCCAGTCGCCCCGATTTCTTTTTTTATAAGTTTATCAGTCATTTATAATTTTGAAGATTAAAATTCGACAGAATTTCGACAAAAATCATCATTTGAAAATAAAAATTTAGTTAACTTAGATTCAGATTGATATTCCTTTAGATATTTTGCATACCCATTAAAAAAGGTTAATAAATTAGAATGTCCCATTCTTTTGGCAATATCATGTGGGTTATCACCTGCAAGAATACTTAAAATTGCATGAGTATGTCTTAATTGTCTAATTTCCCTATATCTTATACCTGATTTTTTTAACATAGTTTGGACATGTTACAATAAAGTAGACAAAGAGTTAAGGAAATACTAAGGTTAAATGAATGTGTTGAAATTATTAGTAAAATATTATAGATTTTTTTTGGGATGAAAACAAGTGTTATATCTTTTGCAAATAAAAAAGGAGGAAGTGGTAAAACAACGATCACTTTAAATATTGGTGCAATTCTTGGAGATAGAGGGTATCGCGTTTTATTGATAGATCTTGATCCTCAAGCTCATCTTTCTTATTGGAGTGGTGTAAATACTTACGATGAATACTTTTCAATTTATGATTGTTTATTAGATAGATGTCCTATAAATAAAGCTGTATATACTCCAGAACATAATTTATTTGATATAATACCTGCTTCAAATAAATTTGATAAAGATGACCTAAAAGTTTTACTTAATTTTACTAAACCAGAAAATAGGTTAAATCGTAAGCTTATGCTTTATAAGAAAAAGTATGACTTTGTTTTAATAGATACCCCTCCAACTTTCGCTTTAATGACATTAGGTGCTTTAATTGCTTCAGATTTTGTTATTATTCCAATCTTATTGAATTTTTTAGCTATAGAAGGACTTTCACAGTTGGTTCAAAATATTTACAAAATAAATTATTTATACAATCCCAAATTAAAAATTTTAGGAATTATACCTAATCAGTTCAATTTAAGAAGTAATCATGCTAAAAAAGTATTAGCTGAAATAAAAGAGAATTTTGATAATAAAATAATATTCCCAAAATTAAGAAATGATATTAAACTAGCAGAAGCCCCCGAGTTTAGATTACCAATAAACTTGTATTCTAAAAAGAGTAAAGCTAATATGGATTTTAATCTAATGGTAGATTATATGTTAGATGTTCTTAATAATGAGGTATAAATATGGGAAGTTATACTGTAGGCATCGATTTTGGAACTACAAACTCTTTAATTGCAATTTATCGTGATAAAGAGCAAGTTGAAGTCATCAATACTGATAGTGGAGATAAGTTTTTACCATCAGTTGTGTACTTTAAAAATGAAAAAGAAGTTATTGTTGGTAATAACGCTAAAGCTGTTGAAGTTATTGAACCTGAATTTACCATATCAAATGTTAAAAGGTTTTTAGGTAGTGACAAAACATATAAAATTTATGATATGGAGTTTTTACCTGAAGATATTGCATATTTTATCTTTAAAAAGTTAAAAACTGTTTTTGATGAATTTGCTGGTTCAAACAATAAGGTTAACGCAGTTGTTACTGTTCCAGCATATTTCGATCATCTGCAGAGGGAGTCGGTTAGAGTTGCAGCTGAAAAAGCTGGTTTTAATGTTTTATTGTTAGTAAATGAACCTACAGCAGCTTTCATATATTACGATAATATATACAATCTTGATAAAGGAAATTATTTTGTATTTGATTTAGGAGGAGGAACATTAGATATAAGTTTAGTTGAATCTGATGAGCATTTTTGTAAGGTTTTATCATCTGTAGGTTCTACAGATATAGGTGGAATAGATTTTGATATTTGTCTAGCAGATTATTTTGTGAAACAGTTTTTAGATAAATATGATATTAATTTAAAAGAAGATAAAGTTGCTTATCAACAACTTATTTTACAATCTGAAAGGGCTAAAAAAGAACTGTCAAATTTAAAAGAAATTAATGTGGTGATACCTTACATAACGCAAACCAAAAATGGTGTTTTGCATTTTAAGGAACTTATTACTCGAGAACAGTTTAAATCTATTTCAAAAAACATATTGAAAAAAATTGAACAAATACTAAATAAATTTAAAGAAGAAAATGAGGAATATCTAAAAGAAGTTTATAATGTTCTGTTAGTAGGTGGTGGGTCAAGGTTATTTTTAATGGAAGATTTTTTGAATAATCACTTAAAGAAAGCGGTTAGAAAAAATTTAAATCCGGAAGAAGCTGTAGTTAAAGGAGCTGCTTTAATTGCTGCCATGTTATCTGGAAAACTAGAAAAAAAAGAGTTTTATGATGTGACTACCCATAATTTGGGTGTTGAGGATGATGAAGGAAATTTTGAAATTATTATTAAGAAAAATGAAATTTATCCGATAAAAACAAGTAAGGTATTTACAAACAGTATAGATAATATTGAGGAAATTGTTGTGCATGTTTTACAAGATATGGCTATAACAACATTAAATGAATCTATATCAATAAAAGACAATCCTGACAACTTTGTAAGTTTAGGTCAGTTTTCAATGGAAATTGATAAAAATTTAAAAGCAGGAGACGCAAACTTAGAGATAATTTTTAATATTGATAGTAATGGAATAATTTCTATTAAAGCAAAAGATTTAAATAGAAATATTGAAAAGGATTTTATTTTGAAAAAAACTATTAATAATCCGAATCTTGAAACAATTGATGTGTTATAATAAAGTCTTAGAAATTAATGTTTGTTAAGGGAGGTAAATAATATGAAAAAGTTGGCTCAGCCGAAAGATAAGAGAACTGGTATTATTAGAAAGACCAATGTGAAAAAAACTGATGATGTTACGCAAAAAGATGCTAAAAAAATTGCACAAGAAAAAGCTAAAGCAAGAGTATTAGCAAGGCAACAACAGTTAGCTGAAAGAATTGCAACTGCCACAGAACAGCTATCTGCAGCGGTTGAAGAATCACTTGCTGCAGCAGAACAACTATTAAAAAACATGGAGCAGATTGCAGCAGGCGCAGAAGAAGCAAGTGGTGCTTGTGAGGAAGCTAGGTCAGGCACCATTCAAATTGATAAATCAATTAATGTTGTAGTCGATAAAGCTGAAAATATAATAACAAGTATAGATGATAATCAAAAAATGCTTACAACTGCAATAAATAGCGTTCAAGAACTAATTAACGGAATTAATGAAAGTGTTGAAGCAGGGGAGGAAACTGTTCAAATCATAAATGAGTTAAACAGTAAATCAGATGAAATTGGTAATATTGTTCAAGCAGTTGTTAGAATTGCTGATCAAACAAATTTGCTGGCATTAAATGCTGCAATAGAGGCTGCAAGAGCTGGTGAGCATGGTAAAGGTTTTGCTGTTGTGGCGGATGAGGTGAGAAATTTGGCTGAAGTATCTGGTAAAAGTGCAAATGAAATAAAGGATGTCGTTAGTAGTATACAAGATTTTGTAAAAGAGATTGTTAAGGAAATTAATGAATCTGGAAATATTGCACAATCAATGTCAAAGGATGGTGAGTCTGTTGCAGTTTCATTAAATGAATTAGTAACTGCATTTCAAGAAATGATTAATTCTGGTGAGAAATTAAAAAAGGTTGCCGAGGACTTAAAGGTTAATTCTAAAAAAATGTTAGAGATGATGGAGCAGGTTGCAACTGCTTCAGAGCAAATCTCTGCAGCATGTGAGGAATCAAGAAAAGCAGCAGAAGAGCAGGTAAAAGCTTTTGAAGAGATTTCTATTGCAACAAATGAATTAGCAGAGATGGCTGATGATTTAAAAAACTCTACAGATGCAAATAAATCATCTGATGAGCTTGTTGCAGCTGCTCATCAATTGTCTGCAAATATAGAAGAGGCTGCGGCTGCTGCAGAAGAAATGGCAGAAGGTATTAGTCAAATTAAAGAAGGTGCTGAAATTCAAGCAGATACTGTAGATGATGCCTTAGAAGTTACGGAAAAAGCTTTAGAAAGTCTAAAACAAGCAAAAAATGATGCGGAGGAGTTAATAAAAAATATTCAAGAAAGCACATCATTATTAGATGAAAATTATAAAAAAATAATTAGTTTAGAGGAAGGATTAGAGAAATTTACAGGTATTAATGATAACGCATTAAAGAAGATAAAAGATTTAGAAAAGTATACTAAAAAAATTGATAAAATAGTTGATTCGATTTCTGTTGTAACAATTCAAACAAATATGTTAGCCGTAAGTGGTTCTATAGAAGCTGCAAGAGCAGGTGAGTATGGAAAGGGTTTCTCTGTTGTCGCTAGCGATATAAGAGTGTTAGCTAATGAGTCTGCAGAGAATGCTGATAAAATTAAAGATATGGTGAAAGAATTACAAGAGCAAGTTTCTTTGAGCTTATACAATGTTGACAAGTCAACAGAAACTGCTAAAAATGAGGTCGAAAAAGCAAAAACTACTAATGGATTATTAAAAAATAGTTCAGAATCCTTAAATGCTCTATCAGATGTTGCTATTGAAATTGAAAAATTAGTTGAACAATCTGTAACTGCAATGGAACAAGCTAAAGTGGGTGTAGAGCAAATTGGTTCTGGTGCTGAAGAATCAGCTCAAGCTGTTGCCGAAGCAGCTTCAGCTTCAGAACAGCAAGCTAAGGGGCTTGAAGAATTATCTAATGCAATAGAGGAAATAACAAGTATAGCTGAAGAAATGCAAACAGATATTATTTAAAAAAGTGCCAAGTATCTTAAACAGGAGGCTTTATGCCAAATATCGCAAATCAAGTTGTTACTTTTAGCATAAAAAATGAAATTTTTGGATTAAATGCTGATTATATTGATAGTATAGTTCGAATACCTGAATATACGAAAGTGCCTAAAACATCAAAAGAGTTATTAGGGATATCTAATTTGAGAGGGGATGTTGTTCCTATAATTGATCTAGCTTTGAAATTGGGATATGATGAACCTGTTGAGATTGGTGAAAATTCCAGAGCTATTATTTTAGATTATAAAGGAGAAAAAGCTGCTTTAACTGTAGATGAAATGAAATCTGTTCTTAATCAAGAAGATTATGAAACTGAAGATTTACCTCCAACTATGAGTTCTAATGTCGATAAAAAATATATTAGTGGTGTCTTAAAAATAAAACAAAATGATATGTTAGTACAATTACTTGATATTGAAAATATGATGGAATTAAATTATGTTGAAGATAGTAAAAGTGATGGTTCCTTTAAACATCAAGATCAAAAATATTTAGATGAGTCAAATCAGGCTCAGGTTGAAGAAGAAAAATTTATAAGTTTTATTGTAGATGATGTAGAGTATGCTGTAAAGGTTCAGCAGATTAGAGAAATTTTGAGATATCAAGAAATAAGCGAGGTGCCTGGTTTACAAGATTATGTTTTAGGCATATTTCCTTTAAGAAACGAGATAATACCTGTTATTTCGGCAAGAAAACTTTTTAAAAAAAGTTGTATTGATATAACAGAAGATGCAAGAATTGTAATCCTTGAGATTAAAAACTTTAAAATTGGGTTATTAGTTGATAAGGTAAATGAAGTTTTATCAGTAGAAAAAAGTTTTATTGAGGATTTATCAACATTATTTAACTCTTCCGAGTCAAGAGAAATAAATGGTGTTATTAAGCTTGATGAAGGGAAACAAATTATTCTAATACTCAATTCAGAAAAGATTTTTAATGAAGATGAGTTATCTGATATTGTGGGTAAAGTTGTAGAGAAACAAGAAACAGGAGAAGATAATATGGAAAAGGATTTTAATGAAACAGATGAAATTGTACAAATTGTTACTTTTAAAGTTGATGAAGAGTATTATGGATTTCCTATAGAAATGGTACAAGAAATAAATAGATTCACTAATGTTACTAAAGTGCCTAAAACTCCAAAGTTTGTTGAAGGGATAATTAATCTTAGAGGAGAAGTTATCCCTCTTGTTGATATTCGCAAAAGATTTGATTTAGAAGAAAAAGAAAGAGATGAATTTACTAGATTAATTATTGTTAATTTTGATGATTTAAAAGTTGGTTTTATAGTAGATTCTGTAGAGGAAGTATTAAGAATTAATAAAAATAAGATAGATGATGTGCCAGCCGTTTTATCAGCATCTGTTGATACCGAATTTATAACAAATGTTATTAATATTGATCAAGACAAGATGGTAATGATATTAGATGCTAAAAAAATGTTTAGTGATGATGAGTATAAAAAATTAGAAAAAATCAGAGGGAAAGAAAAGAAAGATTAATAACAAATATTTAGTGTTAACAAATAGAGAGAGGGATAAATGTCAAAAATAAAAGTATTGGTTGTTGATGATTCTGCTTTAATGAGAAAAAGAATTAAGGAAATGCTTGAGAGTGATCCAAAAATAGAGGTTATAGGGTTAGCAAGAAATGGTGAAGATGCAATAAAAAAGGCGAAAGAATTATCTCCTGATGTAATTACATTAGATGTTAATATGCCTGTAATGGACGGACTGACAGCTTTAAAATTGATTGTTGAAGAAGAAATATGTCCTGTAATTATGGTTAGTTCTTTGACTCAGAAAGATGCTGAAATCACTTTTAAGGCTTTAGAACTTGGAGCTTTTGACTTTGTACCAAAGCCAGGGGGGACTATATCTTTAAACATTGATCAGATTAGAGATGATTTAATTAGAAAAGTTAAAGCAGCTGTTAAAGGAAAGTTTAAAACGTTAAAACGTTCTGTTGATAGAAAAAAAACTATAAAAAGAAGAATTACAAGAAGAAAAGAAAACGAATCTGGTTTTAAAGCAATTTGTATAGGTATATCTACTGGAGGGCCAAAAACAATTTTCGATGTTTTACCATATTTGCCTAAAGATATAAATGCAGCTATTTTTTTAGTGCAGCATATGCCTCCAGGATTTACTGCATCTTTTGCTAAAAGACTTGATAATTATTGTGAGATAAAAGTTAAAGAAGCTGAGGCAGGAGATATTGTTGAGCCAGGAATTTGCTATTTAGGTAAGGGAGGCTACCACTTAACTCTTTTTCAAAGGCTTAATAAAGATATAATTTTAAGGTTGCCAACGAAACCAGAACACCTTTTTATGCCGAGTGTAGATGTGATGATGGATTCAGTTGTTAAAATTTTTCAATCTAATACTATTGGCGTTTTAATGACTGGGATGGGGGATGATGGAGCTGAAGGGATGGTAAAAATAAAAAATGCTGGAGGATATACAATAGCAGAAAGTGAAGAAACAGCTGTGGTTTTTGGAATGCCTGCAGAAGCAATTAAAAGGGGAGGAGCTGATATTGTATTACCAAGTTATGAAATTGCTAATGAGATTTTGAGAGTATTGGAAGAAGGATGGTAAAATTATAATAGAGGTGATTCTATGAAAGTTGAGCAACTGAAAACGAAAATAAAAGTCATCTTTCCAGAAGAATGTGAAATATTTTCAGTTGAAGAATCAAAAAATGAGCTTATAACTATTTTTGACAGTGGTGAATACAAGGAAAAGCTTGTAGAAATAGATTTAAGTAAAGTTGAAAGTATAGATACAACTTTTTTCCAGCTTATTTTAAGTTTTATCAAGACACTAAAAAATGAAGAAGTTAAATATAAAGTTAAAAGTGTTTCTGAAAGAGTTCAGCAAGTTTTTGAACTATATGGTGTTAAGTTAGATATATTTTTAGGGGGATATGATGGCTAAGAAGATATTAGTAATAGATGATGCTGTTACAATGAGGCAACTAGTTTCAGCTACTCTAAAGTCTGCTGGTTTTGATGTTGTAGATGCATCCAATGGCAAAGAAGCTTTAATGAAATTAGAAAAAGATAGATTTAACTTGATAATTACAGATCTCAATATGCCAATTATGGATGGTATTACTTTTATAAAAGAGGTTAAAAAAAATCCGAAGTATAGACTTATACCTATTATTATGCTTACAACTGAGTCAGGAGCTGATAAAAAAGAAGAAGGTAGAAAAGCTGGAGCAAAAGCATGGATAGTTAAACCTTTTAAACCAAATGATTTATTAACTGTAGTAAAAAAGATTTTACCTTTTTGATATAAATGAATTAAGATAGCTTGGGAGGATATATGGATTCTAACGACATAAAAAAGTATCTTAAAAGTAAAGATGAAGAAGAAAAATTGTTTGCGCTAAATGATATTATGTCTCAGAGTTTATCTGAATTTATTCCAGATATAATTGATTTAATAGAAAATGATGAGTCTCAAATTGTCAGGGAAACTGCAGTCGATGTTCTAAAAAATATTGATATAAGCTCTTATTACGATAACATATCTAAAATGTTCGAGTCTCCTGATGCTTATGTAAGAAATGCAGCTATTGAGATATTTGGTGCTAAAGGTGAAGAAGTTGTTCCTTATTTAACCTCTATCATGGATCATAAAAATAAAGAAGTTAGAAAGCTTATACTTGATAGTCTTGTTGCTACAGGTTCTGAATATGCTTATCCAGCTTTAGAAGCTGCTTTAAACGATCCTGCTCCTAATGTAAAGATTACTGCTGTTGAGTATATAGGTGCTTTACAATATACAAAAGGTAAGGAAAAAATAATGGAGATACTTTTACAGGCTGATGAACCTATGTTACAAATTGCTTGTCTTGAAACATTATCAATTATTGGGGATAAAGAGGTTTTAAATCAAATTTTAAATTATTTTGATGTGGAGAAAGGTAATATTGAAAATTTTTATAAGCCATTTATATTTAAAATGATTGGTTATTATGGTGATTGTTGTTATCTTGAAATTTTATTAAAGTATTTAAATTATAAAAATCTTTCTTTTATTAAAGAGATTTTAAGCGCTTTAAATAAATTAATGGCTAGATGCAAAATAAAAAGTTTAGAAAAAGAGGTTATAAGTTTTCTTAAAAAAATTGTAACAAGTGATAGTAATGATATAGAAACAAAAATAGAAACTATAACTATTTTGTCATTGATAGATTTTGATGGTAAAGAGGAACTTTTTGAATCTTTATGCGACAGTAATGAAACAGAGCTACTTTCAATTGTCTTTGATACATATTTTAAAATTAATAAAGATAAAGCTATAAACATATTAAATAAAAAAATAAAAGTTTCTACTGGAGAAGTTAAAGAAGCTTTAATAAATATAAAAGAGGAATTAATAGGTGAGTAAAGATGATAGCGGTATCAACAACTGAGTTAAAAGATCTTATAAATTTAATCTATAAAAAAACAGGGATTAAGTTTGAAGAGAAAAAACTATATTTTATTTCAAAAAGGCTTGAAAAAAGAATGGAAGCAACAGGTTGTGAAACAGTCAGAGAATATATTAGATACCTAAAATTTAGAGATAAAAGTGGAGATGAGTTTCAAGAATTAATGAATTTATTAACTATCAATGAAACATATTTTTTTAGAGAATTTCCTACACTTCAAGCTTTCGCTGAACATTGCTTACCAAGAGTCATTGAAAATAAAAAAAAGACTGGTAGTAACAAAATTAGAATATGGTCAGCTGGTTGTTCAACTGGAGAAGAACCTTATACATTAGCAATTATTTGTAAAGAAATGATAGATGATTTTGATGAATGGGATGTAAATATACTTGCTACAGATATAGATAGGAATGCTCTAGCAAAAGCAAAACTAGGTAGATATAGCGATAGAAGTGTTAGTAAAGTCCCTGAAGAATATTATGAAAAATATTTTTATTATGACAATGGTAGTCACTGCGTGGTGGATGAGATTAAAAAATTAGTTACTTTTGAGCACTTAAACTTAATGGATAGTGTGAATTTGAGAAAAAAAAAGGGGTTCGATTTTATCTTTTGTAGGAATGTGCTTATATATTTTGATGATATTTCTAGAAGGCAGGTTGTTAACCATTTTTATATGGCATTAAATAAAGGTGGCTACATTTTCTTAGGACATAGTGAATCAGTTGGTAGAATAACAACTGCTTTTAAGTTAAAAAAATATGGGGAACATCTTGTTTATGTTAAGGAGTGAAATATGAAAATAAAAATATTGGTTGTTGATGACTCTGACTTAGTAAGGCATTTTCACTCAAATATTCTTAGAGCAAGCGGTTTTGAAACAGATACTGCTGTTGATGGTATGGATGCGCTTGAAAAAGCATTGAGCAATAACTATTCTCTGATTTTATCTGATTTAAACATGCCAAGAATGGATGGGTTAACTTTTATTAAAGAATTGAGAAAAGCTGATAATGAAACTCCAGTTATTATTATCACAACACAGGAAGAAAATGAAAATAGAATTGCTGGACTTAAAGCAGGTGCAAATCTCTATATAGTTAAACCAGTAAAGCCACAGGACTTGATAACCAATGTCAAGATGCTTTTGGGAATATTGTCATAATGTTAGTTAATTTTGAGCTGATACTGACTGTTTTGACTTATTAGGAGGTAGTTATGAGTGAATTTAATATGGAAGAATATGCGAAAGCATTTTTAGAAGAAGCTACCGAGCTACTGGAGCAAGCAAATGAGGATGTTTTGAAAATAGAAAGCAGTCCAGATGATGAAACTCTAAACTCTCTATTTAGAGCAATACACACAATAAAAGGAAGTGCTGGTGGTTTTGGTTTTGATGAAATATCAGAATTTAGTCATCATATAGAAACATTACTTGATAAACTAAGAGCTCATGAGTTAGATGTATCCCCTGATATTATAGATATTATTTTGGAAGGCTTAGATATAATAACTGAAATGGTAAATGCAGCAAGATCTGGAAATAAATATGAATTTGATTCAAATGAAATTATAGATAAAATAAATAAAATTATAAATAATGAAAACAGTACTAAAGTAAACAATTCTAATACTCAGATTAAAAATAAAGAAACCGTTATCGATTTGACAATAGATGAAGTTGCTGATGGTGATATTAAAGAGTGGTTATTATCTAATAAAAGCTTGAGTGATATTTGCTACAAAGTTATTTTAAACATTGATAATGATTTCTTAGAAAATGGTTATGATCCTCTTGCATTTTTATATAATTTAAAAAACGAGTCTAAAGAATTTTATGTAAAGACTGATATTAGTAAAATACCTGAATTAAGAGAATTAGAGCCTTTAAATTTGTATGTTAATCCTGAAATATATGTTTTTACTGATTTAAATAAAAATGAAATTAAAGAGTTGTTTTTTGATCCAAACTTCGTAGATATTAAAACTATTTTGTTAAAATCATCTACTGCAACAAAAATAAAAAAAGATGATTATGTAGATTATGAAGGATTGGATAATGATTCGCTTAAAGAACTTCTTGATAGTTTTGAAGATTATCTATCTTCAATAGAACATATTATTGTTGAACTAGAAAAAGAAAAAATATTGGATAAACAAAAGGTTAATGAGCTTTTTAGAATTTTCCATAACATTAAAGGTGATGCGGGCTATGTTGGTTTTAAGTTTATTGAAAGATATGCTCATATGATTGAAAATGTCTTAGATAAGGTAAGAAATGAAGAATTAACGTTTGATGAAAAAGCATCCGACTTGATTTTAAGAGCGATTGACGAAATTAAATTAGTATTAAATAGTGCAATAGAAAATACACAAGTTTTAATACCTGCAAATTACAAATATCTAGAAAGGCTTTTTAATGCTATTGAAGAAGGTGATAGTAAACCTACTAATGTGGAAGGAGTTGATATATTTTTACAACAGACTGAACAAATGATGGAAATTATAGAGATTGCAACAGAAGGCGAACATATAGATAAAAAAATGTTATTAAGGGGGGTTAACGGTTTAAAAAATGCAGCAAAATTTATGAAATTTGATGATTTAGTCAAAATTATAGAGAATTTGGAAAATAATTTAAACGAAGGTAAAAATATCGAGGAAGATTTGGAAGCTATAAAAAACTATATTGATAAATTGAGTTCCCCACCTAAAAAAATTGGGGAAATTTTAGTTGATGAAGGAATAATAAAGGAAGAGGATCTTAAAGATGCACTTCAAGAACAAAAACCACTAGGCGAGATACTGATTGAAAAAGGGAAAGTCGATAAAGATGCTGTAGAACTTGCCTTGAAAAAGCAAAAAATTATGGAAAAAAGTTATAGCAAAAAAGTTGAAGAAAATATAGTTAATCAAAAACACTTTGAATCAAAAACAATGAAAATAGACCAAACAAAAATAGATAAGTTTACAAACACAATTGGGGAGATGATAGTTGCTAAAAATAGTTATGAATACTTAGTCAATAGACTTGCTACAAATTATAATTTACCTACTAGTGTTATTAAAGAGTTTAAAGATAATGTTTATTTAATATCAAGGATAGCGCAAGATCTTCAATCTGATATTATGTCGTTAAGAATGGTTCCAGTAAAACAAATTTTCCAAAAGTTTCCAAGAGTTGTTAGGGATATTTCTAGAAAACATGGCAAAAAGATAGAGTTGTTAATAGTTGGTGAAGAAACAGAAATAGATAAGAAAATAGCTGATATGTTAAATGACCCTTTGATACATATAGTTAGAAATGCTTGCGATCATGGTATTGAAACACCAGAGGAAAGAGTTGCTAAAAATAAACCGGAAGAAGGCACACTGGTTTTAAAAGCTTTTCAAGAAGGCAGTTTTGTATATATAGAAATTAGTGATGATGGTAGAGGTATTGATAAGGATAAAGTTTATAATAAAGCTCTTGAGAAAGGAACTATCTCTCCAGATGATGAATTAACAGATGATCAAATTATAAATCTAATTTTTCACCCAGGCTTTTCTACAGCTGATAAAGTAACTGATGTTTCAGGTCGTGGAGTAGGTATGGATGTAGTTAAAACATCCATAGAATCACTAGGTGGTAATATTGATATTAAAACGAAAAAAGATGAAGGTACAAGAATAATATTAAAAATACCTATGACAATAGGAGTATCAACAGCATTATTAATAGAAAATAATGGTGAGCAGTATGCAATACCTATAGAAGATATTATAGAAACATTAAAAGTTACAGCAGAAGATATAAAGAATTTGCATTATGGATATGGAATTTATTATAGAAATCATGTTTTACCAATTTATTCTTTATCAGAAATATTAGGCGAAGAAAAAAAAGAATTTGATGGAGAAATTAGTATTATTGTGCTAAAAACTGATAGTGGACAGTTTGGTTTGGTTGTGGATAATTATAACAACATAATTGATATTGCTGTTAAGCCAACACCTAAGTATCTTTCAAACTTATCTTATATTGGAGGTATTACCATTTTAGGTAGTGGTAAAGCAGTAATATTATTAAATCCTAACAAATTATTTGTCTAAGTGTTGTATAAGAGTTGGATGAAAAAGTTGTTATAAAAATAGTGGGAAAGTTAGAAGAATTCAACTGAAGAGAGGTCTTCGTCATCAGCTTTTATAATAGTTAATTCAGTATTATTATATGCATCGATAAATTCTTGTGATTGTTTTATAGATTCAGGTAAGGTTTTGTCCATATTATCAAACTCTTCTTTAACTATATTAATCATATTTTCAATATTTTCTATGATTTTCGATTTAAAATTACTAATCAGTTCATAATAATCTTTATTAGTAAGTAGGTTTTTGATATTATTAACACTATTTGTTAATTCATTATTATTGTTTACTAAACTATCAAATTTTTCTCCGAAATTTATCCCTTTAAAACTATTGTACTTTTCTTTACTTTCCGTAATAATTCCATTTAAATCATTTATCAAAATTTGCCATAGGTTAATTGTATCTGTTAATTTTTGAATAAGTTCTTGTAATTTATTGTAAGTTTTGTTCATAGAATCTATCAAACTGTTTAGCGATGTCTCTCCAATTCTAGCAACCTCTATAGCTGAAATCACAATAAGTACATTGAATGATTTACTAAACTTTTTTAATTCAAATATGTTATTTTCTGTAATTGTTAATGTGTTTTGTATCGAAATGATATTCTCATAAATTTCATCAATAATATTCGATATATAAGCTCCTTCCTTTTCTATCTCTTTAAATATTGACTCAGAGATGGATGTTTTGCTTATAACATTTTGTATATCAGTGTTTATATTATAAACATACAGTTTTATTTCATTACTAATTTCATCAAGTATATTTTCTAAATCGTTTTTTATATTTTCTAAAATACCTAATATTTCTTTAAGAAGTTTAAATTTTTTCCCTAAATAACTTTTATCTTGGTTATCTTCATCTTTTATGCTATTTAAAGCTTCTTCTATTTTTGCAATTTGTTGGATATAAATATCATGAAATTGAGAGTATTCAACTAGCTTTGAAATACTTGCACTAAAGCCAATTGAACTGCTATTATCTAAAGTTGATTTATTAATATGTTCAAAATTGTTTTTGATTCTTAATTTTTGTATGGTTTCTCGAAAGTTTTTATATATATTATTAAAATTATTACTAATCTCATTTAATAAAGATTTTGCTTTATCAGAGTGTTTTTTTATTTCTTTGCTTAAATATGCTATGGTTGCTCCCTTTTCACCTAAACTATAAGTTTTACAAATAGTATTATATGACAATATTTCTAAGTCGTCAGTGATTGAAATAAAAGTCGATGTTGCATGTTCTATATCAGATTTTAATTGGTCTATATTGATGTCGCTGATTTTTTTATTAAACGTAGATTTTATGTTTTCTATCATTGAAACAGTATCAGATAAAAAAGTATTTATCTTTGAGTTAATAAAATTATCTGTATCTATAACCCTTTGAAAATGAACTTGATCAAGATTGATGAGATCAGTTATTATCTCAATAATTTCTTGAAAAAGTATATCTAAATTATTTTTTATGGCTTGAAAATCCATTTATAAAGCCTTTTATCTTATTTTTTAGTAATTCTTTGTTTATTGGCTTATAAATAATCATATCAAAACCTTTATTCATTAAACTTCTTTCGTCAATAATATCGGCTGTAAATGCAATATATTTAATATTTTTTTTGTTATCAAGTCTTTCTTTAATTTTCTTTAATAGATTTTCCCCACGTTCTCCATGATCAAGGATAAGATCAATAAAGATAATATCTGGAACATTATTTGTATCTATTAAATCGAACTCTTTTTCTATATCTGAAATCATATTAATTATTTTATAATTAATATTAAGTTCTTTACATACATATTGAAATAATGTTGAATGGAGAACATTATCATCTATAAGCCAAACAAGCATACTTCCTCCAACTAATTTGTTATTGAAATTATATCAAAAAAATACTTGATAATTAATCACCTCAATTATATATAATGTTATATCGAAAATTTTCAAGACTTAAAAATTGTTAGGGGACTTTATGATTGAAAATTATGAAGATTTAATAAGAAAGATTTATCATGATTCTGTAAATCTATTAAATCCAATAAAAGAAATAATTAAGTTACAATATGGTAAAGATGATATAATGATGGAGCTTGTCCCGAGTATGGCATATGTTATAGATATTTTGACTAACTCAAGAGCTTTAGTTATTTTAGAATCTCAAAAATTTGAATTTAAAAAAGAGGAATTTTTACTTTATGAAGTTTTAACTGAAATTTTGCAAATTATAAAAGATAATTATATTTCTAAAAGTGATTTTATTAACTTAAAAAACTTTGAAGAGATGTACGAAGTATCTTTAAATACTAACAAATATTTATTTCACTTACTATTATATAACCTCATATTGAATGCTTACCGATTTGGTTATAATACAGCTGTTTATTATTACTGTGGTAAAATTATAATAAAAAATAATATTAAGATAAAATTTGATTCTAATTCTATTTTTGAACTGCCAATCGCAACTGATAGATTTGGTATTACTGGATCTGGTTTTGGGTTAAAAATAGTAAAAAAAATCTTAAATGAGTTAGATATAAGCTTAGAAGATAATATATATGAGGATGAAGTAGAAGTTTCGATCAACATAAAAAATATATTAATTGGTTAAGGAATTATAAGAAGATTACACTATAGTATAGAATTTTGCTTAGTCGATTTTTCCTCGAAATTGAGGATGGCCAATGCAAAGCAACGATGAGGCTGTTGCATAATGAAACATTTTTTTAAGATCACTATAGGCTTAAGATTGCTTCCCCCGCCATTAAAATTTACATTTTGGCAGTGACACATATAATTTAATAAGCGCAAATATTTAATCTAAAAATTTTCCATAAATGGCGAGTCGCAATAACCCCCAAAATACCGTCATTGCGAGCGTCAGCGAAGCAATCTGATATGCTTAAGCAGTTATTATTTGCAACATTATCAACTATAGTTGCTGAAACTTTTAGGGAATTTGAGTAATTATTACCTTGCGAATGTTTTAATGCTACATATGTATTTATAAAAATCTAATTTTTATTTCTTAATTCTATCCATTTTTTAATACATTTTAAAAATTCTTCTATATTCAAAGGCTTAATTAAGATATCACTAAATCCTAATTTTTTAAAATTATCAATCTCATTTTTAAGAGATCTTGCTGTTAGAGCTATAACTGGTAAATCTGATAATTTCAACTCATTTTTAATCTTATCAAAAGTTGTATAACCGTCCATTTGTGGCATTTGAATATCTAATAATACCAAATCATATTTATTTTCTTTAAGTTTTTCTAATGCTTCTATACCATTTTCAGCTTCATCAATATTAACGTTATAATTTTTTAAAATTTCTTTTACTAAGTATCTATTTGCAAAATTATCTTCAACTAATAAAATATTATATGTTTCTTTATCTATTTTATTTATGGTATTTGTTTCTTCTGATGTTACTTCGGATTGAGGGGGTTTGTATTGAGTTAAAAACTTATTCAATAAATTTTTAAGATAATATCTATTATCTTTCCCTTTGATGAAAAAGGCTTTTACTAAATCGCTATATGATTCAAAATCTTTTTTATCTAAATCAAGAGCTGTGATAATTATAATATTTGTAGAAATATTATTTTGTTTTAGATAATCAAGTATGTTAAAGCCACTCAGTTTAGGCATATCAAGGTCTAATAGAATAAGATCCGGTTTTTCTTTTTCTATTAGCTTTTTTGTCTGTAAGCCATCTGTAGCTCTAATAATATTAACATCTTCTGAAATTTCATATACCAATTTTGTTATTTCATTGAGACTTAAAATATCATCATCAGCAATTAATATTTTTGGTTTACCAGAAATGTCTTGAGGATTTTCTTTAATATTAAAAAATTCTGATTTGTCAAATTTAATATCTTTAGCAAGCTCATTCTTGTCCTTTTCATCTTTTTGATTTTCTAAACTTTGAGGTAACTCTTTTGGAATATAAACAGTAAAAATAGTGCCTTCCCCAACTTTACTTTTTACAGCAATTTTTCCACCAAGTAGATTAACAAGCTTTTTAGTCAAAGGAAGTCCCAATCCCGTACCTTGAACATTAAATTTTCTGCCCATAGTTACAAAAGGTTCAAACAGATTTTGCATTAAATCCTCTGGGATGCCTATCCCAGTGTCTTTTACATGTATAATTATATACTTAGTATCTTCTTCTATAATAAGTTCAATCAACCCATTTTCCTCAGTATATTTTACTGAATTTGATAGAAGATTTAATAATATTTGTGTTAATTTATATTTATCAGTATTTATCAAGTAATTTTTAGCTTTAAATATAACTTTAAAAGAAATATTTTTTTCGTTACACTGTGGTTTTATAATATTACTTACATAATCTATTGTCTCTGTTAAATCAATTTCCTCAATTTCTAAATCTATTTTACCTGATTCAATTTTAGATAAATCCAATATATCGTTTATTATATTTAATAACTGTTTCCCGCTTAAATTTATGATTTTTAATTTTTCTTTTAATTCATTATCTAATTGATTATTTTTTAAAATTAATTCAGTTAAACCAACTATGGAGTTTAATGGAGTCCTCAGTTCATGTGACATGTTAGCTATAAATTCATTTTTATATTGTTGCAATTTGTTTAAACGTTTACTATATTCTTCTAGTTCTATTTTTTGAACTTTGAGTTCTTCAGTTTGAGCTTCCAGTTCTTCACTTTGTGCTTGCAACTCTCTATTTTGAGCTTCTAATATTCTATTTTTTTCATCAAGCTCTTTAGTAAGTTTTCTTGAATCTTCAAAAAGTTTGATTTGCATTATAGAAATTCCTAAGTGGGTGATAACATCTTCTAATAAATCAAGTATTTCTTGATCGATTTTATTTAATGTTAGACATTCCAAAACTCCTACAACTTCATCTTGAAAAATAATTGGAAAATAGTAGCCATAAAAACTATTGAATGTTATCAATCCAGATGAATACGAACATCTATTTTTAAAATTATCTACATTTATTATAAATAATTTATTATATTCAATACAATATCTACCTATAAAATTGTTATAATCAATTTCTATGTCTTTCCTGAAATCGTTAGAATTGCATAATGTATACTTTATTATTAATCTTTTAGTATTTTGATTATATAAATAGCCAGTGCCTGCAAAAATAATTTGGTTTTCAATTAATGTTTCAATAAAACCTTTGAAAATATCTTCATATGATGACGCATCATTTATTTTTTCTAAAAATTGAATGTTTATTTTGTTTAGTTTTTTAAATTTTAAAAGTTTTTCATTTGTTTTTTTATAATTAATATGAAATTGAAATAAAAAATAAATAATAAAAAAAGATGTGATTATAATATTTATTGTGATTAACAAATGGAAATAATTTATTTTATATTTACTTACTAAAAACAATATTGTTAACAAAATAGATAAAAAAAATAATATTGTATAAGTTATTTTTTTACTTTTCATTAAACACCTCACTTATTAAAAGCATAAATTCTTATATGTTTACAAATCTGTTTAAATAACGGTTCTAAATCTAAATGCAAATGTTCATTTCTACCCAATATAAGGTAACCATCACTATCGAGTAAATCAATCAAATTTTTTAATATAACAAGCTGGTTATCTTTATTAAGATAAATTAAGACGTTTCTACAAAAAATAAAGTCAAATTTAAGCATCCCATTTAAGATTTGCTCATTATTTAATATATTTAAATGCTTGAAACTTAAACAACCTTCAGGTAATAACTGACTGTTAAAATGAAAAAAATTATTATTTACAGTAAAGTATTTGTTTAAATAATAAAAAGGTAAATTTGAAATAGAATAATCATTATAAATTGCCTTTTTAGCATCATCTATAGCATTTTTATCTATATCGATAGCAGTGATATGAAAATTGAATTCTTTATTTTTTTCTTTCAACTCGTTTAATATCATGGCAATAGTGTAAACCTCTTCTCCTGAAGAACAACCTACACTTAGTACTTTAATATAATTAGTGCCTGATTTGATCATGTTATTACAAATTGATTCAAAATAATAAAAATAAAGTGGATCTCTAAAAAATTCTGTAGTATTTATAAAAAAAAGTTCTAATAATTTATTTATTTCTTCTTTATTTTTTAAAAAATATTCATAGTATTCCTTAATTTTGTATATATTTAAAACAATCATTCTTTGATTTAATCTTCTTAAAATTGTATTTTTTTTGTATTGAGAAAAATCTATGTTTCTTTCATGTCTAATCTCTTCTAATATTTTAGAAACAAAATACATATCTAAATTACACATATACTAGCTCCTCAGCAATTAATAAAAAATATCCTATCTGATTAACAATTATCTCCATATCATCTAAATTAATATCTAACATATCTATTATATTTAAGGAGCTATCTAAAGGTAAATTTGTAATATGTAAGTTTGTACCAAAGAGATAATTTGATATTAAAGCGTTAGATAACGCTACTACACTAACATATTTAATGTTTTCCGAACTCGCATATTGTGGAAAATGATGGTACTCAACTGCTTCACAAATATTATCGGGGAATTCTAATTTTTTAAGAAGTTTAGCACCTATAACTGCATGTGCAGTAGATTTTATTGATTCTTCTACAAAATTTATTAATTTTACTCTATTTGCTTCATTAAACTTTTCAACAGCATATTTATCCAATACAACTTTTCCTATGTCATGAAAAAGAGCTGCAATATAAATATCATCAGATTTTATTCCAACAATTTCTGCTATATACTCTGATAGTAATGCAACAGATATAACATGCATCTTATAAAATTTTGATTCTAATAAATAACCTTCCAAATCTTTAGTGACAAATTTATTTTGTAATTCAAGAGCAATAAAATTAAAAAAATTTTTTAAGCCAATAAAATTGATGGCTTGTTTAATGTTTGTAATTTTTGATTTTGGTGAAAAAAATGCAGAATTTGCATATTTTAATAAATTGAAAGATAATGAATCGTCACTTTTTATTAAACTTTCTAATTGGCTAATAGATACTTTATCATCATTTTTTAGTGAAAGAATTTTAACAATTTTGCTATTAACAACTGGTAAATAATCAAAGTAATTTTCAATATCTTTTATAAAATTTAATTCATCTAACTCAATATTTACTGATGGGATTTGTTTAGATATTTTTGCCACTTCAAATGTATAATCTTTTGTATTAAACGTTAAAGTTCTTGCGTGATTACCAAGACAATTTTCATATTTTATTTTTATATTATTTTTTTGTAAAAAATTTTTTACAGCTAAATAGTTCTTTTCTCCAATATTGAAGTAGTTACTTCCAGAAAGGTCTGCACCACCTGCTATTACAGCTTCTAAATCTAACTGTTCGTTTGAAAACTTTTGCATATTGGTAATCATATACTCTAAACCAGTATCCGCAAATGCAGTAATATTATAACTGGTGCTATTATAACTATTAAACTGTGGTAAAAGTATATGAATTGCTCCTACTATATGTTTTTCTCTGTCAAATAATATAACTCCCACGCAGGAACCTAAAACTATTTTTATCTCACATTCGGTATGTTTTATTATTTCACATTTTCCTATATCTATATATAGGGTTTTCAATGTAAACTCCTGTTTTACTTTAAAAATAAACTCAAATTCTATTTTGAGTCAAGAATTAATGCTATAATTACTGTAGTTTATAATATTAAAAAAATTTCAAATTTTGTAAATATAATATATTTGATTTTTTATTTTAAATGTTATATTTAAAATATATAATATAAAAAATAGGGAGCTACATGAAGACAGACAAAATTATTATTGATATAATTGATGATGATGAAATTATATTAAGAATGATGACAGGAATTTTGTCTAAATATTATAATGTCAGAACATTTAATTCTGCAAAAGAATACATAGAATTTTTAAATGATAACAGTATTGCATTGCCTAAGCTGATTATTTCAGATATCAGGATGCCTGATATCTCTGGTTTAGAGCTTTTAAAATATATCAAGAACATAAATAAGTTTAAAAATATTCCTGTTTTAATGTTGACAAGTGCTAAGGAAGATGAAGTTGAAGAAGAAGCTTTGGCTTTAGGTGCAAGTGATTTTATTTCCAAACCTTTTAAAGCTTCAATCCTTTTATCAAGAGTAAAAATCCATATTTATAATAAAATAGCCAGAGACTTACTCGAAGAAAAAGTTATAAATTTTGCTGAAAATTTAAGTCTGAAAAATAAAGAGCTATTCGATGCAATATATTCAGACACTCTTACAGGATTGTATAATATAAATTATTTTAAAAGTTATTTAAATGATTTGATCCAAAAGAATGAGAATGGTATTTTGTTGTTAATAGATATATATCAGTTTACTCATTTCAATAAAACATATGGTATTGCAACGGGAGATTTAATTTTAAAACATTTGGGAGCAATGCTTAAAGAGAAATTATCAAATGAATTAATCTTTAGAATAGGTTCTGATGAATTTGCTATCTATTATAAGCATATTAGTAATGAAAAATTAACAAGTATTTTATCAGTTATAGACTTTATCTTTAAAAACATAAATACTGGAGATAAAGTATGGTCAATACCTTACAATATAGGTATAGTAACATCTACTGAATCAAAAAAAAATGCTGAAGAACTTTTAGAAATGGCTTCAATTGCACTAAAAAAAGCAAAATTAAAAGGTGCAAATAGCCACGTGTTTTATGAAGATAATATTGAAAAGGAATTCAGTAAAATTATTTTTGCAAGAGAATTGATTTCAAAAGCAATAAAAAACAAACTGTTTATTTTTCAATATCAACCTTATTACGATCCATACAATTTATCAATAAAGGGATTTGAGGCTCTCGTTAGAATAAAAGATGGTGATGAAATTTATTCGCCTTACCTTTTTATTGAAGAGCTAGAAAGAAGTGAGTTCTTATCAGATTTTGAAGATATATTACTGACTGAAATAAAAAAAGTAACTGAAAAATGGAATTTACCTGTTTCTTTTAATATCTCGCCAAGAAGTTTTAATTTAAACCTTCTGAAAAAATTAAAAGATGTAGGATTGACTAAGCTGGGGACAATAGAAGTTACAGAAAGACTTTTGTTAGAAAATATTGATGAAGCAATAGAAGTAATGGATAACATAAAAAACTTTACAACGTTAAAAATAGCTATAGACGATTTTGGTACAGATTATTCTTCATTAAAATACTTGAAAGATTTACCTATAGATATATTAAAAATAGATATTACTTTTGTAAGGAGTATGCTAGATAGTTTAAAAGATAGAGCAGTAGTTGAAGTACTTATCGAATTATGTAAAAAAATAGGGGTAACATCACTTGCAGAGGGAGTTGAAAATAATTCGCAAATGGATATGTTAAAAAACATGGGGGTAGATTTGGTTCAAGGATTTCTCTTAGCAAAGCCTATGTTTGAATTTCAGGTTGATACTCTTTTGGAGAAAAACAACACATGACATCTATATTTGAACTCCACTATCATAACTTTAAACAATATTTTATCCAACTAATTAAATAGTATTATGAATGACCAAAAAATAAAATTTAATGATATAATTTATCAAAAATTATTTAAAAGTAGTATTATTTTACATATAATTCAGTTTTTAATGTTTTCTTTTTTATTAATTTTTTTAGTTAAATTATATCATTTCAAAGAGATTAGAAAATTAGATCTTAATGAACATCAAAAAGAAAAAATTGTTACAAATTTTGATAATTTACTTACTTTATATAAAAAAGACTTGGAATACCTCTCTGTAATATTTCTTAAAGAAGAAAAATTAAGTAAAGATGATTTTTTAGCTTATTACAAGAATATTCATGAGAAGTCTAATTTACCTTTTTCCTATGTGGCTTTTGTTAAAACTCCAAATCTAGAAAAAATGGATAAAGTTCATCAACCATCATTAAATATTAAAGATTTAATAATCTTTGACAGTATATATGAAAATATGATCGGCACTAATTTAAAGTTAAATAAAAAAATCAGTCAAAAATTATCTGAATTAGAATATGGTAAATGCTTAATTTTAAATGAAAGAAACTTTTATGAAAATGGTAAGAATTTGTTGTTTTTTGTCCCCATATACAATTATATTTCTAATTCAAAAAGTAAAAACCTAAAAGGGTATGTGGTTGGTAACATTCCTTTAGAAAAGTTAAAAATTGAATTAAACTCAATTATACCTAAAAACATCTATCTAAATATTTATGAAGGGACTGCAGGACCTTATAAAAATCTAATTTATTCAAATTATAAAGATACAGAGAAAAGTAAAATACTTTTTGAATCAAAATCTACATTTCAGCTTTTTGGTGATAATTTCACATTTTTATTAAAAATACCTGATCATTTTTACAATAGATTAAGTAGTGGATTATTTACTTATTTTATTATTGGGATATTAATTTTTATAGTGTTTATTTTGTTAACTGTTAAGAACGTTAGAAGTTTAAGAAAGCTGAGGAAATTTGTTAATGATAAAACAAAAGAATTGTTAGAGAAAGAAGAACGTTTATCGATGATTTTTGAAAGTGCACCAAATGCTATATTATTGGTCAATGAAAATGGAGAATTAATCTTAGCTAATAAAAGGGCTGAAGAAGTGTTTGGATATAAAGAAAATGAGTTAATTGGTAAAAAGTTAAGCTTATTTATACCCGATAGATTTAGAAAACCTTACTTAAACTATTTGATTAATGAAATGAATGATAATGTAAATTATCCTATTAAAATAAATGATATACAACTAAAAAATAAGGAAGGTAAAATTTTATATGTAGATATTAGTATTGGTAAAATTCAAAACAAAGAAAATAAAGTCGAGTTAATTTTTATAATTAAAGACATTACAGATAGAAAATTGTTAGAAAAAGAAAGGTTAAAAAGAATCGCTGCTGAAGAAGCAAATAAAGTTAAATCTAACCTTTTGGCAACTATAAGTCATGAAATTAGAACTCCACTTAATGCAGTAACAACATTTTTAGATATAATGGAGGAAAGAAAATATCTGAAAACTGAAGATAAGTATCTATTAGAAAAAACTAAGTATTCATCAAATATTTTGATTAATTTGATTAATGATGTACTTGATCTCTCTAAAATTGAATCAGGTAATTTTAAGTTAGTTAAAAATGAAATTTCACTAATAGATTTAATTATTAAAATTACTAGTATATTTGAAAATTCTTTATTAGAAAAAAAACTTAAAATGTATATAGATATTCCACCTGATGTACCAGATAAAATCAAAACTGATGATTTAAGGCTTAGTCAAATTTTAATTAATTTAATAGGAAATGCAATAAAATTTACTGATAATGGTTATATTTTATTATCAGTGAACTTAGAAAAAAGAAATGATAAAGATATATTTTTAAAAATTACTGTTAAAGATACAGGAATTGGTATTGAAGAAAAAAATATAAAAAGTATTTTTTTACCATTTATTCAAGAAAATGTTGGAGATAATAAAAAGTATGGTGGTACAGGTCTTGGATTAGCAATTGTTAAACTAATAGTAGAAAAAATGGGCGGTACAATTAAGATAGAAAGTAAAAAAGGTAAAGGTTCTAAATTTATTTTTGATATTCCTGTAGAATGCATATTTGATGATAATATAAACAAACAAAATGTACTAAATAGAAATTTATTAATTATAAGTGATAATGAAATTGAATTAAAAGTAATGACTAATTTAGTAAAAAGATTTGTGAAACCAGAAAAGACAGTTTTAACATCTAACCCTGTAAACGCAATCGATAATGTTATTAAATGGAAAATAGATAATAAGGATGATTGTTTGTTTATCATATGGTTATATCCTTCAAATGAAACTGACTTACAAGTGTTTATTAAGAGGATTAAAGAAAAATGTATTTCTTTAGGTATTAATTGTTTTGAAGGAAGTTGTAAAAATAATATATTAGTTATATACGATAAAAATTGTGAATTTTTTAAAATTGCTGAAATTAAGTGCATATCAAAACATATAATAAGTCCTTCAATAATTTTAGATGAAGTAATAAACATTAACAGTTATTATTTACTTTTTAAGAAAAAACCTCTAAATAATAATGTTGATATGGCTGGAGCAAAGATACTTTTGGTTGAAGATAACAAGATAAATCAACTGTTTTTGTCGACCTTATTAAAGCAAAAGGATATTGTAGTCGATATTGCAAATAACGGACTTGAAGCTATAGAAAAAGTTAAAACAAACAATTATGACTTAATATTTATGGATATTCAAATGCCACAAATGGACGGTTATGAAACAACTAAAAAGATTAGAAAATTTAATAAATCTATTCCAATTATAGCTTTAACAGCTGCTGCACTTGTTCATGATAAAAACAAAGCGCTTGAAGCGGGTATGAATGATCATTTAAGTAAACCAGTAAATAAAGATGAATTATTTTTAGTATTATCAAAATTTATAGTATCTAAAGATGGTTTGGGTGTTAATGAAATGCAAAATAATGAAATCCAAAATATAAATAAAATATTGGACAAAGAAAAATTGATGAAATTAGTTGATGATGAATGTGTTAGGGATTCTCTTAAATTATTAAAAAAAGATTTAACAACAGGTAAATATAAGGACTTAATTAACAAAATAAAAAATGGAGATAATGATGCTGAATTTTTAGTTCATTCTTTAAAAGGGGTAGCAGGAATGTTGACGCTTAATAGGTTATTTAAAATTTTAGAAAAAATAAATGAAAATTTAAAAAATAGCAAACCTGTCAATAATTCCGATCTTAATGAGCTTGATCTTGCAATAAAAGAAGTTCTTGATATATCCAAAAATCTATAAAATGTTATTATTCCTGGGTGCTGGACTGTGATATTATTGTGATAAAATCTGTTATATTGCGATTAGATTCAATTATATAAAAAATTTAAAAATCGTATGTTGCCTCGCAATGACCCTAAAATGCCGTCATTGCGAGCGTTAGCGAAGCAATCTGGAACTTGAACAGTTATTACTATACAACAACTCAAAAACTAGAATTTAATGATAAACTTCTACTCTATTTCTACCCAAGTTCTTAGCAGTGTAAAGCGCTTTGTCTGCACATTCAACGAGCTTTTCATAATTATCATTATGCGGTATTGTAGTTGCTAAACCTATACTAACAGTTACAACATTTGAAACTTTTGATGAAATATGCTCAATTTTCAATTGTTCTATTTTCTTTCTGATTCTTTCGGCAATTTTAAAAGCTGTAACCTCATCAGCATAAGGTAAAATAACCATAAATTCTTCCCCTCCAAATCTCCCCACAATATCCTTCTCACTTCTAACAACTTCCATAATAGTCGAAGAAATCTTCTTTAAACACTCATCTCCAGCAATATGCCCATAAGTGTCGTTATAGTTTTTGAAAAAATCCACATCAATCATTAATACAGAAATAATGTTCTGGTCTTTATGCAATTGCCATAGCTTTTCTAAATTTTCCAACAGGTATCGTTTATTTCCAATACCTGTTAAACCATCTAAATGTACCATTTCTGATAATTTAACATTACTTTTTTCAAGCTTTTCCTTTTCTTTTTCTAATTCTTTCAACAATAAAAAATATTTTCTACTATTTAATTCTTGAAAGTATCCAACGAAAACACCTAATAAATTGGTAGATATGAAAAAATAGTTGTTAGCAACTAAGTTCTTTAAAGGTATCTTTGTAAGTTTAATAGATACAAATTCGTATGCTAAAATTATAATTAATGATGAAAATAGGGCATATTTAAATCTCAGTCCTAGATAGGTATAAGCATAAAAGAAAACTAAAATTAGCCCAGAAAAGTAAATATTATCTTTATAACCATTAACTTGCAAAAACCGAATCATTTCTACTATTCCCATCCCAGCAATGATTACAATTAGCAGGTTTATTTCTTGAAGAACTTTATAAGCAAATTTTGAATAAAGAAAAATAAACAGAATAAACAGTATTGGAACTACATAAATAAACCTTATTTTTAATAGGTAACTATAAATATCAGGGTATAAATAATAATCTAAAAATCCAAATAGTATGTATAATATAATCCCACTAAAGAGGGCAAACCTAACCTGCATTAACTGTCTGATATTAGAAAATATCAGATATTCAGATTCTAATTTTTGATCATAAAATTTTAATGTTATTTTATTTGTTAAATGCCATATGTCCATAAACTAAAATAAGTTATATTATTTATAAATTCAATATCCAAAACTAAAGATTCGGCTAAATATATGAAATGAGAATGTTACACAATAGGCTAACATGTTGATAATTATCATGATCGTAAGATTGCTTCGGCAACTTTTGTTGCCTTGCAATGACCCTAAAATGCTGTTATTGCGAGCATCGGCGAAGCAATCTGTGGCTTAAGTAATAATTATTATACTACCCCCTTCAAATGAATAAAAATAATTTTTATATATTTAAATTCACTTGTAATATTAGCTTTTTGGTGTTACTTTAAAATATAAATAAGTTATGAGAGGTAAAGCTATGGCTTTAAAGCAGTTTGTTGTTTTCTCATTATTAAATGAAAAATATGCTATTGATATAATGAAAGTAGATGAAATTATTAGAATGATGGAAATAACAACTATCCCAAAAGCTGAATACTTCATAGAAGGGATTATTAACCTAAGAGGGAAAGTAATACCTGTTATAGATTTAAAGAAAAAATTTGGATTAGAACCTAAAGAATATGATAAATATACAAGAATTATGGTTGTAAATATTAGAGATAAAAAGATTGGGTTTATTGTCGATGAAGTAGATGAAGTTATGAGGATTGATGAAGACGATATAGATTCTACTTCAACTTTTACTTCAAATATAAACGATAACTTTATAATAGGCGTAGCAAAAACTGAAAAAGGTTTAATAGTAATAATTGATATAGAAAAAGTCGTCTCTGATGAAGAAACAGCAGGATTAGACATTTATTAGTTTAACCAATTAACAACCATAATGTTTTCTTGTATTCAGCTTTTGTACAGGATGCTGCTAAATCATTGGAGTTCTTGATTGATGTTAAATAAAAATGAACTTGCTAAATTTCTATATACAGTTAATAAAAATCCCACAAATTATATAAAAAATTTCAAAAACTACTTAAATAAGTTACTAATACTTTTAGAAAACAATAATCTTTCAATCAGAAATAAAATAATAAATATTTTAAATTCAAAACAACCACCATCCTCAAATACTTTAATGGAAATTTTATATGAAATAAATTTATTTGTTTTTGGAAACAAATCTAAAATCAATGGCATGAAAATACCTATAAGCTTTATAGATGGTATTGGAGAAAAAACTGAGCAGATTTTAGAAAAATTTGGCATTAAATCAATTGAAGATTTACTTTTTAATTTCCCTTATAGATATGAGTTTTATGGAAATTATAAAGATAATATATTAATAAAAGGGGTTCTAGCAAGCAAGAACATCATACAAACAAAGTATGGGAAAAAAATCCTTTTAGCACAGTTTAAACACAACGATAATATTATATTGGGTGTTTGGTATTCCTTTACAAAAAATTATCCTCTTCCTCTTTTAATAGAAAATAAGGCATATTATCTGTTTGGTAAAAAGAGTAAATTTAACAACTTACCAGCAATTACTCATCCAATTTTTCTAAAAGATTATGAAGTAAATAAAATTATCCCTATTTATTCTCTCCCTTCAAAAATAGCAAACAAGACTTACTATAAAATAGTTCAAAAAGCTTATTTCAACTTCAGGGATTCATTTATTGAAACATTGCCACATTATCTTTTAATGAAATATGGTTATCCAGAAATTAAACAGGCATTAAAACAGATACATTTTCCAGAAGATATCCAAGCAGCTGAAAATTTGACTGAGAAAAAACATCCAGCATTTCAACGCTTCGTTTATGAAGAGCTTTTTTATTTACAAATTGGCTTATTAGCCAATAAACAAATTTTAAAATCCACCCTTGGTATAAAATTTGAGGTAGATTTAGATAAACTCAAAGAATTAAAAGATTTTTTACCCTTTGAATTAACTAGTAGTCAGAAAAGGGTTTTAGCTGAGATATTTAACGACATGAAAAAAATAAATCAAATGAACAGGCTAATTCAGGGAGATGTAGGAAGTGGAAAAACTATTGTCGCGTTTATTGCAGGTATAGTTGCAGTATTCAATAAATATCAAGTAGCAATAATTGCCCCTACAGAAGTTCTAGCTGAGCAACATTATAATAATTTTGTAAATCTTTTTGGAGATAAATATACAAAAGCTTTAATTACTGGTTCTACTCCAAAGAAAGAAAAAGAGATATTGAAAGAAAAAATTTCAAAAGGGGAAATAGATTTTATTTTTGGAACACATGCACTAATTCAAGAAGATGTAAATTTTAATGCCTTAGGGCTTGCAATAATTGATGAACAACATAGATTTGGTGTAGAACAAAGAAAGTTATTAATTGATAAAGGGTATAATCCAGATATCCTTTTAATGAGTGCTACTCCAATCCCTAGAACACTTGCCCTAACTTTTTATGGAGACCTTGATATTTCAATTATTGATGAAATGCCACCAGGGAGAAAAACAGTTATAACTAAGGCTTATTCAGAAACAAGGATTTATGAAGTATTCGATTTTGTAAAACAAGAATTATCAAAAGGAAACAAAGCATACTTTATCTATCCACTTATTGAAGAAAGTGAAAAATTAGATTTAAAAGCTGCTACTGAAAGTTATGAAAAGATAAAAAAATACTTTGGTGAAGAAGTGGTAACATTGTTACACGGAAAAATGAAATCTGAAGAAAAAAAACAAGTACTGCATGACTTTAAATATGGGAAAAAATCTATTTTAGTATCTACAACAGTAATCGAAGTTGGTATAGATGTTACTGAAGCCACTGTAATAGTTATTGAAAATGCAGAAAGGTTTGGCTTATCTCAACTACATCAGCTTAGGGGTAGGGTAGGAAGAAATGATAAACAATCATACTGTATTTTAGTTTACTCAAAAAAGATATCTGAAGATGGTAAAAAAAGAATTAATGCTATGGTAAAATATAATAGTGGTTTTAAAATATCTGAAATAGATTTAGAGTTAAGAGGTCCAGGCGATTTTTTTGGGACAAAGCAGTCTGGTCTTCCAGATTTAAAATTTTCAAACATTATAAGAGATGTTGCAATATTAAAAAAAGCGAGAAAAGATGCTGAAACAATTTTAAAAGAAGATCCAAATTTAACCAGTCCAAAAAATAGAATTGTTAGAGAAACATTAACACAAAAGTGGAAAAAAGAGTTTGATTATATCAATATTGGTTAATAATTTTAAAAATCTTCCTTGATGAACAATAAATTTTCAAATATACTTAATTATAGATGTTGATAAACAAAAATAGGAGGCTTCCAATGAAGTTATTAAAACTAACTGAGGATCAGTTAAGAAATATCTGCTCTCCAATTAACTTACAAAGAGCAGAAAATTATGTTGGGAAATTTTTTGATTGTAAAATCCAAGATAACACTATTTATGGTAAGATTAAAGGTAACCACGGTATTTATAATGTTTCGTTAAAAATAGATTCAGACCCTTTAGAATATTCCTGTGAATGTAAAACATCAAAAGAGATGTTTTGTAAACATGCTGCAGCTTTGGGGCTAACTTATATCTATACCCCATGGGTTTTTGAGACAGATGAAAAATTAGAAAGAGATCAAATTAAAACATTGGATGAGCTATCCTTTTATTTAAAAACAACAAAATTAAAACATTTAATAGATGAATTAAGGACAAAAGGTGTAGGAATTGCTAAATTAGCTGAAATCACAGGTATTTCTCTTCAGCAGATTGCTGCTATTCTTAAAGATGACGAAAATGATAAATATCATGTCCTCACCGATCCTTTAAAGCTTGCATGTCTATACATTATTGAAAAGGATTTTGAAGTTTAAACATATTAATTAAATATAAAATTGTAGGGCTAAATTATGCCCTACCACCTTTTTCTATTGAAAAAAATCACCAAAAAGTTTATACATTGACAATTTGTTTGTTGGGAGGAAAATTGTGCCAAAAAGAGAAGATCTAAACACCATCATGATTATAGGTTCAGGTCCAATAGTCATTGGTCAAGCTTGCGAATTTGATTATTCTGGAAGTCAAGCTGTTAAGGCTTTAAAAGAAGAAGGTTATCGAGTAGTATTAGTTAACTCTAACCCAGCCACAATCATGACTGATCCTGAATTTGCTGATGCCACATATATAGAACCGTTAACTGTAGAAATAGTAGAAAAAATTATAAAGAAAGAACAACCAGATGCCATTCTCCCAACCGTTGGTGGACAAACAGCTTTAAATTTAGCTATCGATTTACACAAAGCTAGAGTTTTAGAAAAGTATAACGTGGAGCTAATTGGCGCAAAAATAGATGCAATTCAAAAAGCTGAAGATAGAGAATTATTTAAAAAAGCTATGGCAAAAATCGGTTTAGATATGCCAAAAAGCGCGTATGTAAACTCTTATGATGAAGCAATGAAAGTAATTAAAGATATAGGTTTTCCTGCAATTATAAGACCTTCTTTTACTCTTGGCGGGACAGGTGGTAACGTTGCCTACAACATGGAGGAATATAGAGAATACGTAATATGGGGATTAGAAGCCTCTCCAGTAAATGAAATTCTTGTAGAAGAATCGATAATCGGTTGGAAAGAAATAGAACTAGAAGTGATGAGGGATTTAAAAGATAACGTTGTAATTATTTGTGGAATAGAGAATTTTGATCCTATGGGTGTTCATACTGGTGATAGTATTACTGTTGCTCCAATTCAAACTTTAACTGATAAAGAATACCAATATTTAAGGGATGCAGCTATAAAAGTTATTAGAGAAATTGGTGTTGATACTGGCGGTTCAAATGTTCAGTTTGCCGTTGATCCAAAAACTGGAAGACAAGTTATCATAGAAATGAATCCAAGAGTATCAAGGAGTTCTGCTTTAGCCTCAAAAGCTACAGGATTTCCAATTGCGAAAATAGCAGCAAAATTAGCTGTAGGTTATACACTTGATGAAATCCCTAATGATATTACAAAAAAGACCCCTGCGTGCTTTGAACCCACTATAGATTACTGTGTTGTTAAATATCCACGATTTACTTTTGAAAAATTTCCTGGAGCTGACGATACGTTGACCACTCAAATGAAATCTGTTGGCGAAGTAATGGCAATAGGAAGAACATTTAAAGAAGCTTTTCAAAAAGCAATAAACTCTCTTGAAATAGGTAAAACAGGTTTTGATGAAATTTTTAGTGAAGAAGAGTTACAAAAGGATAGTGTTAAAGATGAAATTATTAGATTTCTCAAAAGACCTACTGATAAACGTGTATTTTATATAGCTGAAAGCTTAAGAGCAGGTTTCACTATTGATGAAATATACAATTTATCAAAAATTGATAAGTGGTT